>JAAYMK010000005.1 GCA_012521405.1 Bacillota bacterium
CCGCCGGAGAATTGAAAAAACATGCGGAAACACAATTTGATCCCAAAGTGGTCAGTGTCTTTGTGGAAAAAGTGCTGCCTACTTTAAATTAAAGCACAGTACTATATCAGGCACCGGAAAGGAGTGTTCAATATTGGCAGAAAAGAAGTATGCTGATTTGGTAAAAAAATTAACCTTTCGCGGGAGCTTTGCCCCTTCCAGGGCCAATGCGACGCAACTAACTTTTATGACCGGGGAGCAGCTGGCTGGGTTTGACATTAATTTTATTCTCGGTGTATATGAAAATCCAGGCAACTGGACGCCTGAACGCGGCTCGCATACTCACCCCTTTGCCGAGTACCTGCTCTTTTTTGGTTACGATGAAGAAGATTTAAATTATTTTGGTGCGGAATTGGAATTGTTTATGGGGGAGGAATGGGAAGCACACAAAATTACCACGCCTACAGTTGCTTTGGCGCCGGAGAATTTTCCCCACTGTCCATTAATTACGGAAAAAGTTTACCGGCCTTTTGGCCATCTTCACCTGGCCATGTCCGCCAATTATGCCGGCGGGCCGGGACCGGAAGAACCGGATCAAGTGCTAACG
This sequence comes from Bacillota bacterium, assembly GCA_012521405.1. Taxonomy (GTDB): domain Bacteria; phylum Bacillota; class Dethiobacteria; order Dethiobacterales; family Dethiobacteraceae; genus JAAYSO01. Next base: position 587 of record JAAYMK010000005.1, read on the forward strand.
GACGGAACTAAATATAATTATTTGTTTAAGGAATTAAAGGCGGAAAAGGGACCCGGCGGAGCTGATGCCGTTCAGTATTTGACTTTTTCCGGTGCCGACAGGAAGGATTTTCAAATTAATTTCACCATGGGGCTTTACAACCAACCGGGAAAGTGGAATGAAACAAAGCATACGCACCCTTATGATGAAATTTTGCTCTTTTTCGGTACACGGACGGAAGATTTAAGTTATTTAGGGGCGGAAATTACCATTGAACTGGGCGCCGAAAAGCATACTTTTGACGTACCTACGGTGGTCTGTATTCCTAAAGGCTTGCCGCATTTTCCTGTTACTTGTCACAAGGTGGAAAAACCCTACCGTATGGCCCGTATCGGTTTAGCCCCGCATTATCAAATTAACCCGGTATAATTAATTTTTGCTTGCACTGCAGTAATGGTTATGGTAAAATCAGATAAACCGTTGAAGAGGAGTAAAACTACGAAGCGGTCTTCCAGCGAGCCGGGGACGGTGCAAGCCCGACAGATGCAGCCGTAGACAAATGGGCCTCTGAGGGCGAAGGCGAAAAACAATACCTGGTATTGTTTAGTAGTCTTCGACGCTTTACCTGCGTTAAAGGGTAGGGGTGTGATGGCACTCTGTATGAGAGGATGCTTCGGCATCAATCAAGGTGGCACCGCAGGCAAACGCCTGTCCTTGCAAAAGGACAGGCGTTTTTTGGTGTTTGGGCATTATCCCGGGGCGCTTTATCCTGCGGGCAGCTAAAAAAGAAGAGAAAAATTTTACTGTGGGGAGGAATTACTATGCAAAAAGCAAAGATTAGCTTAGTGCTGTTGATGATTTTTTTGCTAATAGTGACAGCAGGGCTCTACGGATGTGCAGACAGTAAAACAAAAATCGGTATTTTACAGATTGTAGAGCACCCGTCTTTAAATACCATTCGTGAAGCAACCATTGCGGAATTGGCGGCAAACGGTTTTAGAGACGGGGAAAATGTGATTATTGACTATCAAAATGCCCAGGGGGATCCATCCAATTTAAAAACAATTGCGCAAAAATTTGTTAACGGGAAATATGATCTTATTATTGCCATCGCCACCCCGTCTGCCCAGGCTGTGGTCAGTGAAACGGAGGAAATACCCATTATCTTTTCTGCCTGTACCGATCCGGTAGGTTCAGGCCTTGTGGACAGTTTAGAGGCACCTGGCGGCAATGTTACCGGCACCTCCGATGCCGTGTCGGCGGAAAAAATTATGGAGTTGGCTTTAAAGCTGACGCCGGAGATTAAAACCATTGGCGCTCTGTACAATGCCGGGGAGACCAACTCCGTTGCCGTCATTAATGATTTAAAAGCTTTTGCCGCTGCCAACGGCAAGGAAGTGGTGGAAGCCACGGTGACGGCCACCTCTGAAGTGCAACAAGCCACCGCCTCTTTGGTGGGAAGGGTGGATGCCGTCTTTATTCCTATTGATAATACGGTTGCTTCCGCCATGCCGGTGGTGACGCAAATTGCAGTGGAAGCAAAGCTGCCTGTTTATGTGGGGGCGGATTCCATGGTTGCCGATGGAGGCTTGGCCACCTATGGGATTAATTATACAACTTTGGGTAAAGAAACAGGCCGGATGGCAGCCCAGGTGTTAAAGGGAGCAAACCCGGGAGAAATGCCCGTCAAGACCTTTGAAGATGTGGAAATCTATCTGAACCTGGATACAGCCGCCAAAATCGGTGTGGAAATTCCGCAGGCAATATTGGAGCAGGCGCACGTCTTTTAATTTTCTAAAGAAAAAAGTAATTGGAGTAGAAGATATGAGTTTTTTAGCAGTAATATCCTCAATTGAATTAGGGCTGATTTATGCGGTGATGGCGTTAGGTGTTTTTATCTCCTTTCGTACGCTTAATGTGCCTGATTTAACCGTTGACGGCAGTTTTGTCTTGGGTGCCGCCGTGGTTGCCGTCTACTGCAGCGGCGGCGGCAACCCCTTCCTTGCTTTGTTGTTTGCGTTTTTAGCCGGGCTTGTGGCCGGCAGTGTTACTTCTTTATTAAATACAAAACTGGGGATTCAGCCCCTTTTGGCGGGAATTTTAGTGATGCTGGCTTTATATTCCGTTAATTTGCGGGTTATGGCAGGCAAAGCCAACATTCATTTAATGGACGCTGCTTCTATTTACCAGCTGTTTGCAGGTAGTGCTTTAGGGAGGTACAACAAGCTGGTTGTAGCCGCAGTTACCACGATGGTTGTTTTGCTTTGTTTATATCTATTTTTACAGACCCGTCTAGGCTTTGCCCTGCGCGCTACCGGCGATAATGAGCAAATGGTTAGGGCTTCCGGCATCGATACCGATAAAATGAAATTAATTGGTTTGGCCTTGGCCAATGGGCTGGTGGCAGCCGCAGGCGGGATGATTGCCCAATATCAATCCTACACCGATGCCGGCATGGGGCTGGGGATGGTGGTCATTGGCCTAGCCTCCGTCATTATCGGCGAAGTTGTTTTTGGTACTAAACCTTTATTGCGCCGGCTAATTGCCGTAGTCTTGGGGGCAGTCCTTTATCGCCTCATTATTGCCTTTGCCTTGGCCTCCGGCATGCCGGCTACGGATTTGAAACTTGTTTCGGCGGTAATTGTTACTGTGGCCATGTCCACCGGGGCGCTGAAAAAAATCTTTAAAAAGTTGTACGATATACCTAAAATAAAGTGAGTGTATGCAGATGTTACAGATTGTAGGCTTAACGAAAAAATTTCATCAGGGAACCATTGATGAAAAAGTAGCTTTGGACAATATTAACCTGGAGCTGGCTGCCGGCGAATTTGTCACCATTGTCGGCAGCAACGGGGCAGGTAAATCAACGCTTTTAAACTGCATTGCCGGAGTATATGAGGCCGATGCGGGCCGGGTTTTTCTTGATGGTGAAGATATTACCGCGCAGCCTGAATGGCAGCGTGCGCAAAAAATTGGCAGGGTTTTTCAGGATCCTTTGGCGGGAACGGCGTATGATATGAGTATTGAAGAGAACTTGGCCATTGCTTACGGCAAACAGAAAAAACTGGGGTTACAACCGGGCATTAGAAAAAAAGAGCAGGAATTTTTCCGCGAGCAACTGGCGCAGCTGGGTTTAGGTTTAGAAAACCGCCTCAAAGATAAAGTGGGGCTGCTTTCGGGAGGACAGCGCCAGGCGCTGACGCTTCTCATGGCCACCATGGTGCGGCCGAAACTGTTGCTTTTGGATGAACATACAGCTTCTTTAGATCCTGTCACCGCCAGGAAAGTTTTAGCTTTAACGGACAAAATCATCACCGAGTACAAATTATGTACTTTAATGATTACGCATAATATGCAGGAAGCATTAAGCCTTGGCACGCGCACCATTATGATGGATAAAGGCAAAATTATGCTAGATTTACAAGGGGAAACGCGCGCCAAAATGACTGTAGAGGATCTTGTGGCCGAATTTGCCTTCAGAAGCGGCACACAATTAAGTACTGACCGTATGCTTCTAAACTAATCCTGTAGAGAGGCAATTTTGTTTTGCCGGTTCCGCCAAGCGGACCCGGCATTTCACTACCGCTGATAACGGCGGATTTCTGCTTTTTGTGCCAAAATTAAAAAAAGATTAACAATTTTCCTCCATTTGCAGGAAATTTTGCCTAAAGATGCGAATAGCTCTCATAAAGTTGTAGGCTTCACGCCGAAAAGAACCGTCGGCTAATTGATTTTGAATGCCTTTTAAGGAGGGTGAGTGTGATCCTTAAAATATTGGTCGTTGAAGAGATGGCTGCAGACCGTTTCCAGGTCAAAGATTGCTTAGGCGAGTATGAAGTTTTTACTGCAAACAGCAAAACGGAAGCTTTAAGGATTTTGCAAAAGCAGGATCTGGATCTGGTGATACTCGACCTAACCATGGCTGCTGTGGACGGGCTGGCGTTGCTTAAAGAGATGGCATCCCGCTGGCAGGATAATAAACCGCGGATTATAATCCTTACCGATCCTACCGACCCGGAAAAAGAAATTCAAGGTTTGGAGCTTGGTGCCGTGGATTATTTGCGCAAACCTTTAGAGCCCAAGACTGCTTCAGCCAGAATAAATGTGCATCTGGAACTTTTGCATCTGCAAAAAATCTCCAGCAAAATGTTTTTGGAAAAGGGGTTAACATTTGATACGATTTTTCAGCAGGCACCTATAGGAATTACCATTTTGTATAGGGACGAATCAGCGGCCAAAGGAATGGAATTAGTAAAAGTTAATGCAGAATTTGAAAAGATTTGTGGTCGAACTAAGGAAGAGTTTATTAGTATCGGCTGGGAAGCCATTACTCATCCCGATGACTTAAAGGAAAGCAGAGAAAATTATGCCAAACTGCGCGCCGGTTTAATTGACAGTTATGCCATGGATAAACGCTATATTAAACCGGACGGATCCATTGTTTGGGTACATATAACTGTGGCGCCTTTAGTTTTGGCCGACGGTCGTCAAAGAGGTCATATCTGTTTAGTGCAGGATATTACGGAACGTAAGCGCATTGAAGAAGCTTTGCGGGAAAGCGAACGCAGCAAATCCGTGCTGCTTTCTCATCTTCCCGGTTTAGCTTACCGCTGTAAATATGATGAAGAGTGGACGATGCTTTTTGTTTCCGCCGGTTGCCAGCAATTAACCGGTTATCCTCCTGAAAGTCTTCTCTACAATAGGGACCTCTCTTTTAATGAGTTAATAGCACCGGAATATCGCCCCCTGCTGAAAAAAGAATGGGAACGTGTGTTAAAAAAGCGCTTGTCCTTTAATTATGAATATGAAATCATTACGGCAGGCGGGCAAAGAAAATGGGTGCTGGAGTTGGGGCAGGGTGTTTATAACGAAAAAGGGGAAGTAGAAGCACTAGAAGGTATAGTCCTGGATATATCCCACCGGAAAAAAATTGAAAATGAGCTAAAATATCATAACGAACATAACAGGTGGACTGGTTTACATAACAGAAGGTATTTGGCAAATCTTTTACATGAGGACGCAAGTAAAAAAATAAGAGAAAAAAGAGCTTTGGTGGGGCTAAACTTAAGTGCCGTACAGTCGCTGACTTTAAGCTATGGCTTTCACTATACGCAAGATTTAATTAAACAGATAGCCAGTGCTTTGGTGGCACATTGTAATGAGAAAATTCAGCTTTTTCATA
>JAAYMK010000051.1 GCA_012521405.1 Bacillota bacterium
GGCTAAATTGCGTGCATTGCGCGATAAGTTAATTAAAGGTCTGTTATCAATCGCAGACACCAGATTGAACGGCCACCCGGAAAAAAGATTGCCCGGGAATGTGAATGTTTCCATTCAATATATTGAAGGGGAGTCGCTGCTTTTAAGTTTAGACCTCAAAGGCATTGCCGCTTCCAGCGGTTCTGCCTGTACTTCCGGATCCCTTGATCCTTCCCATGTTTTAATGGCCATGGGTTTGGACCATCAAACGGCACATGGTTCATTGCGCTTGACGCTGGGTCGGGATAATACGGAAGAAGATGTGGATTATGTTCTGGAAGTATTGCCGGGAATTGTTGAACGCCTGCGTTCCATGTCATCTGTTTACCCGGGTAAATGAAAAAAGGAGTTGAGATAATGTACACGGAAAAAGTGATGGATCATTTCACCAATCCGCGCAATGTGGGAGAAATTAAAGATGCCGACGGCATTGGTGAAGTTGGCAATATGAAATGCGGAGATATCATGCGTATTTACCTAAAAGTCAGTGATGATGACGTCATTGAAGATATCAAGTTCCGCACATTTGGCTGTGCGGCGGCCATTGCCACCAGCAGCGCCATTACGGAAATGGTTAAGGGCAAAACCATTGCCGAAGCCTGGGAAATTTCCAATCAACAAGTGGCAGAAGAGCTGGGCGGCCTGCCGCCAAATAAGATGCACTGTTCAAACTTGGCTGCCGATGCTTTAAAAAAAGCTCTTCGTGATTTGGAAGCAAAACGTGCAGCCAAAAAAGAGTAAGTAAGGTTGGAGCAAACTGTAGAGCACTCCTGTCATCGGCGCCTTTAGCGCCTCTTTTTTTTAAAAAGAAAGAAAAGGAGATGAGAAAAGTTGCATGTTCTGCAAGCAGAGGAAATGCGCCGCATTGATCAAAGGGCAATACAAGAGTATTTAATCCCAGGAGTAATTCTCATGGAAAATGCGGGCCTGCGCCTGGTAGAAGCCATTGACAAAGCAAATTACGGGCCGCGCCTTACCATTATTGCCGGCCGCGGCAATAATGGCGGTGACGGCTTTGTGGTGGCCAGGCATTTTTATGGGAAAAAAGAGGTGCATGTGTGGACGGCTGTACGGGACGAAGACTATAGAGGCGATGCCCTAATTAATTTACAGATCTTAAGGAAATTGGGAGTTCCCATTACTTGCCTGCAGGAGCCGGGGGCACTGGACAGTTTGGAGGCAGAACTGCAGAGGACGGATTTAATTGTTGACGCTCTTTTTGGTACCGGTTTATCACGGCCACTTGCAGAAAAAGATCAAAAAATTGTCCAGGCAATTAATGAAAGTCCGGCGCCGGTGTTGGCCGTTGATATTCCTTCCGGGATTTGTGCCAATAGCGGCCAAGTACTGGGAGCTGCTGTCAAAGCAGACATGACAATAACTTTTGCTTTGCCTAAACTGGGACATTTTTTATACCCCGGGGCCGCCTACAGGGGCAGGCTGGAAGTTGTGGATATCGGCATTCCTGCAGCGCTACTCTCAGGTTTTAAGGTTTCTCTTTTAACTCCCGCCCTTGCGCAGGCTTTACTCCCGCCACGGCCCGCCCAAGGACATAAAGGAACATTTGGGAAAGCCCTTTTAGTTGCCGGTTCCCGCGGGATGTCCGGGGCGGCAATTTTGGCGGCGCAGGCTGCTTTACGCGGAGGCTGTGGGTTGCTTTATGCTGCTGTGCCGCAAGGTATCTGGCCTATAGTTGCCAGTGCGGTAGCAGAAGCAGTTTTACTGCCTTTGCCAGAAAGTGCAGCAGGGTGTATAGATCCGGACGCTTTGTCAAACTTGCAGGAAAAATGGGCTGATTGTCAGGCCTTGGCTGTGGGGCCGGGTCTTGGCCGGGAGCCGGGTTTGCAACGGCTGCTTTTAACAATCCTGCAAGCATGCCCCATACCAATGGTGCTGGATGCAGATGCCTTAAATCTCTTGGCTGTTACAGGAATGCCGGCGGAACGGAAAGCTCCCACCGTACTTACTCCGCACCCCGGTGAAGCAGCGCGGCTTTTGGGGACAAAGGCGGCGGAAATCCAGGCCGACAGAATCAAAAGCGCCCGTGAGCTGGCGGCCCGTTATGAAAGTGTGGTGGTGCTGAAAGGTGCCTACACACTTATTGCCGATCCGGAGGGCAATGTGGCCATTAATACTACCGGCAATAGCGGCATGGCCACCGCCGGCAGCGGTGATGTATTAACCGGTTTAATACTCTCTTTCTTGGCGCAAGGGTTAACAGGCTGGCAGGCGGCGCAATTGGCTGTTTACCTGCATGGCTTGGCCGGTGACTTGGCCGCGGAAAAGCTTGGGCAAACATCACTTGTGGCAGGTGATTTGTTGAAATTTATTTCCCAGGCATATCTGGTTTTAGGTGAAAATACATATGTTAAAGAAGCGTTGTCACGTGAAGGCAGTGCCTAGATTGGAGCCGGCTTAGTGCCGGCCGTTTTTTCCGGACATTTGTTTTGCCAAAAGGGGAGAGTGAGGTTTGCTGAGGAAGATTCTGTTCAGCTTGCTGGCGGGACTGCTGCTTTTGACGGGTTGTGCGCTCACAGAGGAGGAAATATTGCCGCAAATAGAGCGTAAACTTGGGCAGTTGGACAGTTACTACGCTCAATTGGAGGTAGTGGTTTATAGTTTTGAAGGTGAACAGGTGTACCAGGTGAAACAATGGCAGGAGTTTCCTGATCGCTGGCGGGTGGAAGTGCAAACTCATGATGAAGTACAGTATTTCATCTGTGACGGGAAACAAATTTGGCTTTACCAGCCAGGAATTGATGATTATTACCGTTTAGATTTAACTCGTAATCCGGGTGAGCTGGCACCGCCCTTTATGTTAAGCGGGTATCTCAACCAGCTGCTGGCAGCAGATAATTTTAACTTTGGCGGCGAAAAAGAATTGCACGGCGAGCCTTTTTATGTGGTAAGCTACGGCGGGCAAATGCAGGGAGAAACCGTCAAACTCTGGTTGGACAAAAAAACTCTTTTCCCCCTGGTGGTGGAAACTTTTTTAGATGATAAACCGTTAAATCGCCTGCAAGTAAAAATTTTGGAAATGAACCCTAAAATTGAGGCGTCGCTTTTTGAGTTTAAAGCGGCAGCAGAACAGCAGGCAGCCAGTCACTGCCAGTATGAACAGTTAACCTTAGAGGAGGCAAAAAAAGGGTGGCCGGTACCTGTTTACGTACCGTCCTCTTTGCCGGAAGGTAGTTTTTTATATGTTATTTCCCGGGTACCGGAAGCGGAACGGGAGCAGCTCATCTTTGTTTACCAGGGGAGCAAGCCCTTTACGCTGGTACAGTACCCGGCTGCTGAAAAGAAAGAATTTGCTGCTGAATATGCGCAAAAACTTCATTTTGCCGGCAGGGAAGGATTTTACTGGCAAAATAAAAGTAATGATTTAGCAACTTTGTGCTGGTCCAATGGCCAAAGCGATTTTATTCTCACCGGCTCTTTGCCGGCAGAAGAAATGACCGCCATTGCCTCTTCTTTACAGCCGGCACCCTAAACTAAAACCCGCCGCGCAAGCGGCGGGTTTTGCTGTGGTGCAACCTGTTGAGGTTTCCTTAAAGAGGGGCAAATTTTTGCAGGGCCTGTTCATTTTTCGCCATCACCCAGAGCTTTATGGTAGAGTGTGATTAACTTTAAAACTTGATAGATGTCCTGTTTGCTGGCGTGACATTGTTCACAAAGATAATTTATTTTTTCCAAAATATCAATTTGCCATTGCATAATTTTATCTTCTGCCAGAATGGCTGTAATGCAGGAGTAGATTTTTTTTTGTTCTTCAGTGAATAAATCTCCAAGTTGCCGGATAACTTTGGCGGGTTGCGGCCGGGAACCGCCCTGATCCTGGTAATATTCGCGCCAACCATGGCCCTGCCTGCATTCAAAATATATATATTTTTCAGTCGGTACTTTGTATTGCACAGGTTTACCGCACAGCTGACAAGTTTTTGCTTTAGTTTTACTGCTTAACCAAACCAAAGACTTCGATTCCTTCGGCGATTTCAAGTGGTTGTCAGGCGTGTCGATCAAAGCAAAACATTCCTTTTTTCCTTGATGCACATCTAGACAGCCCGGCCGTTACTGTCTATGTAAGTAGAAGGTTAAGGGACTACTGCTTAAGCTTTAAAGCCTGCTTGGAGATAAAGTTGAAGTTGACCTTTGCTAAATTAATATATGAGAAAATCAGGTTAGATGTCACTTTTTGCTGTTTACAAATCTTTTTTAGATTTAAGCTTGCTGCCGTTAAAGGGCAGTTTTTTTATGAGTGAGAAAAAAGCTCTTGCAGAGGTCAGAGGACGGTGTTATAATGTATAGCATGCAAGAATAAATGTACTCGCCCAGTGGACAGGAGGCGAAAAAGTGATTCAGGAAAAGTTATACTTGGTGCAAGAGAATGCGTTGCCCAAGGTGCTGAAAAAAACGGCCCAGGCCAAGGAACTGCTTAAAAGCGGCCGGGCCAAAACCGTCAATGAAGCTATTGAAACCGTGGGCATTAGCCGCAGTGCTTTTTATAAGTACCGGGATGCTATTTTCCCTTTTCGCGAAGCCAGTCGCGAAAAAATCTTAACGATTGCTTTAATTCTTGAACATATCCCCGGTGTGCTTTCTGCCGTCCTCAATGCCATTGCCCAAGCAGGCGGCAGCATTTTAACTATTAATCAGGGAATACCGCTGCAGGGGGTGGCCAATGCCACAATTTCTTTTGAAACAGGCCGGCTGTCTGTTGATGCCAATGAGTTGTTAACTACCCTTGCGTCCCTGGACGGGGTGCAGAAACTGGAAATTTTGGCGCAAAGCTGAGAAGATTTGATTTTTTGGCGATTTTTTAGCATAAATTAAACATTTTAGAAATGGGGCGATCACGATGCAGAAAGATGTTATTAAAATTGGCTTTTTAGGACTAGGAACCGTAGGTGGGGGAGCTTTGCAAATTTTGCAGCAAAATTACCGGGAGATCTGCCGTAAAATTGGCGCAAAGCTGGAGGTAAAGCGTATTGCTGTACGCGATGTAAAGAAAACACGTGCACCGGAAGTGGATCCTACACTTTTGACGGATAAATGGGAGCATGTTGTTTTGGATCCGGAGATTGATATTGTGGTGGAAGTAATGGGGGGTGTGGACCTGGCGCGCCAGGCCATTTTGCAAGCTTTGGAAAACGATAAATTTGTCGTTACCGCCAATAAAGATCTCATGGCCCAGTACGGGCAGCAGTTGTTGAGCATTGCTAAAAAGCAGCAGAAAAATATTTTTTATGAAGCCAGTGTGGGGGGCGGCATACCTTTAATCCGGCCGCTGAAACACTGCTTGGCGGCTAACCGCATTAAGAAAATTATGGGGATTATTAACGGCACCACAAATTATATTTTGACCCAGATGGCAAAGGAAGGCAAGGAATACGGCACTGCTTTAGCGGAAGCCCAGGCCAGGGGTTTTGCCGAAGCCGATCCGTCAAACGACGTGGACGGCTGGGATGCAGCTTATAAACTCAATATTCTCGCCGGGCTTGCTTTTTCCGGCATGATTGCCATGGACGATATTTATGTGGAAGGTGTAAGTAAAGTCAAACTGCGGGATATTCGCTATGCCCAGGAATTGGGATATGCCGTTAAGCTTTTAGCCATTGGCGCAGAAACGGAAACAGGATTAATCCTACGTGTGCATCCTACTTTGATCCCGCTGAACCACCCGCTGGCGGCGGTAGAAAATGAATTTAACGCCATTTTTGTGGAAGGTGATGCGGTGGGCGAGGTAATGTTTTATGGGCGCGGTGCCGGTTCGCTGCCCACAGGTAGTGCCATTTGCGCCGATATCATGGAAGCAGCCAGTGCCATTAAATATGAGATCAAAAATAATGTTATCGAAGCTAATTTTGTGCCCAAAAAGGTAGTGCCCATGGAAAAACAAGTGTCGCGTTTCTATTTAAGGCTGAAGGCAAAAAACGAACCGGGAGTTTTTGCCAAGCTGGCCACCGCCTTTGGCGAGGAGCGCGTCAGTTTAGATATGATTATTCAAAAACGCAGTGATGAGCAAACGGCAGAAATTGTCTTAGTCACAAACGATGTGACGGAAGGCAGCTTTAATCAAGCCATGGCCAAGATCAGGGAAATGCCGTCCATTCAAAGTATCAACAGTGTGCTGAGAGTTGTAGAGTAAGAAGTTGAAAAGGTTTGGAGGAAGAATTTATGGCAGTAATTGTACAAAAATATGGGGGGACCTCGGTAGGCAGTATTGAAAGAATTTTTCAGGTGGCAAAAAGAGTAGCAAAGACGGCGGCTGCCGGAAACCAGGTGGCTGTGGTGGTTTCCGCCATGGGAGATACAACAGATGAACTGCTGGCTTTGGCCAAACAAATTATGCCAAACCCGCCGGAACGTGAGCTGGCCATGCTTTTGTCTACCGGGGAACAAGTAAGTATTGCGCTGGTGGCCATGGCGCTCACGGCCTTAGGCCTTGAGGCCGTTTCCTTTACTGGCCCCCAGGCAGGCGTGAAAACAAAGGGAAGTCCCTTGGAAGCCAAGATCGCCGCCTTTGAGGCCGAGCGGGTAAAAGCAGCCCTTAAGGCAGGGAAAATTGCGGTGGTGGCCGGGTTCCAGGGATCTAGTCCTGATGGTGAAATTCATACGCTGGGGCGAGGCGGATCAGATACCACGGCGGTGGCTTTGGCGGCAGCCCTGAAGGCACAAATTTGCGAGATCTACACTGACGTGGACGGAGTGTATACGGTTGATCCGCGCCTTGTTGATCATGCCAGCAAACTTGCTGAAATTACGTATGATGAGATGTTGGAGATGGCCAGCCTGGGAGCGAAAGTTTTGCATCCCCGGGCTGTAGAATGCGCCAAAGAGCATGGTGTGATACTGCATGTACGCTCTAGTTTCCATGACAATGCGGGGACATTGGTGAAGGAGGTTGCCGAGATGGAAAAGGAAGCAGCTGTACGCGGCATTGCTTGTGACGTAGATCAGGTGAAAATTGCTCTGCGCGGTGTTCCCGACAGGCCGGGAGTTGCTGCCCGGATTTTTACCGCCATCGGCGAGGCCGGGATAAATGTGGATTTAATTGTGCAGAGTTTGCGCCGCAATGGTGAAAATGATATACTGTTTACCATCCGCGAAGAAGATTTCGACAAAGCAATTGCTATTTTGACGCCCCTGACAAAGGAAATCGGGGCCAAGGAATTGTTGCACCAGCATAATGTGGCCAAGATTTCCGTCATTGGAGCAGGTATGATTCATCAAGCCGGGGTGGCGGCAAAAATGTTTGCTGCCCTGGGCAAGGCCGGTATTAATATAGAAATTATTTCCACCTCGGAAATAAAAATTTCCTGTCTTATTGCTGCCGACCGCATTCAAGATGCTGCCCGTGCCATTCATGATTATTTCCAGCTCTAACCTATTGCTGGACTTACATGCAAACTGGTTAAAAAATACAATGCCGGTCTAGCATTACGGGCAGGAATAATCGCGTCTACCGTGGAATACAATAGGTATTGTAAAGATAGGTGGTGCTTTATTTGTGTGGATTCCCGCTGCGGCCGACCTGGGCAGAAATCGATCTAGGCGCTATAGCTTATAATCTGCGGCAATTTAAATCTCTCCTCTCACCGGAGACCAAACTGATGGCCATTGTGAAGGCCAACGGTTATGGGCACGGAGCAGTACAGGTAGCGCGGACGGCTGTAGCTGCAGGCGCTTCCTTTTTAAGTGTGGGTATGTTTGAGGAAGCAGTTGAATTGCGGGAAAACGGCCTGCAAGCACCTATTCTCATTTTGGGCTTCACACCAAAGGAATATGCCCCGTATCTACTGCAATATAACATAACACCATCAGTTTTTACGCCTGCTGAAGCGCGTGCTTTTTCCGAGGCAGCCGTCAAGGCAGGGCAGATTATGGAGGTGCATGTCAAGGTAGATACCGGCATGACGCGTGTTGGCTGTTTTCCTTGTGACAAGGCAGATGATTTTATCCACTATGTTTCTACACTTCCCGGCATCCGTATTGCCGGCCTTTACTCACACTTTGCCACCGCAGATCAGGTGGATCTGGAATTTGCCAAAAAACAGCTAAAGCGTTTTTTGGCTTTAGTCCGCCGCTTGGAGCAAAAGGGAATTCACATCCCACTGAAGCATATAGCCAACAGTGCCGGGGTGATCCAGCTGCCGGAAGCGCAATTGGATCTGGTGCGGATCGGTATCGGGATGTACGGTTTATATCCTTCCCCGGAAGTAAAAAAAGATTTCTTGAAACTTCGGCCTGCCATGGCGCTGAAAGCAAAAATTATTTTTTTGAAAGATGTGCCTGCAGGTGTAGGTATTTCTTACGGAAGAACCTATATCACCAAAAAACCGGCAAAAATTGCAACTTTAAATGTGGGGTATGGAGACGGTTACAGCAGACTCCTTTCTAATAAGGGGCAGGTTTTGGTCCATGGCCGGCGAGTGCCTATAGTGGGTCGCATCTGTATGGATCAAACCATGATTGATGTAACTGACGTTGACAATGTACGTGCCGGAGATGAAGCTGTTCTGTTTGGGTGTCAGCAGGGCGCCGAGCTTCATGTGGATGAAGTTGCCGGCTGGCTTGGCACCATTAATTACGAGGTTATAACTTCCATCAGCAGGCGTGTACCGAGGGTATACCTTGCGGAAGGTCAAAATTAGGGGGTGCTTTCTTTGGCTGAAACAAAGCGTATTATGATTAGTTTGCCTCATAATTTGTTGGAAGAAGTGGACGATATTGTTGCCTCGGAAAAGCGCAGTCGGTCTGATTTTATCCGCGAAGCTATGCGCCTGTATCTTTCCGAACGGGAAAAGAAAATGATCAGGGAAAAAATGCAGCGCGGCTATGCGGAAATGGCAAAACTTAATCTGCGGCTGGCCAATGAAGCCTTTGCCGTAGAAAATGAGGCCACACTTATTACAGAATCGATGGTGGGAAAAAAGTGAATAAGTTTGAAGTTAAACGGGGGCATATCTTTTTTGCCGATTTGAGCCCTGTGGTCGGCTCGGAACAGGGCGGGGTACGCCCGGTCCTTGTGGTTCAGAATGACGTGGGTAACAAATACAGCCCCACAGTCATTATTGCCGCCATAACTTCACAGATTGATAAAGCAAAACTTCCGACACATGTTGAAATTGCGGCCAAAGAATATGGTTTGGAAAAAGATTCTGTGATTTTATTGGAGCAAATACGGACAATAGATAAACAGCGCCTACAGGAGAAAGTGACTGAATTGGATGAACGGGTGATGCAGAAGGTAAATCAAGCCATTAAAATCTCCCTTGGTTTAATAGATTTTTAAGTAAAATACGTAACATTTGTTACGTATTTTACTTTTCAGAAGGGGGTTGTCCAGCTGTCTGTTCGTGTCGGTATCACCTGTAACCCTGTGGGGTATGAGCAGAGACTGTCCACGGCGTATGTGCAGGCTGTGGTCCAGACCGGTGCGGTGCCGCTTTTATTGCCCATTTGCGCAAACCCCTCACTGTGGCGCCAAATGCTGGCGGGGGTTGATGCCTTATTATTAAGTGGCGGTGGAGACCCGGATGCTGTTTGGTATGGCCAGGAAGCTGAACCTGCCCAAGGATATGTGCAGCCGGCAAGGGACAGCATGGAAATGTATCTGGCCCGTTATGCCCTTCGGCACAAAATTCCCGTTTTAGGCATCTGCCGGGGGGCACAGCTCCTGGCCATTGCAGCAGGAGGGACTTTATGGCAGGATTTGACTAAGGTGCAGCGAATTCAGCATGAGCAGCGGGCACCACGCATGTATGCCATTCATCAGGTTTATGTTAAGCCCGGTTCTTTATTGTACCGCTTGACACGTAAAAAGAAATTTCGTGTAAACAGTCTCCATCACCAAGCCATCCGTAAGCCCGGTACCGGCTGTAAAGTCAGTGCCGTGGCAGCAGACGGTATTATAGAGGCGGTGGAGTTTCCGTCGCATCCTTTTGCTTTGGGAGTACAGTGGCACCCTGAATGGTTATGTAGACATGACCGCACGGCGGCCGTTTTATTTACAGCTTTACGGAAGGCGGCCAGTGAAAAAAATAACAAATCAGCCGACAAAATCTAGAAAATTTCTTGCACTTCCTGGTAATCTTATGGTATTATTAAACTATCCCTGCAGGAATTACTGTAGACAGGGAGTTTTTTTTATACCTCGGCTTAATTAGGTACTCCGGGCGGAAGGGGTGCAGATTTTTATAGAAAGAGGACAAGCTTTTGTCAGCTGACCAATGCTTAAAGCCGTGACACAAACAACGGGAGGAGGCAATTAATAATGAAGGTTTTGGTTAGTGACAAGATTTCGGAACTGGGCGTTAACAAACTGCGGGAAAAAGTTGAAGTTGATGTCAAACTTGACTTGACCCCGGAAGAATTAATAGACACTATTGGGGAATATGACGCTTTAATTGTGCGCAGTTCCACGAAAGTAACGCGCCAGGTAATTGAGGCGGGCAAAAAATTAAAAGTTATTGGTCGCGCCGGCGTTGGCGTAGACAATATTGATGTGGAGGCAGCAACTGAGCGTGGTATTATTGTTCTCAACGCTCCGGAGGGTAATACCATTTCGGCTGCCGAACATGCCATGGCGTTAATGACTTCTTTGGCCCGCAATATTCCTGCCGCCGATGCTTCTTTAAAGGCCGGCGAATGGAAGCGCAGCAGTTTTATGGGTGTAGAGTTATATCAGAAAACCTTGGGTGTCATCGGCATGGGGCGCATTGGATCGGAAGTAATTAAACGGGCTAAAGGATTTGGCATGAATATTTTGGCACACGACCCCTACATTTCCGATGAACGGGCAAAAAAATTAGGGGTTACCGTGGCCTCTTTGGAAGAAATTTTCCGCAATGCCGATTTTATCACCATCCACACCCCTTTAACCAAAGCCACAAGACATATGATTGGCAGAGAAGAAATTGCCATGATGAAAGACGGGGTGCGCCTCATTAACTGCGCCCGCGGCGGCTTAATTGATGAAGAAGCTCTTTGCGAAGCTTTACAATCCGGTAAAGTTGCCGGGGCAGCCATTGACGTTTTTGAGGAAGAACCTGCCGTTGACAACCCGCTTTGCAAACTGCCCAATGTCATTGTGACTCCCCATTTGGGTGCTTCCACCCTGGAAGCGCAAGTTAATGTGGCTGTACATGTGGCAGAACAAGTTCTCAATGCCCTTTTTGATAAACCTTTAGTGAGCGCTGTGAATATGCCAGTGATCCCGCCGGAAACCATGGATGCCGTGGCTCCCTACGTACCGCTTTTGCGGACCATGGGTTCTTTATATTCGCAAATTTTTAACGGCCAGATTGAACATATTGAGATTATCTACAGCGGCGAAATGGCATCTTTCCCGGTAACACCTTTGACCAATTCCTTCTTGATTGGCCTTTTGAGTGTTATTTTGCGTGAATCTGTCAACTATGTTAATGCCCCGCACATTGCTAAACAGCGCGGTATCAAAGTGCGTGAAGTTACCAGTTCCACAGTGGAGAACTTTACTAATTTAGTTACCGTAAATGTAAAAACGAATGAAGGCATTCAAACCATTGCCGGCACCCTCTTCAATAAAAATGATATCCGTATTGTCCAGATTGGCACTTACCGTATTGAAGTTATTCCGTCCCGCTATATGTTGCTTACCACCTTTAATGACCGGCCCGGAGTTATCGGCCGTTTCGGCATTACACTGGGAGAGAATGATATCAATATTGCCGGTATGCAGGTGGGGCGCCAGACTGCCGGCGGTGAATCACTAATGGTTTTACAAGTGGACAGCTGTGTGCCTGATCAGGTTTTACAGCAGCTGGAAAAAATTGATGCCATTAAATCAGTTCGCTTTGTGCAGCTCAATTAATATATTTCTTCATTGAAACTGCGCAACTTCCTGCCCTCGTCTGTACAGAGGACAAAATGTATGGACCGGTGCGGGAAGTATTTTTTTGTCATGTAAAAGGTATGGATGCTGCCGGGCTGCTCCTGGCCGAAAATTTTGCACGTTAAATAGCGAAAAAGCACCAGTTCGGCTTTAAAATTGAGGCAGATAACATAGAGTTCTCCTGCAGGTGCAGCGGGGAGATTTTGGAAGCCAAAACGATACAGAGCCGATTGAAAAGCTTCGTAATTTTGAAAAAGCAAAAGCTCCGGGTTGGATTGGAGCGGATCATGCCAGCCGCCACTATAGAGTGAATTGATGGTAATGGGAATATACTGTAAAAGGGGATAGCTGAGAAATTTGGCGGCTTTTTTCATTTTACTGATAATGCTACGCAGCACTTTTTCTCACCTCATTCCCTGGTTTGCCGGAGCACAAAGAAGATGTTATAATCTTCACAGCGCTTTTTTGGCTACTACATTATATTTGCCAGGAAAAATTGTGTGCGGGAAAACTCTGTAATTATATTCCGACTAAATTAGTAAGATTTGTTCTTTTCATCTGCATCAATCTGTTGTATGCTAATAAAGGGTAAGTTTTTAAGGGACGGAGGCAAAAAAATGTTAGAGCTAAAAGATGTCAGTGTTGTGGTCACTGAAGACAATAAAAAGCTGCAGATACTAAAAGATATTAACCTGCAGCTGGACAAAAAGAAAATTTATGTAATGACCGGCCCCAATGGAGGCGGCAAGTCTTCCATTGCCAAAACTATTATGGGGATATACCAGCCGGCCGCCGGTAAAATTTTGTTGGACGGGGAAGATATTACCCATAAAAGTATCACCGAGCGGGCACAGCTGGGCATTGGCTATGCCTTTCAGCAGCCGCCTCGCTTTAAAGGAATCAGAGTGCGTGAGCTTTTAGAAATTGCTTCCGGTCAGGAACTGGATGCAGAAAATTGTGATATTCTCTATGATGTGGGCTTATGCACTAAAGATTATTTAGATCGTGAAATTAACGCCAGTTTTTCCGGAGGCGAACTGAAAAGAATTGAAATTGCCACACTCTTAGCCCGTAAATTAAAGGTGGCCGTTTTCGACGAACCGGAAGCAGGCATTGATTTGTGGAGTTTTCAGCAGTTAACGGAAACTTTTCAGCAGATTCATGAAAAATATGAAACCACACTGTTGATTATTTCGCATCAGGAGAGAATTTTGCGCCTGGCCCATGAAGTAATTGTCATTGACCAGGGTAGAGTTAGCGAGATTACCAGTAGGGATAAATTCCTGGCAGACTTGGAAAAAATGGATTTAGATTGTCGTTGCCGTGATGATTGTATAAAGGGGGAACCGGTCAATGCTGAATGCGATCGATAAAAAATTATTGCAGGAAATTGCCGATTTACATTCCATCCCACCGGGAGCTTATAATCTGCGCAAAAACGGGCAGGCTGTGGATCGTAAAAACACGGCTAATATTGAGATCGTTAGCAAAACGGACAAGCCCGGCATTGATATTTTCATTAAACCGGGAACCAAAAAGGAAAGTGTCCATATCCCTGTGATTCTTTCGCAAGGCATGGAGGATTTGGTGTACAACACTTTTGAGATTGGTGAAAATGCCGATGTCCTCATTGTGGCCGGTTGCGGCATTCATAATGCCGGCAGTGAAAAAGCCCAGCATGACGGCGTACATGAGTTTTTTGTCCGTAAAGGTGCCAAAGTAAAATATGTGGAGAAGCACTATGGTCAGGGTGAAGGCACCGGCGGGCGCATCCTTAATCCCAAAACTATTATTGAAGTGGAAGAAGACGGTGTGGTGGAGCTGGAAATGGTGCAAATTAGAGGTGTTGACCGGACAAAGCGCGACACGATAGTGCGCCTGCATAAAAATGCCCATTTAATCGTGACGGAAAGATTACTGACTGACCTGGAGCAAAGTGCTGAATCCATCATTACCGTGGAGCTGTTGGGGGAAGGTGCGGCGGCCCAAATTGTTTCCCGCTCTGTGGCCAAGGATAACTCCAAGCAAGTATTTCATTTAAATTTATTGGGTTATGCCAAATGCCGCGGCCATATTCAATGCGATTCCATTATTATGGATAATGCCAAAGTTTCTTCCATTCCGGAAATTTCCGCTTTTCATTCCGACGCTGAACTGATCCATGAAGCCGCCATCGGCAGGATTGCTTCTGAACAGTTGTTAAAGCTGATGACGCTGGGCTTAACGGAAGAGGAGGCGGAAGAAGCCATCCTGCAAGGTTTCTTAAGATAATAAGACAATTTTGGCGAAGCTTGTACTTTTTTACGGTACAAGCTTTTTTTATTATTTTTGCTTTTGGCGGGTAAACTAAAAACGCTTTGCGGTCACTTAATTGTTGGCCTTTTGGGATTTGGCAAATTAGGGAGGCTGTAGCTATGCATATTACAGATTTGGGCCTTTTGAGCTTGCTGATTGTTACTATACTCATCTACCTGGGATTTTTGCACCGGGTATTGGATAGAATGCGGCTAACGAAACTGCAGGCCCTGGCCATTTTACTGTCCATGCTGGTGGCCGGTTTTCTGCCCAACATTCATATTTATGCCGGCCTTTCCGTTAATATCGGCGGGGCGTTAATTCCCCTTGCTGTGGCACTGTACCTGATTATAACGGCAGATGATGTGCATGAAAAACGCCGCTCACTTATTACCTCCGTTATTGTGGCTGTTTTAGTTTTTTTGTCGGAGAAGCTGCTGCCCCGGGATCCCAGCTCCCAGTTTTTTTTACTGGATCCTTTATTTATGCCAGCCGTGATTGCCGCTTTGACGGCCTACCTTCTAGGCAGATCGCGGCGCAGCGCCTTTATCGGCGGTGTTTTTGGCGTGATTTTGACAGATGTTTTTGCCTGGCTGGAGAATTTATTTCTTTATAAACTGCATGTGCCCATTGTGTTAGGTTCCACCGGTGTTTTCGGGGCAGCCGTCATTGGCGGTATGGGGGCGGTGCTTTTAGCGGAATTAGTAGGCGAAATTGTTGAGAGACTATTGGGAGGGCCGCAAGCATGAAGGTAAAACCGGTAGTATTTGTTTTGCTCATCTGTATTGGGCTTTTTCTTTGGCAGTATGAGGGGGCATTTACACTTGCCGCCACATCCCTGTTGGATTTTTTTGATTTATTGGAGGCCACGGAGATTTCCCCGGAGGAAATAGGAAAACAGCAGTATTACACCATGGTGGATGAAAAGGGACGGGAAATCCTGGTGACAGGCCGTAAAATTCACGAGGGAGACGAATATATTGACCAAAACAACAATTTGTATCGCGTAACCAGGGTGCAAGGGTATTTGGCCCACTGCCGCTTTATCCGTAAAGTAGGAGACGCCTATGACATCGAGCGGCCCAGCCTTTTTGCCTGGTTGCAGCGTTTTTGGCCGGGGGTTATGCCGGCGCAAACAGAAGAAAAGACGGAAGAAAATAATGAGGCTCCGCCCGCCAGGCCCAAAAGGTTAATCGGCATTTACCATACACATAACGATGAGTCCTATATACCTACCGACGGTACTTTCAGTTTAGAGGGGCGAGGAGGAATTCATCATGTGGGCAAAGCTTTTGCGGAAACTTTGCAGGAAAAAGATGTAGAGGTTATTCATGATGAAACGCTGCATCTTCCCCACGACCGCGGCGCCTACCGTCGTTCCCGGGCAACCGTGGAAAAAATACTGGCTAAGGAACCGGATGTGATCTTTGATATCCACCGGGATGCCGGACCTGCCCACACTTATGCCGCGGAAATTAACGGGGAATGGGTGACGCAAGTCCATTTAGTGGTAGGGCGGCAAAATCCCAATATGCAAACTGTGAGACAGTTTGCCTTGGATCTGAAAAAAACTGCCGACCGTATGTATCCTAAGCTAGTAAAAGGAATTTTTATGGCTCACGGCAACTATAACCAAGACTTGGTGCCTACGAGTCTGCTGCTGGAATTTGGCACGGAAAACAATTCCCGTGATGCCGCTGCAGACGGTGCCTCCTTATTTGCGGAAGTGGTGGCCTTTTATTTCTACGGTCCTGAACCTGAAAAGGGGGAAAAGCAAGAAGCGGCGCCGGCCCGCGGTATCACCGGCAGGATACGCGGATTGCAACTGGGAGGAAAAGTAAATGTGGCCGCAGTCCGCAATGCCTTTTGGCTGCTTACCGTTACTGCTGTCAGTGCCTTCGCCTTCTATGTGCTTAATACCCCCCTTGGTGCTATCCGTAAAAAGTTGGCTCCCTGGGCTGCCAAAACACTGCCCTTTACGGAAAAAGGTGATCTTTTTCTGGAAGGGATAGCCGGATATATCCGGGCGGCGGCGGTGTTTGTGGCGGAGCAAGCGGCAGCATTTATCCGCCGGGGCGATGAATTCTTGCAGCCTGTGTCTGCAGGCATTGAGCACATCTTTACCTTTTTCAAAGAAAATTTAATTTTACTTTTGGATAGCGGCGACAAGCTTTTAGCTTTTTGGCGCCGGCAAGTTAAAAATGTAGTGCAAAAACTTCAAGAAACGGCAGGACGGTTGTGGCAGCACCGTAAACTGAAATAGTTGCCGCCAAAATAAAAGGGCAAGCTTTGCTGTCAACGCAGTAAACAGTATATTTTTTCGTGTTCTTGGCAAAATACAAGCAAAATCCGCTATAAAAAAGGGTGGGGTCTATGTCCTTAATGCGTTATTTATACAGCCGTGTAGCAGATCAGATGCTGGAAAAGCTGGCAGATATGAAAATGGTTAAAGCGCCCATGTTGGTGGACAATTATTCCTTTCTGAAATTTATGGGCATTGCGGAAAAAGCAAAAAACGGCAAACCATTAAGTGAGCCTTTAGGTTCTACCATCGATTTTAAAGATTTTCAGGAGCTAATGTTTTTGCCAAGTCTTTTCCCGGTCCCGGATGGAACGGAACTGGAGAAAAAAGTTGTCATCGGTAAAAAAGCGAAAAAACCACTGGAGTTACCGGTGCCTTACATGATTGCTGCCATGGCCTACGGAGCTTCCGTCAGCAAGCAGGTTAAACTGGCTTTGGCCCAAGCGGCCGCCGCTGTGGGCACCGCCGTCAATTCCGGGGAGACGGGCTTTTTGGCAGAAGAGCGGGAAATAGCTCCGCATTACATTGTGCAATATAACAGGGCCGGGTGGGGCAATGCCCCTGAAGAACTGAAACAAGCCGATATGATTGAAATTAAAATGAGTCAGGGTGCCAGTGCCGGCGATGGTTTTACCATTAAACATAAACGCATTGGAGAGGAATTAAGAAAACATTTAAAGCTGGAAAAAGGGCAGGATGCGGTGATGCCTACCCGGTTTCCGGATATTAATAATAAGGATGATTTAAAACGTAAAGTTGCTGAGTTGCGGGAACTGACAGAAGGTGTGCCCATAGCCGTGAAAATTGCCGCCGGCAGGATTGAAGCCGATCTGGAGGTACTCATAGAGGCAGGTGTAGATGCCGTCGTCTTGGACGGTGCCCAAGGAGAGACGGCGGGCAGCCTGGAGATTCTGATTAATAATTTTGGCATCCCTTCTTTATATGCTCTGGTGAGGGCCGTTGCTTTTCTGGAAGCAAAGGGTGTTAAGGATGATATTACTTTGATTATGGCAGGCGGCTTTAGAGATGCAGCCGACATTTTAAAAGCTATTGCTTTAGGTGCCGATGCCGTCTATCTTGGCTATCCCGTTGATATTGCCGCTGCTTATACACAATTTAACCGCTTACCTCCCGGTGCCAGCCCCACCGATTTGTACCTGTATGAGGGAAAACATACTGATTTGTTTGATGTGGAAGAAGGGGCGACATGTGCCGGAAACTTCTTAAAAGCTTTAGCAGAAGAAATTGATATTGCTTTAAGATGTTTAGGCAAAACTTCCCTGCAGGAGCTATGCAAAGATGACCTGGTTGCCCTGACGGAAGAAATGGCTAAAATTACCGGTGTAAAATTGGCTTATGCGGTGCAGCCGCTACAAAGTGTGTAAGGGGGATGTATGTGAAACCGATTTTGAAATGGCAGTACGATCAAATTTTAAAAGAATTAATCTTACTGCAGGAGCATCAAACTGATCCTTCCTGTCCCTGTGCCACAGACGGCCAGATGTGTGTGCGCAAACATCTGCTGGCCATAGAGGGTTATGTACAAGAAACAATCCCCATGGAAGAAAACGAGTATTATAAAGAAAAATTAAAAGAATTGGCCGGACAAGCACAAGCATACCGTCAACAGGAGGAAGCCGCTTTGCGCGACGAAGCAGAACATGCCGATTTAGTTGAGTGGAGCCGGGACTGGCGCAAAACCTTTGAGGAATACAGTCTTGGCCTTGACGGCGAAGAACAGCCTGCGGAAAAACCATGAAGCTGTGCAAAGGACAGTCTTCATGGTTTTTTTCTTACCGTTTCAAGTCTTTTGTGTTAAGGATTTGTAACTTTAAGACTGCAATATTACAAATTTTTAGTTTTCCTTAATATGAAAGGACAACGGGACACGATATGGAATTAATATAATAAAATATTGGAAATTAAGGTTTTTCTATGTATAAGGAGGTAGTAAAGTGAATCTCTATCAGCGTGCCTTGGCCAGCATTGTCAGAAGAATTCCGAAAACTCTGATTCTGCTCATAATTGTGTTAATTCTCGGCAATATTATGCTTTCTTCGCTTTTGATTGTCCAGTCAGTTGATGAAACAAAGGAAGCAATGCTCAGGGAACTGCCGCCCATAGTTTCTTTGTCCATGGATTTTGAAAAATATCAGGAGCTGTTGGAGGACGGCGTCATGGACATTCCCTGGATTACCTTTGATGATTTGGAAAATATTGAAAGAGCGGCCGGTAAATACATAAAATCTTATGACTACTCCATGCGCACAGGGCTGCAGACAGATTCGCTCAAGCGCATTGAACAGGAAGGCGGATTTAGTTTTGGTTTTGGCAGGCAGACCTTTAACTGTGTCGGTACACAAATACCGTTGTTTACCGCTTTAGAAACAGGTGATGCGGAAATTATTGAAGGCCGCACTTTTACCCAGCAGGAACTTGAGCAGGGCAGCCCGGTGGTAATTATGAGTAAAGAACTGGCAGCGGAAAATGATTTGGTGGTGGGCGATACTTTTACCTTGGAATGTGTCATTTCTACCTTTGACGCCAATTTCCAGGAAGTTGTTTTGGATACTTTACATTATGACTTCCAACTCATCGGTATTGTTCAGTACAAAAGCATGCCGGCACAAGAAGAGAGCAGGGGCGGCATGTTCGGTGGCTTTGATTTTGAACGGGAGCGCTTAAATAATTTGCTTCTCCCCAACCGTTTTATTAGAGACTATAACACCAAGTGGATGGAGACCATCAGCAACTACTACGGTGGAGCCGGTGGAGGTTTCCAAGAGGCCGACTTCAATCCTTTAACTACTGTACCTTCAATCAATTATGTGCTGAACTCATCGGAAGAATTTGACCAGTTTGTCCGTTTGGCGGCAACCGTGTTAAATAATGATTTATACGTCTTTACTTCCCAGGAAGATAATTTCAAAAATGTGGCGCAACCTCTAGAATCCATGAGGGGAATTTTGAACTATGTCTTCTATATTACCCTGGGTTCTTCCGTGGTAGTTTTAGCCCTGGTACTTTTCGCCTTTGTCCGCGACCGGAAAAAGGAAATCGGGATCTACTTGGCGCTAGGTGAACGTAAAGGAAGAATTATTTTACAGCTGATCATAGAAACGGTGGCCGTGGGAGTGATAGGGGCGGCATTGGCAGTGACCAGCAGTACTTATCTGGCTTCTGTCATTACTAATTTTATGCTGCCTACACAGCCGGTGGAAGAAACGCCTGCTTTCATGATGATGGAGAGCGTGCTGGCAAAAATTGATTATGCCAGTATTCTGCAAAGCTTTAATATCGGTTTAGATGTAATCACCATTGTGTTTTTCTTCATTGCCATTATTTTAACCATTATTATTGCCCAGCTGATTGCTTCTGTTTATATTCTCCGTTATGATCCCAAGCAGATTATGGTCTAAGGAGGTAGTAGCATGGCCATTTTAACGGTAAAAAATTTAAGTCACCATTATCAGGACGGCGATATGCGGCGTTATGTCCTAAAGGATATTAATGTTTCTTTTGATTTGGGAAAATTCTATGCCATTTTAGGTCAGTCCGGCTCGGGGAAAACTACTTTTTTATCCCTGCTGGGTGCCATGGATACTATTCAGGAAGGGAGCATTGAAATTGCCGGCACTTCTTATGCCGAGTATGATGCCAATGCCATTCGCCGGAATTTAATCGGGATGGTTTTTCAAAGCTATAACCTTATTGACTATATGACGGCGGTGGAAAATGTGCTGGTGGCCATGTCCATCACGGAAAGGGAACTGCCGCAAGACCGCAAGACGGTTGCTTATAATTTGCTGGATTATTTAGGTATCACCCGGACCAAAGCAGATCGGCTGGTGACAAGGCTTTCGGGCGGAGAGCAGCAGCGGGTGGCCATTGCCAGGGCTTTGGCTACCAATGTGGATATTATTCTGGCCGACGAGCCTACCGGCAATGTGGATGAGAGCACGGAGACGGAGATTATCGAAATTTTTAAGATGCTGGCCCATAAACACAATAAATGTGTTGTGGTGGTCACTCATTCACAGGTTGTTGCCAATGAAGCGGATGTGATCTTAACGCTGAGAAAAGGGGGCTTAACCCAGAATGAGTGATTTTCTCAGTAATTTTGGTGCCGAAAATTATCAAAAGTTGCAAAAAGGAAAACTGCAAGCGGAACCTAAAATGGAGCAAGCGAAAGCAAAGGAGGAGCCCAAGGAGAGGGAAAGGATAACTGACCAGGCTAAACCTGCTGCCCCAAAAGTTACGGACAATCTTGACCTGGAACTGCCTGAAAATGCGCGGGAGGAATTGTACATCCTTGATCCGGAAAGTAAAAGCCGCAGGAAAAAACGCAGGATTCTCTTTGCTCTCCTTGCCGTTATTCTCTGTGCAGCCATCGGCGTCTTATATTACCAGTCAAAAATAGTGCAGCTGCCTGATTTTATCGGCGATTATGCCGATAAAGCGGAAGTTTGGGCTTTGCAAAACAATGTGTTTGTGAAAACGGAAGAAGCTTATAGTATAGAATATGATCGCGGTATTGTGATGGCACAAGAGCCGGGAGTGGCGGAAAAATTACGCAAAGGCAGTGCCATAACCATCACGGTTTCTTTAGGTGCCGATCCCGATGAACATATCCCTTTGCCTGATTTTACCACCATGACCCTTCCGGAGATTGAAGACTGGAAAGCAGCAAATAAAGCCGATAATGTGGTTATTACCAGAACATATGACGAGACGGTGCCGGCAAACCATGTCATAAAAGCAGAATTTCGCGATTCTTCTGTGACAGCGGAAACCTACAGGCGTCGTGACCGGCTCACCATTACTGTTTCCCGCGGCCCCGAAGAATTTGAAAAAGATATTGAAGTGCCTAATTTCCGGGAAAAGCCGGAACAAGATGCAGTACAGTGGGCAAATTCCAGCGGGGTTGAGCTCACTGTAGAGCATGATTATTCCGATACTGTGCCCGCCGGCTATATTAGCTATCAAAGCATTCCGCCCAAAACAATGATTGCCAAAAATGAACCGCTGACTGTGATTGTGTCTAAAGGTAGAGCCATCTATGCGCCGGATTTTTCCGGTCTTTCCAAGGATGAAGCTTTGGGCGCAGCCGCTGCCGCCGGTGTTAACTTGTTTACCATTGAACGGTACCATAATACTGTGGAATTAGGCGGCTTTATTGAACAGTCGGTGGCGCCGGGAACGCTTTTAAAAGACGGCCGCAATACCATTATTGTTTATTATTCGGCCGGCCTACCTTATATCCCCGATATGGCGGGGCGGCAGGAAAATGAAGCCAAACAAATATTTGCTGCTTTAAATGAAAAAAAGGCTGAGATAAATTATGAAATTGAGTATGTTTATGATAAAGAAGCACCCAAGGGAACAGTACTTTTCAACTCACCTGCCAATACGACCGTGCCGGTGGGTTCCACGGTGAAAGTTACCGTCAGTAAAGGCAGTAAAGTAATTATCGGCAACTATGTGAACAAAAACTATCAATCACAACCCATTGCGGCAGAACTACAGAAATTAAGAAATGAAGGCTTGAAAATCAGTTACCGCTATGTGGACTCGTCCGTTGTCGATGAGCCTGTTTCGGAAGATACACCCATGCATGAGCTGCCCTACCCGTCTTACCTTTGGGAAAGCGGTACCATTATCTCCCAATCAATCCCGCCGGGTACGGAGATAGATGCGGCGGATCATATCCTGGTATTGGAAATTGCCCGCTAGGAGGAAAGTGAAAAAATTAAAGCCAACAGCAAGCCAAAGTGGCTTGCTGTTGGCTTTTAAGGAAGGAAAAATTAATATTCAATTTGCGTGCCTCAGTTTGGGGGATCTTGCTTTTGTGCCCCGTCACTTGAATCAATATAATAATTGTCTTGATAAATTAAGTCAGATATCTTTACGATCTCATAACCGGCATCATGTACATATTTGATAATATCCGGCAGGGCGGCGGCAGTATGGGTGCCGTTATTATGAAAAAGGACGATGGCGCCTGGATGTAGTTGGCTGGTGACGCGTGTAAAGATTTGCTCTTGCGTGAGATCTTTCCAATCAAGGCTGTCAATACTCCATTGAATGGTAAGATAATTTAATTCGGTGGCGGCTTCAATAACTTTATTGCTGTATTCTCCAAAGGGAGGGCGAAAAAGCTTTGGTTCCTGACCGGTTAGTTCTTTCAAGATTGTATGAACTTGTCTTAATTCATTTTTAATGGCTGCTTTATCTAAAGAGTTCAGGTGGGGATGGGTGGCTGTATGATTACCCAGTTCATGCCCTTCGTCGGCTATTTTTTTTACCAAGTCGGGGTATTTGTCAATCCAAAGGCCGGTGAGAAAAAAAGTAGTTTTAATGTTGTGCTCCCGTAAGATTGACAAAATTTTCGGCGTATGTTCCGCTCCCCAAGAAGCATCAAAGGAGATGGCTATTTTCTTTTCCGGAGTATCAACATAGTAGATAGGTACCAGGCGTTTCCCACCGGCGGTGGCACTAACATCTGTACCAAAAAACCTGTATGCACCGGCAACCGCCAGTAAAAAGATGATAAGTAGAAATATGGTTTTAATTCTTTTACTTATGACCAGGCCGTAAAACACACGCATACCTCCTTATGACGGCACGCTTCATGCTTGCGGGCAAACCTTGTTATATGGGTATGCATTTTTTGGCAGTATATGCGCAAGAATTAATAAAACGGGGAAAGCTTGGGAAGTTTGCGGTGAACCGGCAGCTCTTTTCCTGCCTAAAGCAGGAATTTAGGTAATTGTTGTTGAATTTTTCAGCTTTAAATATCATTTGTGCAAGGATTGTCGTAAGGAGGATTAGATTTGTACTGGAATCGTGAAGCGGAATGTATGTCCAGAGAGCGTCTGCAAGAGCTGCAATTGAAACGTTTGCGGGAAACTGTAGAGCGTGTTTATAATCGAGTTCCGCATTATCGCCGCGCCTTTCAAGACGCAGGGATAGAGCCTGATGATATACGTACTCTGGATGATTTGAAAAAACTGCCTTTTACTACGAAACAGGATTTTCGGGATACATATCCCTTTGGTTTATTTGCCGTGCCAAAAAATGAAATTGTGCGCTTTCATTCCTCTTCCGGCACCACCGGAAAACCTACCGTAGTCGGTTATACCAAAGGTGATGTGGCTACCTGGGCTGAATTAATGGCCAGGTCGCTGGTTTGCGCTGGCGCCACCCGTAATTCAGTGGTACAAAATGCTTACGGCTACGGGCTTTTTACCGGCGGATTAGGCGTCCACTACGGGGCGGAACTTCTGGGAGCCGCCGTGATCCCCATTTCCGGTGGTAATACTAAGCGGCAGATTATGGTGATGAAAGATTTTGGCACAGATATTTTAACTTGTACGCCCAGCTACGCCCTTTATATTGCCGAAGTCATGACAGAAATGGGCTTATCACCTGCTGATTTTAAGCTGAAAGCAGGGATTTTCGGCGCCGAACCTTGGTCGGAAAATATGCGGCGCCAAATTGAAGAAAAACTGCAGATTACCGCACTGGATATTTACGGGCTCAGTGAAATTATCGGTCCCGGTGTAGCCATGGAATGCAGTGAAAAGGAAGGCCTGCATGTTTTTGAGGACCATTTTATTGTGGAGGTCATTGATCCGGCTACCGGAGAAGTACTGCCTTATGGTGAAACCGGAGAGTTAGTGTTAACTACCATCACTAAAGAAGCTTTGCCGGTAATCCGCTACCGTACCCGGGATTTGACAAAACTCAATGCGGAGCCGTGCCTGTGCGGCCGGACCCATGTTCGCATCAGTAAAATTACCGGCCGTACCGATGATATGATTATTGTGCGCGGGGTTAATGTTTTCCCCACACAGGTGGAAAGCGTGCTGCTTGAGATCGGCGAAACCGAACCGCATTACCAGTTAATTGTCACCCGTGAAGGCAGCCTCGATATGTTGGAAGTTCAGGTGGAAGTCTCTGAAGCCATGTTTTCTGATGAAGTTAAACGCTTGGAAGAACTGGAACATAAAATTTATGATAAAATTAATTCAGTACTGGGTGTCAGTGCCAAAATTCGTTTGGTGGAACCGAAAACTATACCGCGTAGTGAAGGAAAAGCCAAAAGAGTAATTGATAAACGACAGATTTAGGAGGATTAAAATGACAAAACTACATAGGGAACAAATCATGCAAATTAAGCCGTATGTGCCCGGTAAACCAATCGAGGAAGTGGAAAGGGAGCTTGGCATAACTGATGTCATCAAACTGGCTTCCAATGAAAACCCGTTGGGTCCGGCGCCATCGGCGGTTGAAGCCTTGCAAAAGCAGGCGGCCAGTGTTTCCCTTTACCCGGATGGCAATTGCTATTATTTAAAGGAAGCTTTGTCTGCACATTTGGGGGTAAGCCAGGACAATTTAA
>JAAYMK010000052.1 GCA_012521405.1 Bacillota bacterium
ACATGCCGGCCTGTCACGCCGGAGATCGCGGGTTCGACTCCCGTCAGTTCCGCCATTTTAAAATCAGCAGTTCTATAACTGCTCTTTGTTTTCTTTAAATTTAATGCTTTAATATATTTTTTGCGGGTGTAGCTCAATGGTAGAGCGCTGGCCTTCCAAGCCAGTTACGTGGGTTCGATTCCCATCACCCGCTCCATCTTCTACCTCTTGATTTTAAGCGTAAAATCGATTATACTATTTTAGCATACGCCTGTAGCTCAGGGGATAGAGCAACGGACTTCTAATCCGTGGGTCGTAGGTTCGAATCCTACCAGGCGTGCCAGATGTTAGATGTCGGAGGTCAGAGTGCCGGATGCAGGCACAGTTTCTGGATCCGATGTGATAATGTATATTGTGGTGGGTGTAGCTCAGCTGGTTAGAGCACCAGATTGTGGCTCTGGGGGCCGTGGGTTCGAGTCCCATCATCCACCCCAAATTAAAATTTAACGCGGGCGTGGCGAAATTGGCACACGCGCTAGACTTAGGATCTAGTGGGTTATCCCTTGGGGGTTCAAGTCCCTCCGCCCGCACCAATTAAAATTTATCTCTGCGGAAATAGCTCAGTGGTAGAGCATCGCCTTGCCAAGGCGAGGGCCGCGGGTTCGAATCCCGTTTTCCGCTCCAGTACACAAAACGCCAAAATGGCGTTTTTTTATTTCTTGCAAATTCCTTTCATTTTCTACGATTTAGTGGTAAAATACTTTGCAGATTGACATTAACTATGCTATAATGCTTCGCAAAGATTAAATATCAAAGCTTTTTTCCCAAAATCTTAACTTTACGTTTCACTGCGCTTTATCAAGCCGCATAAGATAAAATACATTCAAAGGAGCATAGGGTATGGTAAAACTGGAGAAAATAGACGAAAATAAGGTCGCCTTAGAAATTGAAGTTGATGAAGAGACGCTGGCTAAAGCCTTCGATCAAGCTTACCGGAAAGTGGTTAAGAAAATTTCACTGCCAGGTTTTCGCAAGGGCAAAGTACCTCGTGTTGTTTTGGAAAGCCGTTTTGGCCCGGAAATACTTTATGAAGATGCCATTGAAATCATGGTACCGCCCGCATATGAGCAGGCTGTGAAGGAAACAGGGATTGAGCCCATAGATCAGCCTGCCATTGATTTAGTACAGCTGGAAAAAGGTAAACCTTTTATTTTTAAAGCGACTGTAGAGGTAAAACCGGAAGTTAAACTGGGTGAATACCGCGGCCTGGAAGTAACCCGCCAGGTCCGGGAAATTACTGATGAAGATGTGGAAAAAAGACTGCAGCAGATACGCGAACAACATGTAAAGTTGCATGTGGTTGAAGATCGCGCTCTGGAAATGGGTGACGTGGCTGTCATTGATTTTACAGGGTTTATTGATGGGGAACCCTTTGACGGAGGTCAAGGGGAAGGGTATTCTTTGGAAATTGGTTCCAATACCTTTATCCCCGGTTTTGAACCTCAACTTGTGGGTATGAAGATTGGTGAAGAAAAAGAGATTGCAGTTACTTTCCCGGAAGATTACCACGTGCAAGAAGTGGCAGGGAAGGATGCTATCTTTAAAGTAAAGCTGAATGAAATTAAAAGCAAAGAAATTCCTGAACTGACGGATGAATTTGTGCAGGAAATTTCCGAATTTGAAACGGTGGCTGAATTAAAAGAGGATGTTATGAATAAGCTGAAAGAACAGGAAGAAGAACGGGCGGATAGTGAGGTCAAAATTAAACTGGTTGATGCCATTACGGAAGCCTCCGAAGTGAAAGTGCCTGAAATCCTTATTGAAAATCAGATTGACATCATGGTTGCCGATTTGGAGCGGTTTTTGCGCATGCAAGGATTAACTTTGGAGAAGTTTTTGGAGCTTGGTAAGAAAACCATGGAGGAATTGCGCCAAGAGCAGCGCGAAGACGCGGAAAAGCTAGTGAAAAGAGATTTAGTGCTGGACGCTATCAGGAAAAAAGAAGGAATTGAAGCTACAGATGAAGAATTACAAGAGCGCATTAAAACCTTAGCTGAAAACTATAACCAAGAGGAGCATGTCATTAAGGAGCTCTTAACGGCACAAGGTCAGTTGGATGTCATGCGCCATGAAATTACTTACGGTAAAGTAATTGATTTCTTGGTCGGGGAGGCAAAAATCACCACAGAAATAGTTTCTGCCGTAGAAAAAGAGGAGCAGGAGGGATAACCTTATGAGTCTGGTGCCGATGGTTGTCGAGCAGACGAATCGTGGTGAACGAGCTTACGATATTTACTCCAGATTATTAAAGGATCGCATTATTTTTATTGGCAGTGCCATTGACGATACTGTGGCAAACCTTGTTATTGCCCAATTATTGTTTTTGGAGTCGGAAGATCCGGATAAGGATATTAACATCTATATTAATTCTCCCGGAGGCTCTGTCTATTCCGGGTTGGCCATTTATGATACAATTCAGTACATTAAGCCTGATGTCTCTACCATTTGTGTTGGTTTGGCGGCCAGTATGGGAGCCGTGCTTTTAGCTGCCGGTACCAAGGGTAAGCGCTTTGCCCTGCCTAACTCTCGTGTCATGGTACACCAGCCCCTTGGCGGTGCCCAAGGGCAGGCAGTTGACATAGAGATTCATGCCCGCGAGATTATCCGGGTGCGTGAGCAAATTAATGAAATTTTGGCCCGTCATACTGGTAAAGATATAGCACAGATTGCAAAAGATACAGATCGCGACTATTTTATGTCCGCCGAAGAAGCAAAGGCATATGGTTTGATTGATGGCGTACTGCAAAAACGTTAGCTCCTGTAGGAGGGACAAAGATGTTTAAATTCAATGATGAGAAGGGACAGCTAAAATGTTCTTTCTGCGGTAAAACTCAAGAGCAGGTACGCAAATTAGTGGCGGGGCCCGGCGTTTATATTTGTGATGAATGCATCGAATTATGCAACGAAATTATTGAAGAAGAACTGTCCGAAGAAATGGAACTGGATTTAATTGAACTGCCGAAACCGACAGAAATCAAGGAAATTCTTGATGAGTATGTAATCGGACAGGATGAGGCGAAAAAATCCTTGGCCGTTGCAGTATATAACCACTATAAGCGTATAAATGCCGAACAAAAAACTGATGATGTGGAAATACAAAAGAGTAATATTTTGCTTATTGGCCCTACGGGCGTTGGCAAGACGCTTTTGGCACAAACACTGGCCAAAATTTTAAATGTGCCCTTTGCCATTGCCGATGCTACTTCCTTGACGGAAGCCGGTTATGTGGGCGAAGATGTGGAAAATATTTTACTGAAGCTAATCCAGGCTGCAGACTATGATTTGGAGCGTGCCGAAAAAGGCATCGTTTATATTGATGAAATTGACAAGATTGCCCGCAAAACCGACAATCCTTCCATTACCCGTGATGTATCGGGAGAAGGAGTGCAGCAGGCGCTGCTGAAAATTTTGGAAGGAACCATTGCCAGTGTACCGCCGCAGGGCGGTCGCAAGCATCCGCATCAAGAATTTATGCAAATTGATACCACCAATATCTTATTTATCTGCGGCGGGGCCTTTGACGGTCTGGAAAAGATCATTAAAAATCGCATTGGTAAAAAAGGTATTGGTTTTGGGGCAGAAATTGGCAGCAAGCAGGAGGAAAAAAATATTGGCGAGATTTTACGCCAAGTGCTGCCTCAGGATTTAATTAAGTTTGGCCTGATACCGGAATTTGTCGGTCGCGTTCCGGTGGTGGCCACCCTGGATGCCCTGGATGAAGAAGCTTTAATCCGCATTTTAACAGAACCGCGCAATGCGTTAATTAAGCAGTACCAGCGCTTGTTTGAAATGGATGATGTGATTTTAGAGTTTAAGGAAGGGACGCTGGGGCTCATCGCCCAGGAAGCAATTCGCCGCAAAACGGGAGCGCGCGGTTTGCGGGCGATTTTGGAAGGTATCCTTTTGGATGTGATGTATGAAATTCCTTCCTACGACAATATTGAAAAATGCATCATCACCAAAGAAGTCATTACAAAACGGGAAAAACCGATTTTGGTGACAACGGAAAAACGTAAAAAGAAAAAGGAAGAATCAGCCTAAAAAAAGAGCTGTTATTCTACCGTGGAATAACAGCTCTTTTTCTCAAAAACGGCGGAGGAAATTTTGCAATTATGTGGTGCCAAAGGCGTTTATTCCTTCTGCTTGGGACATACTAAGGTTAAAGTTTATCTGGCAGAAGGGAGTAATGCTATGTCTGGTTTGGCGCAGCTTATTGGCGTTGTGCAATTAATTATCGCCGTAGTGATTGGCCTTTACTTTTGGAGCCAATTAAAATCGCAGCGGTCTACCAAAACTGCCGTCCATAAGGGGTCCAACAAGGAATTGGAACAATTAAGGCGGATGCGGCAGACAGCATTGACGGAGCCTTTGGCGGAGAAAACAAGGCCCACCAGTTTTGCGGAAATTATCGGTCAGGAGGAAGGGATTAAAGCTTTAAAGGCTGCACTTTGTGGCCCTAATCCACAACATGTGATTATTTACGGTCCTCCAGGCGTGGGAAAAACCGCCGCTGCCCGTTTGGTGCTGGAAGAAGCCAAAAAGAACCCTGCTTCTCCCTTTGGCAAAGAGGCAAAATTTGTGGAACTAGATGCCACCACCACCCGTTTTGATGAGCGCGGTATTGCCGACCCGCTCATCGGTACCGTACATGATCCCATTTACCAGGGAGCAGGGCCCCTTGGCATTCAGGGTATTCCCCAACCTAAACCGGGAGCAGTCAGTAAAGCGCACGGCGGTGTGCTCTTTATTGATGAAATAGGTGAACTGCATCCCACGCAAATGAATAAACTTTTAAAAGTTTTGGAAGACCGTAAAGTATTTTTAGAAAGCGCTTATTATAATCCGGAAGATAAAAATATTCCCCCCCATATTCATGAGATTTTTCAACACGGTCTGCCGGCCGATTTCCGCTTGGTCGGTGCCACTACGCGTACGCCGGAAGAAATTCCCCCGGCCATTCGCTCACGGTGTTTAGAAATTTATTTTCGCGGCCTTTTGCCGGATGAGATTATCGAGGTGGCCGCCAATGCCGTCAAGCGCATTGGTTTTACCATTGACCCGGCCGCCCTGCAGGTTATTGCCCGCTATGCTAAAAACGGTCGTGAAGCCGTCAATATTGTGCAAATTGCTGCCGGTGTGGCCGACAGTGAGCAAGAAACCAAGCATATTACGGTAGAAACTGTAGAATGGGTGGTTCAGGCCGGCCGGCTGTCACCGCGCCCCGAGCGCAAGATTGCTTCTCAGCCACAGGTGGGGTTTGTGAACGGCCTGGCGGTTTACGGCCCCGGCATGGGCATGCTTTTAGAAATAGAGGTGGCTGCCCATAAAGTGGGCAAAGGACAGGGGCAGCTTAAAGTTACCGGTGTGGTTGAGGAAGAAGAACTAGGCAGTGCTCAGCGGGTAATCCGCCGCAAAAGTATGGCCAAAGAGTCGGTGGAAAATGTGCTGACGGTGCTGGCCCGTTATCTTGATACGGATATAAGGGATTACAATATACATGTGAATTTTCCCGGGGGAACCCCTGTTGACGGCCCCTCTGCCGGGATTGCCGTGGCGTGTGCCATTTATTCCTCACTGACGGGAATCCCTGTGGATAATACGGTGGCTCTGACCGGAGAATTATCCATTCGTGGCTTTGTCCGCCCTGTGGGCGGTGTCGTCTGTAAAGTGGAAGCCGCTAGACTTGCCGGCTGCAAAAAAGTGCTTTTACCGCAGGAAAACTGGCAGCAATTATTTTCCCGGTACAAAGAGGTGGAAATTATTCCGGTGACGCATTTTGAGGAAGTATTGGCCCATGCTTTATGCCGGCCACAGCAGAAATCTTTACCTCCGGCACAAATGGTGCTTTCTGCTTCACCTCTGTAGCAGATGGAAAATCTAGGCAATAAAAAGGATATAATCGGATCTAGGCGAATACTACTACTGAAAGAGAGTTTCTCATTATTTTGATGATGATTGGAGGGTAGAGCTCCATGGCGGCAAAGCGAAAAGTCCTTCCACTCCTACCTTTACGCGGCATTCTTGTTTTTCCCAATGTGGTTTTACATTTGGATGTGGGTCGTGAACGTTCCGTTAACGCTCTGGAACAGGCCATGGTGGAGGACAATCAGATATTACTTGTGGCGCAAAAAGAAGCACGAATTGATGAGCCTACCGTTGATGATATTTATACTATGGGTACTATTGCCCAAGTAAAACAATTGTTGAAACTGCCGGGAGGCACAATTCGTGTACTGGTGGAAGGTCTTTCCCGTGCCTATATTCGCAATGTGATCGAAACGGAGCCTTATTTTAAAGTAGAGGCGGAAGAAGTAGAAGAAGATGTTGCAAAAACCATTGAAATTGAGGCTCTGATGCGCAGTGTTATCTACCAATTTGAGCAGTATATCAAATTGAGTAAAAAAATCCCGCCGGAAACCTTGGTGACTGTATCCGCTTTGGAAGAACCCGGTAGGATGGCGGATCTTATTGCCTCACACTTAACGCTTAAAATCCAGCAAAAACAGGAGATTTTGGAGGCCACTTCACCGCGCCAGCGTCTGGAAAAGTTATCAGAAATCCTCACCCATGAAATGGAGATCCTGGAAATAGAACGCAAAATCAACTTGCGCGTTCGCAAGCAAATGGAACGGACGCAAAAGGAGTACTATTTGCGGGAGCAGATGAAAGCCATTCAAAAAGAATTGGGTGAAAGAGATGACCGGATGGCGGAAGCAGATGAATTCCGCGAACAGATCAAAGAGGCCAATTTGCCGGAGGAAGTTGAAGAAAAGGCGCTGAAAGAAGTGGAGCGGCTGGAGAAAATGCCACCGGCTGCAGCGGAAGCTGTGGTTATTCGCAACTATCTTGACTGGATTTTGGCCTTGCCGTGGAATGTGCAGACGGAGGATCGTTTAGATTTAAACAGAGCGCAAGAAATTTTAGATGAAGACCATTACGGTTTGGAGAAGGTTAAAGAACGGATTATTGAATTTTTGGCTGTACGTCAATTGGCGGAAAAACTAAAAGGGCCTATTCTCTGTTTAGTGGGCCCTCCCGGTGTGGGAAAGACTTCCCTGGCTCGTTCTGTGGCCCGGGCCCTGGAGCGTAAATTTGTGCGTTTATCTTTGGGTGGTGTCCGTGACGAGGCAGAAATACGCGGGCACAGGCGTACCTATGTAGGTGCCATGCCGGGACGTATTATTCAGGCCATGCGCCAGGCCAAATCAAAAAACCCGGTCTTTTTACTGGATGAAATCGACAAGATGTCTATGGATTTCCGGGGCGACCCGTCGGCGGCTTTGCTGGAAGTTTTAGATCCGGAACAGAACAATAGTTTTTCCGACCATTACCTGGAGATTCCTTTTGATCTTTCCCACGTCATGTTTATCACTACCGCCAACAATATTTATAATATTCCGCAGCCGCTTTTGGACCGCATGGAAACCATTCATATCTCGGGTTATACGGAAGAAGAAAAAGTTAAAATCGGTGAGCGCTATCTTTTGCCCAAACAGATTAAAGAAAATGGACTGGAGCCCAAACACGTCAGTGTTTCCGAAAAAACTATCCGCAAAATTATTCGCCAGTATACCCGTGAAGCAGGCGTGCGGAATTTAGAGCGGCAGCTGGCTACCATTTGCCGTAAAGTTGCCAGCGACGTGGTGCGCAACAATAAACAACATTCTGCCATTACTTCACGCAACCTGCATAAATACTTGGGTGTGCCGCGTTACCGGTACGGAGTGGCGGAAAAAGAAGATGAAGTCGGTGTAGCTACCGGCTTGGCCTGGACGGAAGTGGGCGGCGACACGTTAATCATTGAGGTAACCTTAATGAAAGGCAAAGGAAAATTGCTTTTGACCGGCAAACTGGGCGAGGTGATGCGTGAATCGGCTCAGGCAGGCTTGTCCTACATCCGTTCTCGGGCGCAAGAGCTGAAGATAGAAGAAGAATTCCATGAAATTTATGATATTCATATTCATATTCCCGAAGGCGCCATCCCCAAAGACGGGCCTTCCGCGGGGATCACCATGGCTACAGCTTTAATCTCCGCCCTTACCAAGCGGCCTTATAAGAGCACGGTAGCCATGACGGGCGAAATTACCTTGCGGGGTCGTGTGCTGCCTGTAGGCGGTTTGAAAGAAAAAATCCTGGCAGCCCACCGTGCCGGCATTAAAACCGTCATTATTCCGGCGGACAATAAAAAGGATTTGGCGGAAATACCGCTTAATGTAAGGCGCCGGTTGGAGTTTATCACTGTGGAACATATGGATGAAGTGTTAAAACACGCTCTGCATGAGGCGCCGGAGCAAAGTCCGGCCGACTCCTCATGAAGATAAATTCGGCTGAATTTATTATTAGTGCGGCTTGGCCTGAACAGTTTCCCCAGGATAGACTCCCCGAAATCGCCTTTGTGGGCCGTTCTAACGTGGGCAAATCTTCCCTTTTAAATTCTTTGGTGAAGCGCAAGCAATTGGCTAAAACCAGCAGCACCCCGGGTAAAACGCAGTTAATTAATTTCTTTCTTATCAATAAAGCTTTTTACCTGGTGGATCTGCCGGGTTACGGCTTTGCCCGTGTGTCACAGGCCGTGAAAAAGAAATGGGGACGACTTATTGAAGAGTACTTGTCTACCCGTGAGACGCTGATGCTTGTTGTACTGCTGGTGGATATACGCCACCCGCCTACGGCTGACGACAGGGAGATGTACCGGTGGTTAGTTTACTATAACTTGCCTACAGTGGTGGTCGCCACTAAAGCCGATAAAGTGTCCCGGGGCAGCCTGCAAAAACATATTAACCAAATCCGCCAGGGTTTAAATCTCGGAAGCCAAGGGCCGGTGATTCTCTACTCTGCGCAAACATCCCAGGGTAGAGATGATTTGTGGAGAATCATAAGACAATATCTTTCTTAAAAAGCTGCTGCCAGCATGGCAGCAGCTTTTGCTAAGACTGTTTCTTGTTTGCTAAACAAGCGGATGTCTTCTTTCCTCGCGGCTGCATCATGAAAAAATAAACACGAAGTGTCTTTCTTGACATCAATAGGGGCATACATTATAGTGGAGAAAGAACATTAGCATCCGTTCATATTTAAGTTTGTCCATGACAAAAAGGATGGTTGGTTTTTGATTAAGGAGGCTTCTCTTATGACGGAAAAAACGCTCAAACCTGTCTACAATCCGGCAGAAGTGGAGGACAGGCTTTACCAAACTTGGCTGGAGAATAACTATTTTTATGCTCACCGTGATCCCAGCAAGGAAACCTTTACCATCGTGATTCCACCGCCCAATGTGACAGGTTCTTTGCATATGGGACATGCCTTGGATAATACAATTCAAGATATTTTAGTGCGCCGTAAGCGTATGCAGGGTTACGATACTCTTTGGCTGCCGGGCACTGATCATGCCGGCATTGCCACACAAATTAAAGTGGAAGAACATTTAAGTAAAGAGGGGCTTACCCGCCATGACCTGGGCCGGGAAAAGTTTCTGGAAAGGACATGGCAGTGGAAAGAAAAATATCATGCCCGCATTGTTAAACAGTTGTATAAACTAGGTGTATCTTGCGACTGGTCCCGGGAACGTTTTACCATGGATGAAGGTTGCTCCCGCGCAGTACGGGAGGTTTTTGTTTCTCTGTATGAAAAGGGACTTATTTATCGCGGCAATTATATCATTAACTGGTGCCCCCGCTGTCGTACTGCTTTATCCGATATTGAAGTGGAGCATGAGGAACAGCAGGGCACTTTAACCTATATTCGTTACCCGTTGGTGGACGAGGAAGGCTACCTGGTGGTGGCCACAACGCGACCGGAAACAATGCTGGGAGATACGGCTGTGGCCGTGCATCCGGAAGATACACGCTACCAGCATTTAATCGGTAAAGAGGTTTTACTCCCTTTAATGAACCGCAAAATACCTATTGTGGCTGATGAATATGTAGATCCGGAATTTGGCAGTGGTGCGGTTAAAGTTACTCCCGCCCACGACCCCAACGACTTTGCCATTGCCCAGCGCCACGATCTCCCGTCTCTTGTTGTCATTGCCGAAGACGGTACCATGACGGAAGAAGCCGGTGCCTATGCGGGGCTGGACCGTTATGAAGCCAGAGAAAAAGTTGTGGCCGATTTGCAAAAAGAAGGGTATTTACTGGAAAATAAAGACCACACCCATGCCGTGGGGCATTGCCAACGCTGTAACACAGTGGTGGAACCGCTTTTGTCCAAGCAATGGTTTGTGAAAATGAAACCTTTGGCCGCACCGGCCATTAAAGCTGTGCAAGACGGGGAAACACGTTTTGTTCCTGAACGCTTTACAAAGGTTTACCTGCACTGGTTGGAAAATATCCGTGACTGGTGTATTTCACGGCAATTGTGGTGGGGTCACCGGATTCCGGCCTGGTATTGTGAATGCGGGGAAACAATTGTGGCAAAGACTGAACCGGAAGTTTGCCCCCGCTGCGGCAGTTCCCAACTAAAACAGGATGAAGATGTGCTTGACACCTGGTTTTCTTCTGCCCTCTGGCCTTTTTCTACTTTGGGCTGGCCCGAGGCAACTCCTGACTTGAAGCATTATTTCCCCACTGATGTGTTAGTAACCGGTTATGATATTATTTTCTTCTGGGTGGCCCGCATGATTTTTATGTCTTTGGAATTCATGAAGCAGGTTCCCTTCCATACCGTTTATATCCATGGATTGGTGCGGGATGCCCAAGGCCGGAAAATGAGCAAGTCCCTTGGTAATGGGGTAGATCCGCTGGAGATTATTGAAAAGTATGGCGCCGACACACTGCGTTTTACACTTATTACCGGGCAGGCACCCGGTAATGACCAGCGTTTCCGCCAGGAAAATGTGGAAAACAGCCGCAACTTTGCCAACAAGATTTGGAATGCTTCGCGCTTTGTGCTCATGAATCTGGAAGGCTTTACGGCAGAGGATATGTCCCTGTCCGGGAAACTTTCCGATGCCGATCGCTGGATTTTGCACAGCTTCAATGAAACAGTCCGCGAAGTAAACCGCTTAATGGATGCTTATGAACTGGGCGAAGCGGCCCGTGTATTGTATGATTTCCTCTGGAGTGACTATTGTGATTGGTATATTGAATTGGCAAAAATAGTGCTTTATAATTCGCAGGATGAGGCGGAAAAACAAACCACCCGTTCCGTTTTATGCTATGTATTGGAGCGGACCTTGGCGCTGTTGCATCCCTTTATGCCCTTTATTACGGAAGAGATCCGTCTCAAACTGCCTCAAGTAAAATCTACCACGGTGCTGGCAGAGTGGCCTACTGAAAGTGAAGAATTCGTCTTTCCTGATGCTTATGAGCGGATGCATACTTTAATGGAAGTAATCCGCACCATCCGCTATTTGCGCAGTGAAGTGCAGCTGCCGCCCGGGAAAAAAGCGCAGGTAATCCTGCGTGCGGCAGATGAAAAAACGGCAGATGTTTTGCGTGCCGGCATCCCCATTTTAGAGAAGCTGGCAACACTGGATAAAGTGGATATTGTCAGGGAGCAGGAGTCTCCGCCCAAGCAGGCGCTGACGGCAGTGGTAAAAGAAATTGAGATTTTCCTGCCCCTTGCCGGTCTTGTTGATATTGAGCAGGAAATAAAACGGCTCACTAAAGAAGTGGCCAAACTGGAGTCTGAATTAAAGCGGGCGGAAGGTAAGCTGCAGAATCAAGGCTTTTTAACAAAGGCGCCGCCACAGGTTGTGGAACAGGAAAAGGCTAAAGCCGAAGATTATCGCCTGCGTCTTGCTAAAGTTAAAGAACGCTTGCAAATGCTGCGCTAGAGCGGAGGGAAGCACATGGAATATCAAGAGGCTTTAGAGTGGATTCACGGCTTGTACCGCTTCGGCTCCAACTTGGGGTTGGAGCGGGTGAGCCGGCTCATGGAGCTTTTAGGTAATCCGCAACACCGGTTTAAAAGTGTTCATATTGCCGGCACCAACGGCAAAGGTTCCACGGCGTCTTTTCTGGCCGAAATGCTGCAGGCGGAAGGGTTAAAGGTAGGCCTTTATACCTCACCTTATATTGAAAAATTTACTAACCGCATGGCCATTAACGGCATAGACATTGATGAAAAAGAAATCGTACAGCTGGTAGAAAAAGTAAAACCGGTGGTGGAAGAGCTGGCCGCCGATGAGGTGGGACAGCCCACGGAATTTGAAGTGGTAACTGCCTTGGCATTCACTTATTTTGCCCGCAAGCAGCCCGATTGGGTTATCGTGGAAGTGGGCCTGGGCGGCCGTTTGGATGCCACCAATGTCATTAAGCCTGTTTTGTCGGTGATTACCAATATTGGCCTGGAGCATACACAAGTTTTAGGTAATACTATAACTGCCATTGCCGGAGAAAAGGCCG
This sequence comes from Bacillota bacterium, assembly GCA_012521405.1. Classification (GTDB taxonomy): domain Bacteria; phylum Bacillota; class Dethiobacteria; order Dethiobacterales; family Dethiobacteraceae; genus JAAYSO01. The sequence goes on from JAAYMK010000052.1 coordinate 12,384, forward strand.
GGATTATAAAACACGGAGTACCGATAGTGACGGCGGCGGAAAAAGAGGAAGCATTGCGCGTCTTTAGAGATGTAGCCGCCCAAAAAGAGGCAAAACTCTGGCAGGTGGACCGGGATTTTACGTATGAAGTCAAACAAGCGGGACTTGATGGCATAATCTTTGATTATGCAAGTCCCTGGCGCAAACTAACTAATTTAGAGATTAAGCTAATCGGGCGGCACCAAGCCCGCAATGCCGCCTTGGCCGTGGCCGCCCGGGAATTGATGCCCCTTACCTTTCAGGAAGAAGCTGTGCGTAAGGGGCTTATGCGGACACGCTGGCCCGGGAGACTGGAGATTTTTTCCCGGGAACCGCTGGTGCTGGTGGATGGGGCGCATAATGTTGACGGCATTTTAGCTTTGCGGGATGCCTTGAAAGATATTTTAGGCGGCCGCAGGCTGCGGCTTGTCCTGGGGATTTTGGGAGATAAAGCGGTAGAAGAAATTCTTAGCCTCATAATTCCGCTGGCAGATGCCGGGATCATCATCACCACACCGGATAACCCGCGGGCAGCCGATCCTTACCAAGTGGCGGAGCTGGCCAAACGCTATGCTGGTAACACGCCTGTGGAAGTCATTCCCACTGTGGCCGCTGCGGTGCGGCAGGCGGTGGCCGGGCTCTCTGCCAAAGAAGCTTTATGTGTTTCCGGATCGCTTTATACCATCAGTGAAGCCAGGGAAGTTTTGAAAAAGCTTTTTATAAGAACAGAATGATTTGGCTAATTGTAAATTTTGCCCTGGGGCAGGGATTCCGTGATTTTTGTTGAATATTATTGCAATGTGCCAGGTTACAGTGCCAAAGCAGCATTTCCCTGTGAAATCCTTCCCAAGCTGTCAAAAAGAGAGATAAAAATACAAAGGGTGAAGGATTTTTCGCAATGGCCGCGAATCATTCGTGGATGGCCACAATTTTTTTTATTAATTTTAAAGGGGTGAATTGAGCGTATGAGTTTGAAAACGTTTAAGGGAGGCGTTCATCCCGGAGACCGCAAGAGTGCTACGGAGAAGAAGCCTGTTGTACCTGCCAAACCTCCGGCTGTAGCAATAATTCCCTTGTCGCAGCATATTGGTGCTCCTTGTGAGCCGCTTGTGGCCGTTGGTGACGAAGTAAAAATGGGACAAAAAATTGGCGATAGTAAGGGTTTTGTTTCTGCGCCGGTGCATTCCAGTGTTTCAGGGAAAGTAATAAAAATCGATACTTGTAAATCTGCTCCCGGTGGCACTGTGGACGCTATTTTTATTGAAAATGATTTTCAGGATACCTGGCATGAAGATGTAAAACCTAATCCTAATTGGGAAAAATTGAGTGCCGATGAATTAAAGAAAATTGTACGGGAAGCAGGCATTGTGGGGATGGGAGGAGCGACTTTCCCGACACATGTCAAACTGTCACCGCCGCCGGAAAATAAAATTGATTATGTGCTGGTGAACGGTGCAGAGTGCGAACCGTACTTGACAAGCGATCACCGTGCCATGTTGGAAAGGCCGGATGATTTGATTGTGGGTCTGCAGTTAATTATGAAAATGGTCGGGGCAGAAAAAGGGTGTATCGGGATTGAAGATAATAAGCCCGATGCTGTGGAAGCAGTAACAAAGGCAGCGGCTAAGGATCCAAGAATTGAAGTGCGTGCCCTGCCCACCAAGTACCCGCAAGGGGCGGAAAAACAATTAATTAAAGTCTTTACCGGCAGGGAGGTTCCTTCCGGCGGTCTGCCTGCCCATGTGGGTTGTATTGTGCAGAACGTGGGTACTTGCATTGCCATAACCGACGCCGTATGTAAAGGTTTGCCGCTGATTGAGAGAATTGTTACCATTACAGGTTCGGGAATTAACGAACCTAAAAATATGCTTGTGCGCATAGGAACACCGCTAGAAGATGTTATTGAGCAGTGCGGCGGCTTTAAACCTAATTTGAAAAAGCTTATTCTCGGCGGCCCTATGATGGGATTTGCCCAGCCGGGACCGGAGAATCTGCCGGTAACCAAAGGTACTTCAGGAATTCTCTGTCTCACAGATGAGGAAGTTACGATTGAGGAAATTGGACCGTGCATTAAATGTGCAAAATGTGTGGAAGTTTGCCCGGTAAGTATTATGCCGCTGTTTATTGGTTCATCTGTGGAGCAAGGTTTATATGACAGGGCGGAAAAGTATGATGCCATGGACTGCATTGAGTGCGGCTGTTGCTCATACATCTGCCCGGCAAAACGCCCGCTTACACAATGGATTCGTATGGCAAAAAGTGAAATTGCGGCCAAACGCCGTGCGGCGGCGAAATAGGGAGTAGGGGCAAAGGAGGGAGAATTAATGGAAAACAAATTAATTGTATCGTCCTCACCACACTTAAAGAGTGATGAAAGTATTCGCAGTATCATGACTGATGTGCTTGTGGCGTTGTTTCCTGCCGCATTGGCTGCCATAATCTTTTTCGGCTTCCGTGCTCTTATCACCATTGTTCTTTGTATGTTATCTGCCATGATCACTGAAGCGGTGATTTTACGTAAGAAAGATATTTTCGGTGACGGCAGCGCGGCAGTAACCGGTTTGCTTTTGGCGATGACTTTGCCTCCTGCGCCGCCTTGGTGGCTTTGCATCATTGGCGGTGTAGTAGCTATAGGTATTGGCAAACAAGTTTTTGGCGGTCTGGGTAACAATATTTTCAACCCGGCTTTAGTAGCCAGGGCGGTGTTAATGATTTCCTGGACCGGCCATATGACAAACTGGTTAAGTCCGATAGATTTGGTTTCCTCGGCTACACCTTTAGCTTCAGCAGGAACACCCGACTTTTTAAAACTTTTTGTCGGTAACGTTGCCGGTTCTTTAGGTGAAACCAGTGCCTTTGCCTTGCTTTTAGGTGCAGCTTGGTTATTTTATAAAGGTCACATTAATTGGCGCATTCCCACAGGGTACCTGGCAGTAGTTTTCGTTATGGGGATACTCTTGGGCAGCCAAGGCGTCTCTTTGAGTGCCGGACTGTTCCATGTTTTAGCCGGGGGTGTGATCCTGGGTGCATTTTTCATGGCTACCGATATGGTAACTTCTCCGGTGACACCAAAAGGACAACTAATCTTTGGTTTGGGCTGCGGTTTAATGACCATGCTTGTCCGCCTGTACGGCAGCTATCCGGAGGGTGTTACTTTTGCCATTTTACTCATGAATGCGGTAACGCCGTTAATTGATAACCTGACCCTGCCCAGAAAGTACGGGGAGGTGGCCAAGTAATGAAAGAAGTACTTCGTTTAGCTGTAATTTTAATGGTAATCTGCGCCGTTTCTGCCGGCGTTTTAGCCTATACAAACGATGTCACTACAAAGATTATTGAAGAACGCATTCAGAAGGAAAAAATTGAACTTTTACAGCGACTTTTCCCCGCAGTAACCAGGTTTGAAGATCAAGAAGTCGATGGCCGCACCGCCACTTTGGGCTATGATGACCAAGACAACCTGGTGGGAATTCTTGCCGAAGGCAAAACAAACGGTTACGGCGGTGAGATTCGCTTTAACCTGGCCATTGACGGCGAAGGTAAGCTGGTCAGTTTAACGATTATTTCCCATAGCGAAACTGCAGGGCTTGGCTCAAAAATTGAAGATGAAGCTTACCGCCAGCAGTATGTGGGTAAAACTGTCAACGATGATTTTGATGTTGACAATATTTCCGGAGCCACTATCACTAGCCTGGCCATGGAAAACGGTGTCCAGGCAGAAATGGAAGCAATCTTGCTGGCCTTTGGCGGAGATCTTATCCAAGGTCCGGCGGAAATAGACATTACGACAATCCCGGACGGTGTTTACACCGGCGAGGGTAAAGGCTTAAAGCCCGGTATTAAAGTTGAAGTGACCGTGGAAGGCGGTAAGATTACCAATATTGAAGTTTTAGCCGGCGAAGATACACCTGAATATTTCAACCAGGCAAAAGCCCAAGTTCCTAAGCGGATCATCGAGGAGCAGTCAGTGCAAGTTGATGCAGCCAGTGGTGCTACCTTTAGCAGTAAAGGCATCATGGAAGCTGTGAAAAACGCACTGCAGCAATAATGGGGGGTGAGGAAATGAGTTTACTGAAAGAAGTAACCAAAGGAATCTTTAAGGAAAACCCAACCTTCCGACTGGTACTAGGTACCTGCCCCACGCTTGCCGTCACCACCTTGGCAATAAACGGTTTGGGCATGGGACTTTCTACAGCTGCCGTATTAATCGCATCAAACTTTGTCATTTCTCTTCTGCGGAAGTTTATTCCTGATAAAATTCGTATTCCGGCCTATATTGTCATTATTGCCACCTTTGTGACCGTGGTTGATATGCTGTTGAATGCATTTACGCCGGAACTTCACTCCGCTTTGGGGATTTTTATCCCGCTTATTGTGGTAAACTGCATCATCCTGGGGCGGGCTGAAGCTTTTGCTTCCAAAAACCCCATTGTTGCTTCCATTGCTGACGGGCTTGGTATGGGGCTAGGTTTTACCTTATCCTTGACCATCATGGGAGCGATCAGGGAAATACTTGCGGCCGGCACAATTTTCGGTGTTGGCATCATGGGGGCCGGTTACGAACCCTTTCAAATTTTCGGTTCCCCCGCCGGCGGTTTTCTGGTCTATGGCTTAATGATGGCGTTGGTTAACATGTTCTTTAAAAAGTTCAGGTTGGAATAGAGGAGGGTAGATGATGGCGAGTATATTGGCAATTATTTTTGGCGCCATTTTTGTGAACAACTTTGTGTTGTCAAGGTTCCTCGGCATCTGCCCGTTCCTTGGTGTTTCCAAAAAGGTGGATACATCCATTGGCATGGGTATGGCCGTTACTTTTGTCATGGGGTTAGCCTCTTTAGTCACATGGCTATTGGAATATTATATTTTGCAAGCGTATCAACTGGAGTATTTACGCACAATCGTTTTTATTCTGGTGATTGCGGCTCTGGTGCAGTTTGTGGAACTGGTAATCCGCAAAATCAGTCCTGTTTTATATCAGGCACTGGGTATTTTCCTGCCGCTGATTACCACCAACTGTGCCGTGCTGGGGGTGGCACTGTTAAATGTGCAGTTGCAATATAATCTCTTGGAGTCGGTGGTATTCGGCGTAGCTGCGGCCCTTGGGTTTACACTGGCCCTGGTTATTATGGCAGGTATCCGGGAACGTTTGGAAATGGTCCCCATCCCGAAATATTTCCGCGGTGTTTCCCTTGCATTAATTATTGCCGGAATCCTTTCCATCGCCTTTATGGGATTTCAAGGCATGATGTAGGAGGCGAATTTAGATGATTGTAGCGGCAGTAATCACTCTGGCAGCATTAGGTCTCATTTTTGGTGGAGCATTGGCTTATGCTTCCCAGAAATTTGCCGTAGAAGTTGATCCGAAAGTTGAAGAGGTACGTGAACTGTTGGCCGGTGCCAACTGTGGTGCTTGTGGTTATGCCGGCTGTGATCAGTTTGCCGAGGAAGTTGTGGCGGGCAACGCCCCTGTTACCGGTTGTGCGCCTGCCGGAACGGAAGCGGCAAATAAGATTGCAGGAATCATGGGTGTGGAAGCACCGGATACTTTGGAGCGCCAGGTGGCACAGCTTAAATGCTTGGGCGACTGCAATACCGTAAAAATTAAGCACATCTATGACGGGCCACAGGATTGCAGAGCGGCGCTGATGTTTGGCGGTGGTCCCATTGCCTGCAGTTTTGGTTGTGTGGGTTTGGGCAATTGTGTCCGTGCTTGCCCCACAGATGCCATCACCCTTGGCGAAAACGGACTGCCGGTTATTGATAAAGACTTGTGTATCGGCTGCAGCATCTGTGTGAAAGAATGCCCGCGTCAAGTGCTTGAGCTTGTTCCGGAAACAAAAAAACATCATGTAAGTTGCCGGAATCAGGATAAAGGCAAGCAAGTACGTGAGGTTTGCGCCAGGGGTTGTATTGCTTGCACCTTGTGCGTAAAAAAATGTCCGGAAAACGCCATTAGTATGGTAAACAATGTGGCAGTCATTGATTATGATAAGTGCACAAATTGCGGTACTTGTGTAGAAGTCTGCCCGCAAAAAACGATTATCTAGTGACGGGAAACGGTGCGAACATAAATTCGCACCGTTTTTTTACAACTTGGTTTGGTAATACTTAGTGATACATGTTGACAATCTTGCTTTTTACAAGTAAACTAATAGCGTTGTCCCCCTATAAGTTATTTTTATAACAACAGAAAGGGTAGGCTTTTACGGCAGCCGGAAGGGGCCGGTATCTATCCGGTTGTCGTGGGGAAGGTGCAAAGATTGTACAGAAAAGCTATTAGCGTAAGGAGTTGAGAAGCCGTGGAAATTTTTAAACAAGTTTTACCGGTCTGGATTGCTCTGTTTCCCATTGTCATGACTTTTGTCATTTATTTTGTGCAAAAGCGATCGGAAAAACTACGCAACGGTTTAGCGGTAGCCACTGCTGTGATTACCTTTGTTTCGGTGCTTTCATTGTTTCCTTTTATTGCTGCCGGCGAAATTATTGAAGTGCAGTTGTTTTCCTTGCTACCTAATGTGATGGTTTCCTTCCGGGTAGATGTTTTAAGTTTTTCCCTGTCGATTTTGTCATCTTTTGTCTGGATGTTGGCAACCATATATTCGCTGGATTATATGCGCCATGAACACGGCGGCAACCGTTATTATCCCATTTTAACGGTTACTTTGGCCGGTTGTGTGGGGATCTTTTTAGCCGGTGATTTTTTCACACTGTTTCTCTTTTTTGAGTTAATGTCGCTGGCCTCTTATGTGCTTGTAATCCATGAAGAAACGGAAGAAGCTCTCCGTTCAGGGTACAAGTATTTAATTATGACTATTATTGGCGGTTTAGCCCTCTTTTTTGGCATAGTTATTACATTTGAATTAGGCGGCTCCGTATCTTTGGGTGACGGTGTTTTAATTCAGGAACCGTCTTCCTTGGCTTTGGTGGCGTTTCTTGCTTACCTGGTGGGCTTTGGCATGAAAGCCGGGATGTTCCCGCTGCATGTCTGGTTGCCCGATGCACACCCGGTGGCTCCTTCTCCAGCCAGTGCTTTATTGTCAGGAATTATGCTAAAAACAGGTGCTTACGGTTTGCTGCGGGTAATCTACCAGGTCTTTGGCATGCCGCTTTTGCAGGAAACCGGCTGGATCACAATTTTAGCTGTCCTGGCCGTCATTTCCATTCTTTTAGGCTCGGCGGTGGCTTTAACGCAAGAAGAACTAAAGCGTCGTTTAGCCTACTCCAGCATCGGGCAAATGGGATATATTTTGCTGGGGATGACCATTTTTACTGAACGCGCCCTGATTGGTGATATCTTTCACATTTTCAGTCATGCCACCATGAAAAGTACCCTCTTTTTGGCGGCCGGTGCCATTATTTTGAAAACAGGTAAACGCAAAATTAAGGATTTGGGCGGAGTGGGCAGGCAAATGCCGCTGACCATGGCTGCCTTTACCTTGGCGGCCCTGGCCATGATCGGTATTCCTCCCATGAACGGTTTTGTCAGTAAATTAACACTTGCTTTAGGCGCCCTTGATGCGCGTCAACCGTTCTATGTAGTTGTTTTGCTCATCAGTAGTTTGTTAAACGCACTTTATTACCTGCCCATCGTGATTTCCGCTTTCTTTGGCAAGGAAGCGGAAGGTGAAAAAAGACTGGCAAAGATCAACGAAGCACCGGCAAAAATGCTGGTACCTGTTGTTGTCATTGCCGTGTGCACGCTTTTGTTGGGTCTGGTACCTGTTAATATTCCTTTTGATCTTTCCCGCAAAGCGGCTGAGTTTTTATTCCGGGGAGGCTTTTAATTATTATGTTTTTTCTGGCTGCACAGGATTTGGCCACAATTGAAACTTTTTCCCTTTTGCCGCCAGCCGCAATTGCTGTGCCGCTTGTAGGCTCATTGGTGGTGCTGGGGGCGGAACGCTTGGCTGCAAAATGGCGGAATGTCTTGGCAGTTTTGACGGCCCTACTAACTGTTGTTCTTGTCATGTTGATGCTGCCGCAAGTGCTGCAAACGCCGCTAAAGTATGAACTGCCAAAAATTATGCAGGTAGGCTTGCTTTTACGGGTGGATCTCTTTGGCTTTATTTTTGCTGCCCTCATGAGCATTATTTGGTTTTTGGCAACTTTGCATGCTGTGGCTTACATGGCCCATGAGCATGCCCAGGCTCGCTTTTTTGTTTTTCTTTTGGCGACGCTGGGCAGTTGCCTAGGTGTAGTGCTTTCCGGTGATTTAATTTCTTTGTTTTTATTTTTTGAAATGATGACTTTTTTCTCTTATGTCCTGGTGATCCATGAACAAACGCAGGAAGCCATGCATGCCGGTGGCGTGATGCTCTATTTGAGTGTTGCCGGCGGCTTGGTAATCTTAATGGGGATTTTTCTCCTTTATGCTGGAATTGGCACTGCGGAAATTAAGCCCCTTTATGACTTTATTGCCCAAAGTGCTTTAAATCCTTATGTGCTGATGGCCCTCTTTATTGTTGGGTTTGGTATTAAAGCCGGGATGATACCCCTGCATATTTGGCTGCCCAAGGCGCATCCGGTGGCACCATCACCGGCCAGCGCCTTGCTTTCGGCCTTAATGATTAAAACGGGAGCCTATGGGATTTTTCGCGTTGTTGGCATGATTTTTACCCCGGCACAGGTACCGGAGACGATTAGTGTGCTTCCGTCCATGGAGATGGGCTACCTGATTATCTGGATCGGGATTATAACGATGTTTTTGGGCGCTTTCATGGCGCTTTTGTCTACAGGGGCGAAAAAAATTTTGGCATACAGTTCCGTCTCGCAAATGGGTTATATTCTCATGGGAATCGGTGTGGCGGCTTACTTGGGAGCCGAGGGCGCCATGGGTTTTGCCGGGGCCCTTTACCATATTATTAATCATGCTTTTTTCAAAGCAGGTTTTTTCCTGCTGGTTGGTTCTATTTATATGGTGACCCATGAATTGGATATCCGGGTCCTGGGCGGTCTACGGCATAAAGTCCCGTTTCTGATGGTTATCTTTTTGATTGCTTATGCCGGTATTGGCGGTATTCCCGGTTTTAACGGTTATGTCAGTAAAACTTTATTGCATCATGCCATTGTGGAGGCGGCTACACACGGAGAGGCACCGCTTTTAATGTGGGCGGAAAAAATTTTTATGCTCACCAGTGCCATGACACTTTGTTATTTCGCCAAACTGTTCCGTGGCCTCTTTTTGGGCCGGGTGCCGGAAAAGTTTGCCAAGTTGGATTATAGTTTTTCCTGGCCGGTTTATACCGTCTTAAGCATTTTTGGTGCCATAATTCTTGCCATTGGTGTTTTTCCCCATTTCCTGCTGCAGAAAATCATTATCCCGTCCATGCAGTGGTTTACGTATGACAGCCATCTGGTGGAACATTTAAGGGAACTAAATGTTTGGAATTTACATGATTTACAGGGCAGTGCGGTGGTGGTAATTATGGCCGTAATCTTATTTACACTCCTTGATCGTTTAGGCTTTTTTACTTTACGCTTACCTAAATGGCTCAGTGTGGAGTATTTATTCTACCTGCCGGCAGCCCGTTTTGTACAAAAAACATTTGCCCAAGCCTGTACTGCCTTTGATCGTGCGCTCAATTGTTTTTACCTGCAAATCTCCGCAGTGGCCAGGAAATTATGCCTGTTATTTGTCCGTTTTGATACTGCCCTGAATACCACTTATGTCGGCTCCGGCAAGTTGGGCAAAGGTTTTGTGAAACGGTCAGAGCAGTTTGATGATGCTTTAAACCAAGCCTACACAATTTCCGCTGCCGGGGCGCGGAAACTGGTTGCTGGGACGGGGAAATTTGATCAGTCCCTGAACCGGGTTTATGAAACTTCCGCCGGCGGGGCACGTAAACTGGCTGAGCAAACAGAAAAGTTTGAGCGTTCGTTAAACGAAGTTTATGTCACATCAGCCACTAAAGCGCGCAGCCTTGCCGCAGGCTCGGAAAAACTGGACAAAACTTTGAATCAAGCTTATGCCCGGTCTGGGCAGGCGGCGGAAAAAATTGTGCGCAGAACTGCTGATTTGGATGAATCTTTAAACACCGCCTATGAAAGTTCCGGCCGGCGTACTTTTACAATTTGGCGACGCTTGCAACTTTGGACCGGCTGGAGAAGCGTTAACTTTTATTTTGATATTTTTCTTGTGGCGATAGTGCTTGTTTTGTTTGTGATGATTATTTTTGCCTATCACAACTAAGAAGAAGGCTCTTTATTGCAACGGCCCGGTGAACATGATAAACTGTTAAAGATGGTAAAGTCTTACCTGTATTTAACAAAGGAAGGTTAAATCTGTTGAAAATAAAAAAACTTACCCATTTGGCATTATTAATTGCCTTTGCTTTAGTGATCCATACCGTAGAAAATGCCATCCCTGTGCCTTTGCCCATTCCCGGTGCCAAACTTGGTTTGGCCAATGTGATCACACTTTTAACTTTTGTTTTGTACGGTTTTGATGCGGCTTTAATAGTGTCTGCCGTACGCACCGTTTTAGGGAGCATTTTTGCCGGCAATTTTTTAGCTACCGGTTTTTATTTAAGTTTTTCCGGAGCCATCATTTCCACCATTGTTATGGCCGGCGGTATCCATGCGTGGCGTAAAGAGAAACTATCTTTAGTTGCCGTGAGTATTCTGGGTGCAGCGGCGCATAATACCACACAAGTAACTGTGGCGGCCATGCTGATTGGCAATTTTAATTTAATTCCTTTGTACTTGCCTTTACTGCTCATTATTGCTCTTCCTACCGGGTTTTTTACAGGGCTGGCCGTTACCTATACCGAGAAAGCACTAAAAAATGTTCTGGGCAGCCTTAGACAAAAATAAATCATTTTATAGCCGGAAGTGTAAAACTTCCGGTTTTTTTGCAGGAATTGACAGAAGAAAAACGAAAAGAACCGTGTAGACGAAAGTAAAGAAAGAGAAAAATACTATCAGGTATATTTTCCAAGATTAACAGCAAGAGGGGAAAGACGGATGACGAAAATTATTTTGGCTTCAGCTTCACCGCGCCGGGCGGAACTTTTACGGCAAATAGGTATTGACTTTGAGGTGCAGGTCAGCGGTGTGTCTGAAGAAAAAATTGCCGGCAAAGATCCGGCTAAACTGGTGGAACAGCTGGCAAGGGCCAAAGCACTGGCCGTGGCAAAAAACCGGCCGCAAGAGCAAGCGGTGGTGATCGCAGCCGATACAGTAGTTTGCGTGGACGGCATGCTTTTAGGTAAACCAAAAGATGCTCAAGATGCCAAGCGTATGTTGCGCCTGCTTAGCGGGCGCAGTCATCAAGTGCTGACCGGCATTGCCGTGGTTGCTTTGCCGTTAGGGGAAGTTTTAAGCCACGTGGAAGTAACGGAAGTTTTTATGCGCCCACTTTCCGCCGCAGAGATTAATTGGTATATTGCCAGCGGTGAGCCCTTTGACAAAGCAGGCGGCTACGGCATTCAGGGCAAAGCGGCCGTTTTTGTGGAAAAAATCGCCGGTTGTTATTTTAATGTGGTGGGATTGCCTTTGGCGGCTTTATGGCAGCTGCTCAAAGAGCTTAATTTAGATCTAACCGGTAAGGGAGCTGGTAGAGATGACTCGGCGCCTGACCATCAAGGATCTGCCACCCACTGAGCGCCCCCGGGAAAGATTAATAGCAAGCGGCACGAGCGTGCTTTCTGATGCGGAACTGCTGGCTATTTTATTGCGCAGCGGTACGGAACAGGAGACGGCCGTGGATTTGGCCGAACGCATTTTAGTGGAGATTGGGGGGCTGGCCAACTTACCCCGCTGTGGCCTGGAGGAATTAACCACCGTCAAAGGTGTGGGACCGGCAAAGGCGGTGACGCTCTTGGCGGCTGCTGAACTGGCAGTGCGCATAAGCAGCCGCCTGCGTACGGAAAAGGTGGTTATTTCTTCACCCCGGGATGTGGCCGGTTTAGTGATGGAAGAAATGCGCCACTATTTGCGTGAACATTTTCGCATTTTACTGCTGGATACAAAGAATAAAGTTATCGGTGTGGAGGAAATTTCCATCGGCAGTTTAAATGCTTCTGTGGTGCATCCGCGGGAGGTTTTTCGTCCGGCCATTCGGCGGGCTTGCGCCAGCCTCATTCTCATTCATAATCATCCCAGCGGCGACCCCACCCCCAGCCAAGAAGATCTGGAAGTTACCCGGCGCTTAAGGGAGGCGGGGAAGCTATTGGGAATTGAGGTTTTAGATCATTTAATCATTGGTGATGGCAAATTTACTAGCTTGCGTGAGCAAGGCTTGCTGTAAATGAGGAATGTCCTGGAAACACAAACTTGTCTATTGTGTCCGGGGTTATAACTGATATATAATGATACTTAGCGATTCTAAATGAAGGGAGACGCTTTGCGGATGCGCTTTATTACGAAATATTTTTCTCGAAATATCGGGATAGATCTAGGAACAGCAAACACGATCGTTTTTGTCAAAGGAAAGGGAATTGTTTTGCGCGAGCCATCGGTAGTGGCCATTCGCCGCGATACAGGTACTATTTTAGAAGTGGGTGAAGAAGCAAAGCGGATGATCGGGCGTACCCCAGGAAATATTGTGGCCATACGGCCCATGAAAGATGGCGTGATTGCTGATTTTGACGTGACGCAGACGATGCTGCGCCACTTTATTGCCAAAGCATATAAACGTAAAACCATGTTTAAGGCACAAGTTGTTGTCTGTGTTCCTTCCGGGGTGACCGAAGTAGAAAAACGTGCTGTCATCGATGCTACCAAACAAGCCGGGGCCAAGGAAGCTTTTTTAATTGAGGAGCCCATGGCGGCAGCCATTGGTGCCGGATTGCCTGTGGAAGAACCTACAGGAAGTATGATTGTTGACATCGGTGGCGGCACCACGGAAGTGGCCATTATTTCCCTGGGAGGAATTGTGACCAGTCGCTCCATCCGCGTCGGCGGAGATGAGATGGACCAGGCCATTGTCCAATATATTAAGAAGAATTACAATTTAATGATTGGTGAACGTACCGCCGAGGAAATTAAAGTGGAGATCGGGACCGCCATGCGCGATGAAGAAAATCCGAAAACCATGGAAATTCGCGGACGGGATTTAGTCAGCGGTTTGCCAAAAACACAAGAGATCAGTGATGCGGAAATTGAAATGGCATTGGCAGATCCGGTGGCCGGTATCCTGGAGGCCATTAAAATCACTTTGGAGAAATCACCGCCTGAACTGGCTGCAGATATTATGGACAAGGGCATTGTCATGACCGGCGGCGGAGCGCTTTTACACGGTTTGGACAAGTTGGTGGCCAAGGAAACAGGAATGCCCGTTTATATTGCCGAAAATCCACTGGATTGTGTGGCGCTGGGAGCAGGAAAAGCGCTGGCAGAAATAGAACTGCTACGCCGCGTTGCCCTTACGCCACGTAGAGTCGGCTGAGCCAGGAAGGCCGTTGAAAGGTGAAATCTGTGCTTGTGCCCAAAAAAAAGAAAAAGCAACACTATAAAAGAATAGGCATATTACTGCTGGTATTGGCTGTACTGCTGGTGTTGGCAGCTTCTACTGCCCACAGGCAGGGGGTTTCCTTTCCCGAAGAAGTCCTGCAGGTGATTGTGGCCCCTGTCCAAGGGGCCTTTCAACGTTTAACTGTTACGGTGAAGGAGTTCGCTGCTACGCTCAAAAACTTCCGGCAGCTTAAACAGGAAAATGAAGAACTCCGTCAAAAACTGGCAGAAGCAATTACTTTGGAGGCGCGTTTAAATGAATTGCGTAAGGAAAATGCCAGATTACGCCGCATGCTTGAACTGAAGGAAGCTACCACTTATGATTTAATTGCGGCGGAAGTAATTGCCCGGGATCCGGCTAGATGGTTCGATACGGTGACCATTAATAAAGGTAGCATACATGGCGTCCGGGAAAAAATGGCGGTTATTACCACCGATGGTTTAATTGGCAATATTTTAGCTGTGACACCCACCACCGCCCAGGTTTTACTGCTCACTGATTCACGCCGCGGTGTGGCTGTGGCTGCCATGGTGCAGCGTTCACGGGAACCGGGTGAAGTGGGAGTGGTGGAAAATGACCCGGGTAAACCGGGTTTATTAAGGATAAAAGATTTGCCGCGGGAAGCCAATATTCTTCCCGGCGATACCATTATTTCCTCCGGATTGGGCGGTGTGTTTCCGAAAGGTTTTGTCATTGGTTATGTCTTAGAAACAGGTGTGGACGAGCTGGGATTGACGCAATATGCCACTTTACAGCCGGCGGCAAATTTTAATCGTTTAGAAGAAGTTTTTGTGGTAGTTCCCCAAGAAGATGCCATAGATTTACCGGAGGAAGCAGAAATGGAGGAACCGGAAGGGGATGCTTATTAGTGGCTTATTTGATTACCTTTGTCTTATTTGTTGTCAGCCTTGCCATTGAAGGTTCTGTCTTTGCCCTGGCCGGTCCCGATGGTGTACACCCGGATCCTTTACTGGTGGTGGTAGTGGCTTTAGCAGTTTTGGCAGGTATGCGCAAAGGTGCCGTACTGGGATTATGTGCCGGTTTACTGCAGGATATTATCTTTGGGGCACCTTTAGGTTTTTTTGCTGCCGTGAAGCTGCCGGTGGGGGCTTTGGCCGGTCTAATTGCTGAAGATATTTATAAAGATTTTATTTTGGCTCCCATGCTGCTTGTTGCTTTTTTTACTTTAAGCGGTGATGTTTTCATATATTTCTTGGCAAAACTTTTTGACGTGCCCATAGTTTTCTCTTTAAGAGCATATTTGCAAAATTATATTTTGCCCCGCATGCTTATGCATTTTTTTCTCATGGGGCTTCTTTATCCTTTTCTGTATCGCGCACATAAACGGAAGCTTTTATTTGAAGAAAGTTATCTTGAGGAGTAAAGAAAGATGTCAAAATCGCTCCAGCGTCGCCTGCGTGTTTTTACCGTGGTAGTGATAATGATCATCTTGCTGCTGACGGCACGTCTGGCTTGGTTGCAAATATACCAGTATGATTATTACGTAGCCAAGGCGGAAAGTAACCGCCTGCGCGATATACCTATTCTTGCTACCAGGGGGGAAATAAAGGATCGCAACGGCCAGGTTTTAGCCACAAACCGGCCGGGTTATACCGTGTCACTTTTGGGCTTGGACCGGCAGAAAGCTGCCGATGTGATCCGTTATTTAAGTGAAATTTTGGAGATTGAGGAGCAAGAGATTAGAGATAAAATCGCCAAACAGCAGTTTAAAAGTTATGCTCCCATACAGATTGCCACTGACGTATCCCCGGAAATTGTAGCCCAATTGGAAGAGCGCCGCCTTGAGCTGCCGGGTGTTATTTATGAGACCCAGCCGGTGAGAGAGTATCCCCAGCAATCAGTGGCTGCGCATATTTTAGGTTATGTGGGCGTTATTCGGGAAAATCAATACCAGGAACTAAAACATGAAGGTTATCGTTTTACTGATATTATCGGCCAATCCGGTTTAGAAGCCACTTTTGAAAAATACCTGCGGGGTCAGGACGGTACACTGCGGGTGGAAACGAACCGCTTTGGTAACCGAGTGCGTGAACTAGAGCGAACCAACCCGATTCCGGGCAATACCTTACATCTGACTTTAGATTTACGCCTGCAAGTCATTGCCGAAAATGCCCTGGACCAGGTGATTGCCGCCTTAAAGGAAGAAGGTAATGAGCAAGTAGGTAAAGGCGCCGTGGTGGCTTTAGATCCCAACACGGGTGGCATTTTAGCCATGGTCAGTTATCCCGCCTTTAACCCCAATACTTTTTATCAGGATTACAATGAAATTCGTGACAACCCGGATAAACCGGAAATTAATAAAGCCATTCAGGGGACGTATCCTGTAGGTTCCACCTTTAAACTGGTGGGGGCCCTTGCCGCTTTGGAAGAAGGTATTATTACCGAAAAGTCACGTGTAGTATGCGGTGGAGTGAAAACTTTTTTCGGTTCTGACAGGCGGCGTTGCTATAATTACACCGCCCACGGTGCTTTAAATGTTGTCGGTGCTTTGCAAAAGTCATGTAATATTTTCTTTTATGAAATGGGTTACCATTTGGGCGGCGAGCGTTTAAGTAAGTATGCCAAAGATTTTGGTTTTGGCAGTTTGGTGGGATTAACCGATATTCGCGGTGAGGTGCCGGGGCTCATCAATGGGCCGGAAACAAGAAGTGACTTTATGCCCGGGGATGTGCTCTCAGCCGCCATTGGCCAAGGCCATGCCATTACACCGCTGCAGCTGGCCAATTACGGTGCTATGCTGGCCAATGGTGGTATCCACTACCGGCCGCATTTGGTGAAAAAAATTACCAGTTATACCGGAGAAGTAATTTTAGAGCAAGAACCGGAAATCTTAAAAAAACTTGACTATGAGCAAAAACATTGGGAAATTGCCCGCAAAGGGATGGAAGCGGTGACGGAACTGGGTGGTACCGGCTCAAGTTTGCGGACACTGCCTGTAAAAGTCGCCGGCAAAACCGGTTCTGCGGAAGCAGGTGCCAATAAAATCTCCCATAGCTTATTTGTGGGTTATGCTCCGGCGGAAGCACCGGAAATAGCTCTGGCCATAGTGGTGGAAAACGGCGGTTTGGGCGGCGATGCCGCCGTACCTGTGGCCAAAATGATTTTTGAAGCATATTACGGTGAAGAAGCGGCGGAAAGCAATGCAGAAATGTAGAAAAACGCTCCCGGGAGCGTTTTTCCTTTTTATAGAACCATTGTCGTTTATTTTACTTACTGGCAGGAAAATGCCGCTATATGCCGAAAAGTATTGGGGAGTGAGTGTTGTAGTGGAGGACGTTTATGAATAAATATGCAGTGGAATTTAAAGGGACAAAGGAAGGAGTTACCATTTATTGTTTAGAGGGTGCAGATTTTACGGAAATTCTTTCCGATCTGGCTGCCAAACTCCGACAAAGAGCCTCCTTTTTTGGTGATGCAGAGGTAAGCATCGATCTTGGCAACAGAGAATTGACGGAGGAGGAAAGGGAAGCTTTAATTACAACAGTGACGAAAAACAGCCGTTTACGTTTAAAGAGCATTCATAGCAGTCAAGAGAAAGCACCTGCCATAACTTCTGCCAAACGGCAGGGAGAGATGGAAGATCTGAGCTTGGATGGTTTTAAAGAAGGTAGAGCACTTGTGATCAAGCGGACTTTACGTTCAGGTCAGTATATCCGCTATCCCGGCCATGTCATTGTCCTGGGAGATGTGAATCCGGGGGCGGAAATCGCGGCAGACGGTGATATTTACGTTTTTGGTACGCTACGGGGCATTGCTCATGCCGGTGCCAACGGAGACAGAACGGCATCTGTTGTTGCTTTGCGGCTGGCGCCGACACAGCTGCGAATTGCAGATGTCATTTCCCGGGCGCCTGATCATGATGATTTGCCTGACCAGCCTGAATATGCGTATGTACA
The DNA here is from genome assembly GCA_012521405.1 of Bacillota bacterium. Classification (GTDB taxonomy): domain Bacteria; phylum Bacillota; class Dethiobacteria; order Dethiobacterales; family Dethiobacteraceae; genus JAAYSO01. The sequence goes on from JAAYMK010000052.1 coordinate 29,772, forward strand.
GGATTTGCGCATTTTGATTGCAGCCATAACAGCCAAACAAAATACATAGTGCAAAAAGGGGAGAAAATCCATGGGGGAAGTTATTGTTATTACGTCCGGTAAAGGCGGAGTGGGTAAAACAACAACTACGGCCAATCTCGGTGTCGGTTTGGCGCTGGCCCAGAAAAAAGTTGTCTTGATAGACGCAGATATCGGCTTAAGAAATCTTGATGTGGTCATGGGCCTGGAAAACAGGATTGTGTATGATCTGGTGGATGTGGTGGAAGGACGCTGCCGGGTGAAACAGGCGCTCATCCGGGACAAGCGCTATGACAATCTTTTTCTTTTACCGGCAGCCCAGACACGAGACAAAAATGCCGTCAGTCCAGAGCAAATGAAAAAACTCTGTGAGGAGCTAAAGCAGGAATTTGATTTTGTTTTAGTTGACTGCCCGGCCGGTATTGAACAGGGTTTCCGCAATGCCATTGCCGGAGCGGACCGGGCATTAATTGTGACCACCCCGGAAGTGTCGGCTGTTCGGGATGCTGACCGTATTATCGGCTTGCTGGAGGCGGCGGAAATAAAATCTTTCCGTTTGGTCATTAACCGCCTGCGGCCCGAAATGGTCAAACGTGGCGATATGCTGGATATTGATGATATCTTGGAGATTTTGGCCATTGAGTTAATTGGTGTCATACCCGACGATGAAAAAATTATTATTTCTACCAACCGTGGTGAGCAGGTAGTTACCAATGCCAATGACTCCCCGGCCGGCAAAGCTTACCTGAATATAGCGCAAAGGCTGCTTGGAGAGACGGTTCCTTTTCTGGATCTTTACCAAAATCAATCCTTCTTTAGCCGTTTAAAAAGATTAATCGGCTTAGGCGGATAGAAAGGAAGTGAACCATGAATCTAAAGGCATTGCTTGCTGCTTTGACCGGCAGACAGTCCAGTAAAGAAGTGGCAAAGGAGCGCCTGCGTCTGGTACTAGTCCACGACCGTGCCAGTGTAGCTCCGGAGTTTCTCGATAAAATTAAGGAGGAAATGATTGCTGTAATCTCCAAGTATATGGAAATTGATGAAAGCAACACCGTTGTTAATATGCATCATACCGACGGCACGGCAGTTTTAGAGGCCAATTTAGCCGTGAAAAGTATAAAACGACCTGCCCACAGCTAACCGGTCAACCATGCTTTGCATAGTAAGGGTTTTTCTTGCGCTTTACGGTATGATTAACTTTCCGTATAATTATAAGTGCTAGGGGTTTACCTTGCACTTATTTTTTCTGATTATTTTGCTGGGAGTGGAAAAGTGTTTGATCGTAGGCTGATACGCAACCTGGATTGGTTGCTTATATTGACAGTGATAGCTATTTTTGCCATTAGCTTGATTATTATCACCAGCACCACGGTAAATTTCACCGGTGACCCTTTGTATTATGCCAAGCGCCATGCTCTACGTTTCGGTGCAGGTCTAGTTGCGCTGCTTTTTATTTTAAGCTTGGATTATACGTATTTTTACCGTTTTGCCCCCTATATATATTTTGCCAATGTACTTTTACTTTTGGCTGTGCTTTTTGTAGGTTCAGATTCCGGCGGGGCTCAGCGCTGGATTGATTTAAAATTTTTTGAACTGCAACCTTCCGAGTTTGCCAAACTGGCCATTATCATTTCTTTGGCCCGGCACTTAACCGATCAGGAGGGAAATTTCGACAGTTTTTTTAGCGCTATTCCTTTTTTCCTGCATGTGGCCATACCTATGTTCTTAATTTTCCGCCAACCTGATTTAGGTACTTCAATAGTTTTTATCGTGATTTTGTTGGGCATGCTTTTTATGGCCGGCATAAAATTTAAACACTTGGCCGCTTACATTGGGCTGGGACTGGCAGCGCTGCCCTTTGTGTGGTTTAGATTAAAAGACTACCAGAAAATGCGGCTGATTATTTTTTTGGATCCATACCAAGATCCCCTAAATGACGGTTATCAAATTATTCAGTCTCTGATTGCCGTGGGATCGGGAGGTTTATACGGTAAAGGTTTATTTGCTGAAGGGACACAGAACCACCTTGGTTTTTTACTGGAGCAGCATACAGATTTTATTTTTTCCGCTTATGCAGAAGAAACAGGTTTTATCGGTGCCGTCATCCTGCTCTTTTTATTTTTGGTGTTGATTTTACGGATTATCCGCGTTGCCTACCAGGCGCGGGATACCTTTGGAACGCTGGTGTGCATCGGCATCGCCACCATGATGACTTTTCATGTTTTAATTAATGTGGGTATGACTATCGGTATTATGCCGGTAACCGGCCTGCCGCTGCCTTTTGTCTCTTATGGGGGCAGTTCTTTGCTGATGAATATGATGGCCATAGGCGTTGTGCTCAATATTGGTATGCGGCGGCAAAAATTTATGTTTTAAGCCACCCCTTGGGGTGGATTTTTTTTTATCCTCAAAAGCATAACTTGAGGGACAAGTAAATATACATGGATAAGGACAAACCTCAAAGAGGTGAGGAGTTTGAAATATTATCGGAGCCGGCAAAGGCAAAGGCCGCGTTCTGATTTACGCCAGCGGCTAGAACAAAGACAACTTTATAAAGAAAGTTTCGGCGGCTTTGGCAAAGAATCCGCAGGATTGCCGGTGGTTTTATTACGGCAGCTGCAGGAAAATCTTTTTGAGAAAACAGTGGCGGCCATTATGGTGGTGCTGATCCTTGGTGCTTTTAGTTTGTGGCATACCGATTTTACCGGCCGGGTGGTTGATTGGGTTTATACGCTCACGGTTAGCCACTCCCAGCCTTCCGCTTGGCTGGAGCGGGCAAAACCTGTGATGCAGACGCTAAGCAATTTATACCCGTCAAGGGATAATTCTCGGAATAATGTCCCCGCAGACACTGCTACAGGGGAAGAGACTTGGGAAGAGGAAACAATGGTGCATCCGGTAAGCGGAGTGTTGAGCAGTCCCTTTGGCACACGCCCGGCAGCCGACGGCCAAAATATAGAAATGCACTACGGTATAGATGTGACCACAGAGCCGGGAGCTCCTGTTTATGCCGCCTTCGCCGGGAAGGTAAGTTTAGTACAGGAACATGAGAGATATGGTACCACCATTTACCTGCAACATGACAATGACCTGGTGACAATTTACGGCCGTGTTACAGCTCCTCTGGTGGCTGTGGGTGAACAGGTGGCCCAGGGACAGGAAATTGCCAAAGTGGCACCGGCACCGGAGGGAGAGAGTCATTTGCATTTTGAAATTTGGGAAAACAAGCGGCCCGTTGATCCGCAGAAATTTCTGACTGAGATTAACTAAAAGGAGAGGCCTGTACTTGAAACTGTTTCGCCTGGCAGGAATTACATTTCGTTTTCATTGGGTTTTTCTTGTGCTTGTTTTTGTGCTGCTTTATTATGGATATCTAAGTGAAACGTTAATTATTTTTAGTCTTGTTGCCGCTCATGAAGTGGTGCATCTTTTGGTGGCCCGGATGCAGGGTTTGGAAGTGGGAGAAGTTGAACTTTTTCCCTTTGGCGGTGTCGCAAAAATTGAAGATGCCCTGGAACTGGATCCGCACGTGGAAAGTGTGGTGTCTTTAGCCGGGCCGCTTTTTAATTTTGTCTTGGCGGCGGCAGGTATCTTGCTTTATGCCAATATTTCTGCCTGGCGGCAAAATGAGGTGCTGCTCTTTTTTATTCGCAGCAACCTAACCCTGGGGCTTTTTAATCTTTTACCGGCACTGCCCTTGGATGGGGGCAGGATTCTGCGGGCAAAGCTTTGCGGAACGCTTGGTTTTCAAAAAGCTACCGAACTTTGTATTCGCCTCAGTCAATTGCTGGCGCTGCTAATTTTTGCCCTGGGCTTATATCTTTTTTATCTGGGCCATTTTCACGTGACACTTTTGGCCACGGCAATTTTTTTATATTTTGCCGCCGAAAAAGAACGCAGTGCCTCCATGTATGCCTTTATTCGCGGTTTAACGAGGAAAAAACAGATTCTGCTTGCGGAAGGAGTAATGCCTTTAACGACACTTTTGGCTTTGCCGGAGACACCGCTGAAAGAAATACTGCGGCGGTTTACCATGAAAAAATATCATCATATCCTCATTGTCACTCAAAGCGGGCGGATTGTGGGTGAGGTGACAGAGGATGAACTTGTGGGCACTGTGTTACAAAAAGGTATTTATGCCAAGGCTGAAGCTGCTTTAAGCAAAAAATAAGCTTAAAATTGCCCTTTTACAGCCTGACAAAGGGAGAATTTTTTATTATAATTAAGCTGTAAGGCGGCGAAGGAACCGGGGCGGCAAACAAGAAAAACTTTGCAGCCATTAAAGCAAAAACCGGCTGTAGATTTAACACCGGTTTTTTTGTTTTCCTAAGTCAAAAAAAATTGAGCAACTTTTCTGTAAATTTACCCGGCTTTAACCATGTCGGGGAAGGGATATGCTGTATTCATGTTAAATTGATAAAAGGGAAAAATAGTTAATAAAAGCTTAGGCGGAGGTCTCATGAAAAACTACAAGGAAAAATTTTGGCAAGAGATTTTACCGCGCGTACAAAAACCGGTGCGGTATTTAGGCAATGAAGTAAATGCACAAAGCAAAGATCATGAGCAATGTACCATGCGTATTGCCCTGGTTTTTCCCGATTTATATGAAATAGGAATGTCACATTTAGGTTTAAAAATTCTTTATCATTTATTAAATGAGCGGCGGCAGTGGGCGGCAGAACGTGTTTTTATGCCCGGTGCTGATTTAGAAGAGATTATGCGGGAAGAAAAATTTCCTCTCTGTTCCCTGGAGACAGTGACGCCTGTGGCGCATTTTGATTTGGTAGGTGTGACACTGCAATATGAGCTATCATATACAACCGTATTGCAGATGCTGGATTTGGCCGGTATTCCGCTTTTAGCTGCTGAACGTGGCGAAGGCGATCCTTTAGTGGTGGGAGGCGGCCCCGGGGCCTTTAATCCGGAGCCCATAGCCGATTTTTTTGACTTTTTTGTCATAGGTGATGCTGAGGAAGTATTCCCCGAAATTGTACAGCTTTTGGAAGAGCATAAGAGCCTGCCCCGGCAGGAGAAACTGCTGCAACTGGTGGCTTTGCCGGGAGTGTACGTACCTTCACTGTACCGGGCGCAATATTCGCCTGCCGGTTCTTTTGTGAAACTTGAGCCGGTGCATCCCCTGGCTCCAACCCGTGTAAGGCGTGCAGTTGTCGCCGATTTGGACAAAGCTTATTATCCCACGGATTTTGTTGTTCCTTATGGTAGTATTGTCCATGACCGTTTAATGCTGGAAATATTTCGCGGCTGCACCAGAGGCTGCCGCTTCTGCCAGGCAGGAATGATTTACCGGCCTGTACGGGAACGCAAAAAAGAAACATTAAGACGACTGGCACAAAAAATGGTGCGCGCCACCGGTTATGAGGAGATTGCTTTAAGTTCATTAAGTTCGGGAGATTACAGCGCCATTGGCGAGTTAATTCAAGATTTAAGTGCAGATTTGGCCCGGGAAGGTGTTACGTTATCCTTACCGTCTTTGCGTTTAGATTCATTTTCAGAGGGTTTGGCACGGCAGTCCCAGCAGGTGCGCAAAAGCGGTTTAACTTTTGCCCCGGAAGCGGGCACACAGCGCCTGCGCGATGTGATAAATAAAAATATTACAGAAGCGGAACTTATCTCTGCCGCCAGGGACGCATTTGCTGCCGGCTGGACAAATATTAAACTTTATTTTATGATCGGCTTGCCTACGGAAACCGATGAGGATTTATTGGGGATAGTGCATTTGACACAGCAGGTGCTGAATACCTATAAACAGGTATGCGGTAAAGGGAAGCCACAGGTTACTGTTTCCGCTTCCGTCTTTGTGCCTAAAGCGCATACTCCTTTCCAATGGTTTGGCCAGGTTCCGCAAGCCGAAATCAAACGCAGGCAGGATTTGTTACGACAGCATTTGCGCCTGCCCGGCGTGCATTTTCAGTGGCACGGTGCGGAGATGAGTTTGCTGGAAGCAGCCATTGCCAGAGGGGGCCGGGAGCTTGCGCCTGTCATTTTGCGTGCCGCTCAGCTTGGTTGTAAGCTGGACAGTTGGGATGAACATTTTCGTTTTGCTTTATGGCAGCAAGCTTTTGCGGAGAACGGCTTGGAACTGGCAACTTGTGCCCAGCGCGAGTATGCTTTAACGGACCCGCTGCCCTGGGATCATATCGATGCAGGTGTTAGTAAGCGTTATCTCCAGCGAGAATATAAACGTGCTTTAAAGGGAGAAACCACAAAAGACTGCCGGGAGGGATGTCTAGGCTGCGGCATGGTACTGCTTTTAGATGAAGAAAATAGAGGGGTATGTACAAATGCGGATTTGGATTGAGTTTGCTTTAAAGGAGCCACTACGTTTTTTATCTCATTTAGATCTCTTGCGAACATGGCAGCGGGCGGTGAGACGTGCCGCCATGCCTTTAGTATACAGCCAGGGTTTTAACCCTCACCCCAAGATGGCTTTTGCTGCTCCTTTACCAGTGGGGGCCACCAGTCTCGGAGAATATGTTGATATTCAGTTTGCCACAGAAATTACAGACGAAAAAATAGCCGCCTTGCAGGCGGTGCTGCCGGCGGGGCTGGAAATTTTACAATGGCGTGTTGTACCGCAGAGGGCGCCGGCACTGATGAGTTTAGTGAAAGCAGCGGAATGGTCGGTAAAAATACCTAATGCACAAGGGTTACCGGAGCGGGTGCAGAAAATACTGCAAGCCACTTCTTTACCTATTGTGCGCAGGACAAAAAAAAAGGTAAGCACCATTGATCTCAGGCCGTATCTTTATCGTTTAGAAATGACGCCGTCCGGTCGTTTGGAAATGCTTTTGGCAATGGGTAACTCCGGAGGAACAAAGCCCCGGGAGGTGCTTGAATTGTTGCAAATCCCTGCCGCAGAAGCGCAGCTTTTGCGCCGGAAAATTTTGCTGGCCGCCGGACCTTATTTACAATCTCCCATGGCTGTGTTGTTGAAAGAAAAAGAGGTGTTTTTTAATGCAGAAGCAGATTATTATCAATTGTGATAATAAGCAGACGCGTGTGGCCGTACTGGAAGACGGCAGACTGGTGGAACTTTATCTGGAGCGGCCGGTGCACCAGCGGGTGGTGGGCAACATATATAAAGGTGTAGTGGCCAATGTACTGCCGGGGATGCAGGCGGCCTTTGTGGATATAGGGTTAGAGCGCAATGCTTTTCTTTATGTTGACGATGCTATTGTGGAGGCAAAGGAAAACGAGGTTAAAACAAAAAAATCCATTGAGCAGCTTTTGCGCCCCGGCGAAGAAATTATGGTACAAGTGGTTAAGGAACCCTTTGGGAGTAAAGGCGCCCGCCTTACCCGCCAAATTACTATTCCCGGCAGGCATTTGGTTTTAATGCCTACCGCCGATTATATTGGCATCTCACGGCGCATAGAAGGGACGGAAGAGCGGGAACGTTTGCGGCAAATTGTGTCGAAAATGCGCCCGGAAAATATGGGCTTGATTGTACGCACAGTGGCAGAAGGTGAAGAAGAGGCTGTATTGCAGCAGGATTTAAACTTTTTACTGCCTTTGTGGGAGCGGGTACAAGCCCGATTTCGGCAGAAAAAGGCACCCTGCCTGATTTATCAGGATCTTGACCTGATTTATCGCATTATTCGTGATCTTTTTACCGATGAAATTAAGCGTTTGATTGTAGATACGCGCTATGAGTACGAAAAGATTTTAGAAACATTGGATGTAATTGATCCTTCCCTGAAAGATAGAGTGGAATGTTATTGCGGTCGGGAACCTATTTTTGATGTTTACGGTATTGAACCGGAAATCGAGCGGGCTTTATCACGGGTGGTCTGGTTAAATTGCGGTGGCTACCTGGTTTTTGATCATGCCGAGGCTTTGACTGTGATCGATGTCAATACAGGCAAATATACCGGCAAAACCAATTTGGCAGATACGGTACTGAAAACCAACCTGGAAGCGGCAGCGGAAATTATGCGTCAAATTCGCCTGCGTGATATCGGCGGCATCATTATTATTGATTTTATTGATATGGATAATGAAGAACATGCCAAACAAGTTTTAGACATTTTAATGGAAAAAAGTAAACAGGACCGGACAAAAACACATGTTTTAGGTTTTACTCACCTTGGTTTGGTAGAAATGACCCGGAAAAAAGCGCGGCAGGGGCTGGATGCGGTACTGCAGCAAAGCTGTCCCTATTGCAACGGCCGCGGCAAAGTTTTGGCGGCAGATGTGATTAGCGCACGGACTGAGCGCCAATTACGCAGCTTTTTGGACGGTTTGGATGCCGAGGCGGTGCTGGTGGAATTGCACCATAGCGTGGCCGGCCTTTTGATTGGTCCCAACGGTTCTTACTTGCGTAAACTGGAAGAAGAGACAGGTAAATCCATTTTTGTTCGTGGCAGTGATACTATTCATGTAGAAAAATATAAAATTTTGGCTTTTGGCACCCTGGCGGAGGTACAAAAAGTTGCTTATCCCGTTTCTGTAGGGGAACGCTATGAAGTAAAGGTGGAAGAGCCCCATGCCAATAACCCTTATGACGGCATCGCCCGCATTAGCGGCTTTGTAATTGATGTGCAATCAGGCGGTGCCTTTGTGGGTGAAACGATTACCGTGGAAATTCAGGAAGTGACAAAAACTTTTGCGCGGGCGAAAATCGTATGAATTGACAAAATAGGTGCCCCTGTGCTAGAATATTTTAGCGACTGCCGCAACCGCTCGGTAGAGGTTTAAACTAAAGGGCAAAATGGCCTTTAGTACCTTTGACCGGCGAGTCTGATGGAGGAAGGTGAAAATTGATGTATGCCATTATCGAAACAGGCGGCAAGCAGTACCGTGTTGAGGAAGGTACTGTATTGGATGTGGAACTTTTGCCGGCCGAAGAGGGTGCAGTTGTCGATTTTGACCGTGTGTTAGCGGTGAAAAAAGACGATAAACTGCAGGTAGGAAAGCCTTATATTGACGGAGCGCTTGTCCGGGCCAAAGTTTTAAGCCACGGAAAGGGCAAAAAGATTATCGTCTTTAAATATAAGGCGAAAAAGAATTATCGGCGCAAACAGGGTCACCGCCAGCCCTTTACCCGGGTTATGATCGAAAAAATTGAGGCCTAGTGTAAATGATTCACGTCCGTGTTAAAAGGACAGACGGCCACATTACCGGTATTAACGTCAAAGGGCATTCCGGCAGTGCACCCAAAGGAGAAGATATTGTTTGTGCCGGAGTTTCGGCACTAGTGCAAACGCTTTATTTCAGTTTACAGAAACTTTTGCAGCTGGAATTAGAAGCTAAAATCCGTGAAGGATATTTTGACATGAGGATACCGCAAAACTTGCCGGAAAGCCTGCAGGAAAAAACTGCACTTTTGGCAGAAGCAACACTGGTAGGGTTGGCCGCCATGGCAAAAAGTTACCCGGAGTATTTGCAAGTGCATGACGAATAGGAGGTGAACCTGATGTTCATGGATCTACAATTATTTGCGCAGAAAAAAGGTGTAGGTAGCTCACGGAACGGTCGTGACAGCAATGCTAAATATCTGGGAATAAAACGTGCGGCAGGGCAAGCAGTGACAGCAGGAAGTATTCTTGTCCGTCAGCGCGGTACAAAAATACATCCCGGTATTAATGTAGGTAGAGGTAAAGATGATACTCTTTACGCCCTGGTAGACGGCATTGTGGCCTACGAGCGTAAAGGTAAGCATAAGAAACAAGTCAGCGTTTACACCAACGGTGAAGCCGTCTAAACATTAGCTTTCAGTCAATAAACCGGAGTGTACCTCCGGTTTATTTGTTATTTTTATTACCGGGACAAGCAAAGCAGAGGTGATGTTGGCGGAGATAAAAGCTATCTCAAAAAGGTAAGAAGAGGTAAGAAGAGGTAAGAAGGGGATTAAAATGCATGACCATGACCTTAATGAGGCCTTTACTAAGCTAATCCAATATTACCGCCATGATATTCTCAATATCCTGCAAATGGTAAGTGGTTTGGCGCAGCTGCAAAAAACCGATAGGCTGATGGCCTATATTCGGAAAGCAACGGAAGAAGTGCAGCAGTTTGGCCGCTTTATTGGCTGTGGCGATGCCCGTTTTGCTCTGTTACTTTATGACGGGTTGTTACGGGACCTGAATGGAAAATATATTTTGCGGGTAGACGATAGTTTACCGCTGCTGGCAAAGGATGTGCTTGTGGCTTTGCAGCGGACTCTGACTACTTTAAAAGCCGGCTTGGCAGATTTGCATGATTTTACCTTGCTTGTGCACATTCAGGGCGGACAAGCCCCTGCTCTGCATTTGCAGCTATCGCCGGATAAGCCGACCGCAGAGTTGTGGCAGACGCTGCTTGTTGCGGCGAGAGAAAACGGGCTAACTGTCCGCTTACAGCCCGCCGACGGTAAGTTTTCGCTATTCTTGGATAAGTGTGGGGCAGGGGGAGAAAAATAAGCTGACAGGGATTTGAGGAGTGGTGTAGCATGTTTGTTGATCGGGCAAAAATCTATCTTAAAGGCGGAGATGGCGGCAACGGTGTCGTTTCCTTCCGCCGAGAGAAATACGTCCCTTTTGGCGGTCCTGACGGCGGGGATGGCGGCCGCGGCGGCGATGTGATTTTTCAAGTGGATCCAAGCTTGCGCACACTACTTGATTTCCGCTATCAGCAACATATACGTGCCGAGCGCGGCGAGCACGGCAAAGGCAGTAATAAGCACGGTCGCAACGGCAAGGACAAAATTGTGCGCGTTCCTCCCGGAACACAAATCCGGGATGCGGAAACAAATTTGCTCTTGGCTGACTTAACGGAGCCGGGTCAGACCTACATAGGTGCAAAGGGTGGCCGGGGCGGTCGGGGAAACGCGCGTTTTGCCACGGCTAAACAAAAAGCACCGCGTTTTGCGGAAAAAGGCGAACCAGGCGAAGAAAAATGGGTGTGGCTGGAGTTGAAACTTATTGCCGATGTGGGGCTGGTTGGTTTTCCCAATGCCGGTAAATCCACCTTTTTATCCCGGGTAACGGCGGCACGTCCGAAAATTGCCGACTATCCTTTCACAACCCTGACACCCAACCTGGGTGTGGTGGATGTGGAAGGGGTAGAACCTTTTGTCATTGCCGATATTCCGGGAATAATTGAGGGCGCCCATGCCGGTGTCGGCTTGGGACATGATTTTTTGCGTCATATAGAACGGACACGCCTTTTAATTCATATTATTGATGCGGCAGGAGTGGACGGGCGGAGCCCCTTGGAGGATTATCGCCAAATCAATGAGGAGTTGCGTTTATATGACGAGCGCTTGTCCCAATTGCCGCAAATTGTGGTGGCCAATAAGGCTGATTTGCCGCAGGCGGAAAAAGGCATTAAGGAACTTTGCCGGGCTTTGGGGGAAGAGAATGTCCATGTCATGTCAGCAGTAACCGGCAGCGGGGTAAAAGATGTCCTTTATAAAGCGGTACAAATGCTGGCGCAATTACCGCCCACGGAACTGCCGGAAAAGCCTGTTGTGTTTACACCGGCAGAGGAAGAAGATGATAAAGCCATCAGCATCAGCCGGGAAAATGATGTTTTTATCATTTCGGGCAAACAGATCGAGAGATTTGTGGCCATGACTGATTTTGAGAATGAGGAGGCTGTCAAGCGTTTTCAGCGGCTCTTTCGCTTATGGGGGCATGAGGATGCTTTAAAAGCTGCCGGAGCAAAAAACGGAGATACCGTGAAAATTGGTGAGTTTGAATTTATTTTCCAAACGGAGGAAGAAGAGTAATTGACGGGGTGGAGTACATGACATTACAACTGCCAAAAAGAAATCAGGAAAAGGCCATTGGTATCATGGGTGGAACATTTGATCCGATCCACCTTGGTCATTTGGTGACGGCAGAGGAGGTCCGTATTCAGTTTGATTTAGATAGGGTAATTTTTGTGCCTACCGGACGCCCACCGCATAAAGAAGCGGAAAAAGTGACAGATCCGGAACATCGCTATTTAATGACGGTGTTGGCGACAATTAATAATCCTTATTTTACCGTTTCCCGGGTTGAAATTGATCGGGCAGAGGGAAAATCTTACACCATCGACACCATTCGTTTTTTTAAAAATTATTTTGGCAGTGAAACAAAACTCTATTTTATTACCGGGGCTGATGCCATTATGGAGATTATTACCTGGAAAGATTATAAAGAATTGCTTTCCATTTGCCACTTTATCGCCGCCACGCGTCCCGGTTACAGTTTGCATAAACTGAAAGAAACCATCGGGGAAAATTGTCCGGAAATACTGCAAAACATTTCCATTGTGCAAATTCCCGGCATGCAAATCTCTTCCACGCTCATAAGGCAGCGTGTTTCCGCAGGTAAGCCCATTAAATATCTGACAACTGATGCAGTGACGCAATATATTTATAAAAACAAACTTTACCAAAAAAATTCTGCACAAGTATAAAACCTGCACTTCTCCAGATACTATGAATAGTAATCTGGAAGTGGAGGTGAATTTTTTGGTAAAAACACTTTATGTGGGTAATATTCCCTGGTCTACCACGGAAGAAGAGTTAAAGGCATTTTTTAGCGAGCAAGGGGAAGTAATTAGTGCTCGGATTATTACAGAGCGGGGCACAGGTCGTTCCAAAGGGTATGGCTTTGTGGAAGTGGCAGATGAGGATGCAGAGAAAATCGTGGAACTGAACGGTGTTGAACTAGACGGCAGGAAATTAGTCATTAACGAAGCAAAGCCCCGTCCTGAATCATAATAGATAAAAGAGAAAAACTTCCTCGAAGGCAACATTTATTGCCTTTTTGTTTGCTAAAGGCGCAGGCAAGGGAAGAGATGAGGAAAAGCGCGTCCACAGCAGGAAAAGCCTGCCTTTTTGTCGAAGCGTAACTTGGTGATGTTATGCTGGAGCACCGAATTGTGCAGCATTTAAAGGAGAATTTTTCGCCTGAATTGTTCGCCCATGCTTTAGGTACGGCAGAAACTGCCGGTGCACTGGCGAGGATTTTAGGCTGCGACGAAGGAAAAGCCCGTTTGGCCGGATTACTGCATGATGCTGCCCGCAAATGGCCGGCACAGGATTTACTGTCTTTTGCTAAAAAACATAATCTTGCGCTTGATGAATACTGCCTGGTACAGCCTGTGCTTTTACATGCACCGGTAGGTGCCGTGCTGGCCAAGGAGCAATGGGGCATAGATGATAAAGAGATTCTTAACGCCATTGCTTACCACACGCTGGGTTTTCCCGGCATGACGCTTTTGGCCCAGATTGTTTATCTTGCCGATAAAATTGAGCCCAACCGGTCATATCCACAAGTGGAAGAGCTGCGCTCTTTAGCACGGCATAATTTTCCCAAGGCTCTACGCATGGCTGTGGCTAATTCCCTAGCTTATCAACTAGCCAAAAATCAGATTATCCATCCTTCAGCAGTTACGTATTGGAACTGGTTGGTGCAAAACAATAAAGAGGGAGGGTAAATTTTGGCTGCTTACTATAGAGTAAGGACCAAACGGCGTAAGCTGAAAGTAGGCCGTTTGTTCTTTCTGTTGGCCATTTTCGCTTTTGTTGTCCTACTCTTATTTGTCTCCCGTTTTCTCGGAGCTTTAAATCAGATTCAAGAAACAAGTGCTTGGGCGGAAGCACTGCCGCCGGCAGAAGATGAACTTGTACACCTTCTGCTTTATACAGTGGAAGGTGAAGGTGATGAGAAAGAACTGACCGGCTTGGCTGTGGCTGCGCTCAGGCGGGACAGGAAAACGGTTCGTTTTTTGCAGATTCCCTCCAATGCCGCCATTAGTTCCCAACTGAATAATTTACAAACGGCTGCTGAAGTTTTTACAGATGGTGGTGTAGAAAAACTTATTCATGCACTCTCTAGCCAATTGCAAACTAAAATTAATGTTTTTTTAGAAATAAACGAAACTTCCTTGCTGGAGCTGGCGGAAAAGCTCCAGCCTTTGGCGGAAGCAATCCCGGCTATGGCGGTGCCGGAGCAAGATAATGATTTTGCTGCCAAGGAACAAATTTTGGCCGGTGTGCTACATTATCTTTTTCAGGGAAATCTTTATGAAAATATTATGAACTTTAGGCGTGTAACTTCGATTTTTTCCACAAACTTATCCTGGCGCGAAGCTTTAAGCTTACTAAAAATTCTTGAAACCTGCATGGCTTCCAGTCAAACCATGCAGTTGCCTCTTTTACCGGGGGAGGGAGAAATTCAAGACGGAAAGATTTACCGGTATATAGATGAGGAAAGCATTCCCGCCTTTACCATTTGGCTTGACAGCATAGAAGCCACCATCCCCAAAAGACAAATAACGGTGGAAGTACTAAATGGTTGTGGGGTGCCCGGTGCCGCCGGCGAGGTGGCGGAAATGCTGCAAGGCGAAGGATTTGCCGTCAAAAGAACCGGCAATGCCGACCATTTTAACTATGAACGCTCACAAGTCATTAGTCGCACATCTAATATTGATGTGGCGAAGGAAGTGGCTATTTTGGTGGCCAATGCCCAATTGTTAAAGGATGAAATAAGTGAAAGTGATGTATTGGTAACGGTAATTGTGGGGAAAAATTATCATATTGGAGAATAAGGGGAGGGGTCTGTTTGACCGAGGATGTTCAAAGGTTAGTTGACCTGATCAAAAATGCAGCAGAAAATAAAAAAGCTGAAGATTTGGTGGTGCTGCATGTAGGTGCAGTATCGATCATTGCCGATTATTTTATTATCGCCACTGGTAATACCAAGCTGCAAGTTCATGCCATTGCCGATGAGATTATGGAAAAAACAGAGGAAGCAGGAATCCCGCTTTTACATAAAGAAGGTTACGATGAAGGTCTTTGGGTCTTGCTGGATTACGGTTCGGTAGTTGTCCATATATTCCAACCCGAACAAAGATCCTTCTATAACCTTGAGCGCCTCTGGGCCCATGCTCCCGAAGCAGGCAATAATTACTAGCATAATTCAGGAAATTAAAGTTGACAAGGGTCATTAAACCAGGTATAATAATCATTGTCACTGCAAAAGTAAGTGGGGATGTAGCTCAGTTGGGAGAGCGCCTGAATGGCATTCAGGAGGCCAGGGGTTCGACTCCCCTCATCTCCACCAAGGAAAAATTCCGATAAAATCGGTGTTTATAGATTTTAAGAACTAAAAAGGGACCAGCATTAAGCTGGTCTTTTTTTTCAGTCTCTTGTCCGGCGTAAGCTATTTTCCGGTTACTTTCTGGCGCAATCGCCGGCAGTTCCTTTTAAAACTTCTAAACCATGCTGTAAAGCCGGTAGAATGGTAGCGAGATTTTCCTGAACTGCTTTGGGGCTGCCGGGCAGGTTAATAATTAAAGTTTGTTTTCTGATGCCTGCCACCGCCCTGCTTAACATAGCCTTCGGGGTAATTTTGAGGCTTTCATACCGCATGGCTTCCGGGATACCCGGAACTTGCCTGTCAACTACATCCAAGGTGGCTTCCGGGGTCCAGTCCCGTGGCGAAAACCCGGTGCCGCCGCTGGTAAGAATTAAATCCAGTTTGAGCTTATCACACATATCTATCATCTCTTGGGCCAGCACTTGCCTATCATCGGGCAGGATCACTGTTTTTTCTATTTTATAGCCGTTTTCCGTCATGATTTCCGCGATTAATTTGCCGCTTTGATCAATTCTTTCTCCTTTTGCTCCTTTATCGCTGGCAACTATGATACCTACTCTAAACACCGGCAAACCTCCTATCGGTTACATTCTCAGCAGACAAAATTTTTATATGCTGCTAGGTTATCCAATAAAAGTTTGTTTTTATTGTATCACGAGAAGATTATATTTGAAACGTTTTGCTGAATTTGGCGTAAAATCTTGTTCTGTTATGTCAAATATGATATACTCTCTGTGTGAAAATAATATATCTAATTTTCCGAGTCAACTATTCTAAGGCCTAGGCTATGAATGTTGACCGCTGGGTATAAAGAGAAATCTTTATGCCTTCCGTGCTTGAAAAGGAAAATGATGTGTAAAAACATTCCTTTGAATGTTTTTTTGTTTTTACATGGTGATTTTCCTTTTCCTGCACATGAAAAATTTGCTGCAAAGGGGAGATTGGTGTGAGAAAGAAAAAATTTAGCTTGTTGTTCATTCTTTTATTGGTTTTATCTCTTATTGTCGTAGGCTGTGGTTCCAAGGAGCCTGCGGAACCGGAGGAACCGCTTACAGAGGAAAATAATATGGAGGAAGGACAAGCCACGGAAGAGGAGCCTAAAGCCGGTGGCAGTATCATTCTCTCCACCACCACATCTACAGAAAACAGCGGACTTTTAGATTTTATTCTTCCCGATTTTACGGAAAAAACAGGCATTGAAGTAAAAGTGGTAGCAGTAGGTACAGGTAAAGCTTTGCAAATGGGCGTAGACGGTGAAGCAGATGTGCTGTTAGTGCACGCCAAGGCCAGTGAAGAGGAATTTGTGGCTGAGGGTCATGGACTGGAAAGATTTGATGTGATGTATAATGATTACATCCTGGTGGGACCGGCTGATGATCCGGCAAAGATTAAGGATCAAGCCAACAGTAACATTGTAGATGCCTTTAAACTTCTGCATGAGGGAGGACATACTTTTGTTTCCCGGGGCGACGATTCCGGCACCCATAAGAAAGAATTGGAATTGTGGGGAGAAGCCGGTTTAGAACCTGAGGGAGCATGGTATGTTTCCGCCGGTAAAGGCATGGGCGATGTGTTGCAGATGGCCGATGAAATGCAGGGTTACACTCTAGCTGACAGGGCAACTTATCTTTCCATGCGGGACAACCTGGAATTAGTCATTGTGACAGAAGGCGATGAAAGATTATTTAACCAATATGGCGTCATCGCTGTAAACCCGGAGAAAAATGACCAAATTAACGCTGAAGGGGCACAAGCTTTTATCGCATGGCTGCTGTCGGATGAAACGCAAGAACTGATTAGCCAGTTCGGCGTTGCAGAATATGGCGAGCCCTTATTTATCCCTAACGCCAAGTAAGAGGCAGAAAAATCTAAAAAGAGAGGGTGGAGGCAATGCGTTATATACTTGAAGGCATAATTTACGCCATAAAACTGTTGTTATCCTTTGATCCGGAAATTTATGAGATTATCGGTTTATCCATGTATGTTTCCTTTGCCTCTACCCTCATTTCTTCTTTTCTTGGTATTCCCTTAGGTTTTCTCCTTGGTTTAAAACATTTTAAAGGGAGAAAAATTTTTGCCCGCCTTTTAAATACAGCCATGAGTTTGCCACCGGTAGTTGTGGGACTGGTGGTTGCTCTTATTTTATCCAGAAGAGGACCTTTAGGGCAGTTGCAACTGATTTTTACACCTGCTGCTATGATTATTGCACAAACTTGTTTAGTTTTGCCAATTGTGATGGGGGTTATTTTTAATAGCTCCCGGGATAAAGGGACGGAAGTAGAAAAAATGTGCCTGACATTAGGTGCCAATAAGTTGGATACATTGCTTGTTTTAGTGAAAGAATTGAGAGCCAATATTTTAGTAGCCATCACTTCAGGTTTTGGCCGGGCAATTTCTGAAGTTGGTGCAGTAATGATAGTGGGAGGCAATATAAAAAACCATACCAGGGTAATGACAACTTTTATTGCCATGAACCATAGCATGGGAAATTATTATATTTCCATTGCTATGGGTTTAGTTTTACTGGGGATCTCTTTTATCGTAAATGCCATTTTATACGGCAGGATCACAGGTACAGGTGATTAAAATGGAAATTACACTAAAAAACGTAAAAAAGCGCTATCATCAGAAAACAGTCTTGGATATTCCGGACTTTCATTTTTTTCCGGGGAAAATTTATGGTATTATCGGTCCTAACGGTGCCGGGAAGAGCACTTTGCTCAAAGTCATAGCCAGGCTTGAGGAATTAAGTGAAGGGGAAATTTTTTACCAGCAGCAACCGTTCCGCAAGGAAATTTTAAAGACGATGACATATTTAACGCAAAAGCCTTTTTTATTTTCCGCCAGTGTGGTGGAGAATATCTCCTACCCCTTGAAGTTTAGAAAATATAAAAGAGATGAAATTCGTTTTTTAGTGGAAAAAATAATTTCTGAATTCGGCATTGAACATTTGGCCCACCAGTTGGCCACTAAACTTTCCGGGGGCGAAGCACAAAGGGTTGCCTTGGCGAGGGCATTGATTTTTAAGCCGCAAATTCTCCTGCTTGATGAGCCTACTTCCAATATGGATCCAAATTCAATTGAAATTATTGAAAAGATAATTTTAAAATATAATCATAAAAAAGGTAAAACTATTCTTTTTATCACCCATAATGTGGCACAAGCAAAGAGAATTTGCGATGAAGTGATTTATTTAGAAAATGGTATAATAGTGGAAAGCGGTAAAGCTAAAGATGTGATTGCCTCCCCCAAGTCAGAAAACTTGCGCAGATTTCTTTCTTTGGAATATTATGTTAACTAATGAGGTGGGAAGATGGAATTATTTAAGGTTCATAGTGTAAAAGAAGCCAAAGAACTTTTACGGCAAAACTTTGCTGATTTTGCTTTTGCTGTGGAAGAAATCCCCATAGAGCAGGCTTTAGGCAGGTATTTGGCTGAAGATGTTGTTTCCCCCATAGATGTTCCCCATTTTAGAAGATCTACGGTAGACGGGTATGCTGTGCTTGCCAAGGATACCTTTGGCGCCAGTGAAAGCATGCCTGTTTTTTTACAAGTTTGCGAAGAGGTGGAAATGGGTAAAGAAGCCAAAAGTAAACTCATTTCCGGTCAAGCTGCCTATGTGCCGACGGGAGGTATGCTGCCTGAGGGGGCAGATTCCGTAGTTATGGTGGAGTATACAGAAAAGCTGGATGCCACCGGCATTGCTGTCTACTATACTGCGGCGCCCAAGGAAAATGTGGTGGATGTGGGCGACGATATTCAAAGCGGTTCTTTAGTTTTGCCAAAGGGTTTAAAAATAAGGCCGCAAGATATTGGCGTTTTATCTGCCATCGGCTTAAGTACGGTAAAAGTTTTTCAAAAACCAAAGGTTGCAGTGATTTCCACAGGTGATGAAATTGTCAGTCCAGAGGAAGAAGTAAAACCGGGACAGATTAAAGATATTAATACTTTTACCCTTGCCGCCATGGTGGAGGCCGTTGGCGGCGTTGTGACGATTAAAGAGGTGGTCAGAGACGATTTTGACCTTTTAAAACAAACTGTTGAAAGAGTAATGGCAGGCAATGATATAATTATCTTGTCAGGGGGCAGTTCGGTGGGTACAAAAGATATTGTCCCTAAGGTTATAAACGCTGTGGGCGAACCGGGTGTTTTTGTGCACGGAGTCTCCATTAAACCCGGTAAGCCTACCATTCTGGCAAAGGTAGGCAAGAAACCTGTCTTTGGTTTGCCCGGACATCCCACATCAGCCATGATTGTCTTTAAGATTTTTGTGGAATACTTTATGAAGACTTTTATGCATAATCAAGAGTTGGACAAGTTTATTCTAGGAGAACTGGCTGTCAATGTCCATTCAGCCCCGGGCAGGGAGACTTATCAGATGGTAACCTTGGAAAAGCAGGGAGAAAAATATTTAGTTAAGCCTGTACACGGTAAATCCGGCTTTATTACGCTAATGTCAAAAGCAACTGGCTATATTAAAATTCCCACCAATAAAGAAGGGTTGACAGAAGGGGAAACGGTGAAAGTTTATCTATTCTAAATTTGTGAAGGGTGATAAAATGAGCCAAATCGAAAGGAATATATACCTTTCCAATGTTGATCTCCATGAGGCGATAGAGCTTTTTAGTAAAAGTTTTGACGATTTTAGTAGTTTAAGGCGCAGTGAAATAATTCCCGTGACGGAGTCCTTGGGCAGAATCACCAAGGAACCGGTATTTGCCAAGATTTCATCACCCCACTACAATGCAGCGGCCATGGATGGGATTGCCGTCAAAGCAGCCAGTACTTATGGTGCTGATGAAAACAATCCTGTAAGGTTAAAGCTAAACAAGGATTTTAAGTATATTGACACTGGAGATGTAATTGAAGACCCCTTCGACGCCGTCATCATGATCGAGGATGTTGTTACCATCGACGAAGAAACTGTAGAAATTATCAAAGCAGCTTCCCCTTGGCAGCATGTAAGACCTGTGGGGGAAGATATAGTTGCTAATGAAATGATCATTCCTGCTTCCCATAAGATTAGGCCTTTTGATATTGGCGCTTTACTCAGCGGCGGGATAGTAGAAGTAGAAGTTATCAGTATGCCTAAAGTGGGAATTATCCCCACCGGTACAGAAATTATTGAACCCTGGGATAAAATTGAGCCCGGTAAAATCATTGATTCAAATTCAAGAATGTTTGAAAATCTGGTGAAGGAGTACGGCGGTTTGCCCGTCAGGTACAATCCGGTCATTGACGATTATGAGCTAATTAAAAAACAAGTGAAAGCGGCCATGGCAGAAAATGACATTGTTATTGTTAATGCAGGTTCTTCCGCCGGGTCAGAAGATTATACGCCCCATATAGTTAAAGAGTTGGGAGAACTAATTGTTTATGGCGTAGCCATCAAACCGGGAAAGCCTGTTGTTTTAGGGAAAATAGACAATAAGCCTCTGATCGGTATCCCGGGCTATCCTGTTTCTGCGTATTTTGTTTTTGAAGCTTTTGTAAAACCGCTAATTTTTAAGATTTTAAATCTTGAAGTGAAAAAAAGACCGGTTGCAAAAGCTGTTTTGTCAAAAAGAATTGTTTCTTCTTTAAAACATTTGGAATTTGCCCGAATGAAGCTGGGGAAGGTGGAAGATAAGTTAATTGCCACCCCGTTAAGCAGGGGGGCCGGTGTAACTACATCTTTAGTAAAGGCCGATGGTATTACCATTATTCCCAAACATATTGAAGGATTTGAAGCAGGCGAAATGATTGATGTTGAATTGCTCAGGGACCTGGAGGAAATTGAAAATACCATTGTTTCCATCGGCAGCCACGACATTATTATGGATTTAATCGGCACCATGATTCACGCCAAGTATCCGAAAATGTCTTTATCCTCGGCCCATGTGGGCAGCCTGGGTGGCATCATGGCCATAAAAAGAGGGGAGGCCCATCTTGCTCCCGTACATCTTTTGGATGAAGAAACAGGCATCTATAACCTCAGCTATATTAGGAGATTTCTTGGTGATAAAGAAGTAGTGCTGGTTAAAGGCATTAAGAGGCAGCAAGGGATAATGGTGCGCAAGGGCAACCCGAAAAAGATCAAAGGGATAGAAGATTTAACGCGTGAGGATGTAACTTTTGTTAACAGGCAAAAAGGCTCCGGCACCAGAGTCCTCCTGGATTATAAGCTGAAACAATTAGGCATCGATGCTGCAAAGATAGTTGGTTACGACAGAGAAATGACCACCCATATGACTGTTGCTTCAGCCATCATTTCGGGAACTGCCGATGCAGGTATCGGCATTAAATCAGTGGCCAATGTGATGGAGTTAGATTTTATTCCCATCGGTGAAGAAGAATACGATTTTGTGCTGGAACAGAAATTTTTGGAGCAGGAAAATATTAAAGTCTTTCTGGAAATTTTACAGTCTGAAGAATTTAAGCAAAAACTTCTTGAACTGGGAGGCTATTCCTTGGAGGAGCCGGGTAAGTTAATCTACCCATAAGGGCCGGTCTTTTTAAGGAGGATCACAATGCAAGATACTTTAGGAAGAAAAATTAATTATTTAAGAGTTTCAGTTACAGACTTATGTAACCTAAGATGTATGTACTGCATGCCTGCGCATGGTGTTTGTAAAAAGGATCATGACAGCATTTTGAGGATCGAAGAAATTGCTGAGATAGTGAAAGCCGCGGTTGAATTGGGTATCAATAAAGTCAGACTCACCGGGGGAGAGCCCTTGGTGAGAAAAGGAATTTTGGATTTAGTCGGCGAAATTGGCAGTATTGAAGCCATTAAAGACTTTAGCATGACCACCAATGGTGTCCTCCTTAAAAAGTATGCCCAAGCTTTAAAAGCTGCCGGTCTGCATCGGGTCAATATCAGTTTAGACACCTTAAATGCGGAAAAATATAAATACATTACCCGTGGCGGCCACTTGCAAGATGTGTTGGACGGTATTGCTGAAGCCAAAAGGGTAGGCTTGCTGCCTTTGAAAATAAATGTTGTCCTTATCGGCGGTTTCAATGATGATGAAATTACAGACTTTGTGGAACTTACTTTGCAGGAAGAGGTTGAAATTAGATTTATCGAACTTATGCCGGTGGGAGAAGCAAGTACGTGGGCAAAAACACATTTTCTCTCCAATGAAACTGTGTTGGAGAAATTTCCCGACCTGGTACCGGAAATTACTAATGACAAGAGCAGTCCCGCCAAATATTTTAAGCTGCCTCAAAGTAAGGGACGTGTGGGATTAATTAATCCCATCAGTAATCATTTTTGCGGCGCTTGTAACCGGCTTAGGGTTACGGCCGACGGTAAAATTAAACCTTGTCTGCATGCAAATGCAGAAATTGATATCAGAAAGCTCTTGGCTGCCGGTAAAACTTTGACAGATATTCTTGCCGCCGCCATCTTGCAAAAGCCGGCAGGTCACAAGTTAAATGACCCCAATTTTGAGCCTATTGAAAGAAATATGTATCAAATTGGAGGCTAAAGATGGAGTTTACGCATTTTAACCACAAGGGTAAAGCAAGAATGGTGGAAGTTGGCCATAAGGCTGATACCGAAAGAGTTGCTGTGGCCAGGGGCAGCATAAAAATGGCACCGGAAACTTTAAAAATGATCAGAGAAGGACAGATGAAAAAAGGAGATGTGCTTGGAGTGGCACAGATCGGCGGGATTATGGCCTGTAAAAGGACAAGTGAACTGATTCCAATGTGCCATAATATATTTCTCACCGGTGCCGATATTGATTTTGAAATTGATGAAGCAAACAGTTGTGTCAAGATTGAGGCACAAGTAAAAACAGTAGGGAAGACAGGGGTGGAAATGGAGGCATTAACCGCAGTTTCCGTAGCAGCCCTGACAATTTATGATATGTGTAAAGCAGTGGATAAAGATATGATTATTGAAAACATTAGATTGGTGAGAAAAAGCGGCGGGAAATCTGGAGAATACAGGCGGAAGGGTGAAAACTAATGGCAAAAGTTGTGGCCATCAATTTAAGCAGGAAAAAAGGTGTGATTAAAACACCTATACCGGAAGGAAATTTTCTTGAGGATTTCGGGCTGGAAGGAGATGCCCATGCCGGTAAATGGCATCGCCAAGTAAGCCTTTTAGGTGTGGAAAGCATCGAAAAAATGAAAGCCATCGGTATAAAAGGTTTATGCGAGGGTAAATTTGCCGAAAACATTACAACCGAAGGTATAGAACTATATAAACTTCCCATAGGCACAAAACTGCAGATAGGGGAAACTATCCAGGAAGTCACCCAAATTGGCAAGGAGTGCCACGAAAAATGTGCTATCTATAAACAAGTAGGCAGTTGTGTCATGCCCAAGGAAGGGATATTTACCAAGGTATTAAAGGGTGGAAAAGTAAAACCTGGTGATGAAATTAAAGTCCTGGAGTAAAGAAGAAAGGCCTCAGAGCAGCATGCTCCGAGGCTTTTTTTTATAACTCGCAGGTAGGCACCGGCCAGTTCATGGACTTGCAGGCGGGGCCTACAGTGGCATGTACCAGTTCTACCTGGCCGTTTCTCATTTTAAAGAGGTGGCAGTCCGGTAATGAACTGGCAAAGTGACAGAAAGCAACCACCATGCCGGCTTCCACATCTACAAGGAACCTTCTGGGGCCGTGGTTGGGAATCACTAAGCCTTTGGGGCTGCAGTTATGTTCAGTCATACCTTCAGGCCAGGGGAAACCTTCCTGCTTGATGGTTGTCTGGGTGCCGTTTTCCCACCGGTCACAGACGGCGGCAAAGGGAGTGGCAACATCGGGATCCAAGGCAAACATATCGAAATAATCGTTGGCGGCGGCAATCATGGCCAGTCTGGAGCTGCGTTCGGAGAAGGGCAGAATCTGCTCCCAATCCTCATCTTTGGTGGCTAAAAGACCGTCCGGATTAAAAGCAAAGTCACCTTCGCGGGCAATGATGGCTTCAATTTCAGCCAGTTTGCCATGATTAAAGCCCAGACGTACGGCATAAATCACCTTTTTGCCGTTTTCCTCCATGACTGCTTCGGTAAAGGTACCGAATTTCTCCGTATCAACTAAAGTACGTTTCATCAGAATTTTACCGGCTGTTTTCCAAAAGCCTTCCCCCATGTGAACATTTTTGATGACACCGTTTTCCGTAAATTTTACCCCGGGGGCAAATTGTAATTTTGACGGTTGGTGTGCCAGCAGTGCTTCAAAATAAAAATCGGTAAAATCCTTTAACATGGCACGAATTCCAGAAGACCACTCTTCTTTAAAATTACGTTCCGGTTCGGTAAACATTCTGATTTCACCCACCGGTGGTTTTGCTCCGTTAGTCATTTTCTCTTTTCCAGCCCTCCTTTTTGTGCAGACCTGGCAAGGTCAGAAAAAATCTGCCGGTACTGCTTTGAAATGGTTTTCATTACTATATTATGGGTAATTCTACATAGTTAACCTATAATCCTGCTTATTGCCGGATTTTCCTCCTATGCCGCAGCAAATTATGCAGTGTTTAAGTATGAATAATGTTTAAAGCAAAGCAGGCAAATAATTAGAATATTATTAATGTTGCTTGCATATCGGTTAGTGGGAGCATGATGTACAGGCAAGTAGGTTGAGTTTGGCGGGTAAAAAGTGAGAGAGGTTATCACGGCGTGGCAGATGGGGGCATAAAGGAAATAATTTATCTTAAAACATGAAGGAGGGTGGAAATTTTGCAAAAAGCAGTTGCATGTATCGTTTTAAGCATAATGTTAATAAGTTTATTCCTTGTGGGCTGTAGCGGTGAGGACAAGGCGGAAGAGGTAATTGTCTGGGAAGCAGCTTCAGGTTGGGTGCCGGGGGACATCATGAGGGATGTCTTTGATATTTTCATAAAAGTTTTGGAAGAAAAAACTGAAGGACAATTAAAAATCAATGTTTCGGGACCGGAAACATTCCCCTCACCGGAGCAGATTAATCTATTGCGCGACGGGGCACTTGACCTTATTGGTACCACTCCAGCTTTCTACCTGGAAGATCTGCCTGAAGGTGTGGTTTTGGCTTATACCTGGGGTACGCGGGAAGAAAGAAGGGCGGCCGGTTTATATGATGTGGTGGATAAAGCGCACCGGGAAAGGTATAATGCTACATTTGTCACGGAAGCTCCAGCCGGAACCATGCATATCTTTATGAAAAACCCCATCGAAAAATTATCTGATCTTCGAGGAAAAAGATTAAGAAGCCCGGCGGCATACATGCCTGCCCTGGAAGCCTTGGGTGTTACCACCATGTTTATGAGTGACGCCGATACAATTGATGCGCTCCAACAAGGCGTTATTGACGGAGCCATCAGTTCTGTAGCAACTTATGACAGTTGGAATTACTATGAAGTTGCTCCCTACACCATTTACCCCTCTTTTGCCTTTGTGTTGAGTGTCATCTTTGCCAATGTGGATAGTCTTGAAGCGTTACCTGAACATTTACAGGAAGCTTTTTATGAAGCTGTCGAAGAGGCGGAACCGTTAATGGAAGAGTATGCAGTAAAGGAAGTAAAAAGATTTCATGACAGTGCTGCAGATAAAGGCATTGTCGATATTCATTTTGAAGGTGCCGAAGCAGAGGAATTTTACAATATCTTTTTTGACAGGTACCTGGAAGTGGCTGTCCGGCCCAACAGCGGTGATGAAATGGCCAATCATTTAGCCGAAATTTATGCCAAGCTGAATGCACCTCCGCAAGGTAAATTTATCGGCCCCTATAACCCGGCAAATTAGCTTAATGACGCATCCGGTATGTTTGCCCGATGCTTAATTGCATGCCGGGTGCGTCCTGTTTACTCTAAAAAGGTGAGGTGAAGGCAGATGAGTAAACTGGGAAAAATCGTACGCAGTCTTGTTGACAACTGGTATCGCCTGGCAATAACCATTAGCTGCCTAATTGTGACTTTAGCAATGTTAATCATTGTCGCAGAGGTTACTGCCCGCAAGTTTTTTAATTATTCCATTCAATTTGTGATGCAGTTTAGCGGCTATACACTTTTTGCCGTTACTTTTTTCGCTGCCGCCTGGGTGCTGCGGGAAAAATCCCATTTAAGTGTTACTTTTGTCATTGATAATTTTAAACAACGAACACGTGCCATCCATGATTTAATCCTGAAAATCATTGGTTTTTTAATCAGTGTTTTTTTGCTTTATATTACCGCCCACTACTTGGTGAATAGTGTAATTGCCACAGGCATGTCAACAGAATATCCCATTCGTTTTCCTCTGGCGTATATCTTTGTCTGGATGCCGGTAGGTTGGTTATTTATGGTGATAGAGTATTTGTTGCAAATCTGGCAGGATCTAAAGAGCCTGATAAAACCTAAACAAACTCAGAATGATCCCATGACAATAGAAGAGATGGGAGGGTTATCATGAGTGTATTTTTAGTGGTAGGAGTTTTATTGGGCGTATTTTTTCTTTTAATGTTTTTAGGTTTACCGGTAGCTTTAGCATTTATTGCCGCCAACCTTTCTGTGCTTTTCCTCCACAGCGGTACCAGATTTTTTAGCCTTATAGCAGTAGGCATGTTTAATTCTTTGAATTCCTTTGTTCTCATTGCCGTTCCCCTTTTTATCATTATGGGAGAAGTAATGGTACGGTGCCGCTTTGTTGATTTAATCACAGACGTTTCGGAGAGTATTTTTGGTAAGCTGCGCGCCCAGGATGCAATCCTGACGGTAGGTACAGGCACCGTTCTCGCAGCCTTAAGCGGTGCACCCATTGCTACCGGTGCTACCTTAGGCTCAACAATGGTACCAAGGATGATTGATAACGGTTATGCCAAATGGTTTGCAGCCGGTGCTGCCCTTGGTGGTGCCTCCCTGGCCACACTGATTCCGCCAAGTTCGCTGGCCATTATCCTGGCAACTTTAGCCGAGGTTTCGCCCACCAGGGTACTCATTGGCGGTATTGTGCCCGGCCTTATTTGTTCATTTTTATTTATTGTTTTTATCCTTATCAGCAGCAGAATATGGCCTCATCTTGCCCCTGCCGTGCCTGAAGGAAAAAATAAATCTTCAAAGCGTGAAATTGTGGTTAGGATACTGCGAGCGGCACCGTTGCTTTTGATTGTATTTCTCGTGGTAGGGGTGATCTTTCTTGGCATAGCCACAGCCACAGAAGCGGCAGCCTTAGGAGCACTGGGTACCATTTTACTAGGCTTCGCCTATAAAAGAATGTCTTGGAGAATATTAAAAGATACTTTAGTGGCAACGGTGAAGATGACAAGTATGCTTTTTCTCATCCTTTCAGCTTCAAGCATTTTTGGCAGGGTACTTACTCTCACCGGTGCCGGCGGTACTATTGTTAATGCCATAGTTTCAGCACCGGTTCCGCCAATAGTTGTTATACTAATTATGATTGGAAGCATTTTATTGCTGGGATGCGTAATGGACGCCATTGCCATGATGATGATAACAGTTCCCCTGTATGTTCCTGCAGTAATTGCTTTAGGTTTTGATCCGCTTTGGTTTTGTGTGTTAGTATTAATAACTACAGGAGTAGCAGGTCTCACGCCTCCGGTAGGGATGGTGCTATATGCCTTGAAAGGAGCTACCGACAAAGTAGATATGAAAGATGTATATCTAGGCGGAGCACCGTACTTTACCATTGAAATTCTGGTAATACTTTTGCTTATGGCTTTTCCTGCTCTTGGCCTCTGGCTGCCGAATCTGATTTAAAGGAATTTTTGTAAACAAAAAATGAGGAATCTCGCATACACTTCCCATTTACTTTCCAAAAAGAAGGCAGGGGTTCCTCATCTTTTTTATGC
This sequence comes from Bacillota bacterium, assembly GCA_012521405.1. Taxonomy (GTDB): domain Bacteria; phylum Bacillota; class Dethiobacteria; order Dethiobacterales; family Dethiobacteraceae; genus JAAYSO01. The sequence continues at coordinate 57,639 of JAAYMK010000052.1, forward strand.
TTTCCTGACATCATAGGGTATTGACTTCATGTTTGTATTTGCCATACAATGGAAACAAGACTTATGCAAGCATTTTTTCTCGAACATACGTATTTTGTTTTCAGAAAAATTGTCGTCGACCTGCGATAGTGCAAAAATCCCTGGAGATCGACGACAACTCTAAAATCTCTCTAACCTAGATAAATCAAGGCCCAGCACCATTTCTTGCTTTTTAAGCCACCCGTTTACAACCTAACGGCAAAAATTAAAAAGCCTTATTTTATGGTGTTCTAACGGGTTTCTAGCCTACCTATAAGGAATTGAAACTGCAGATTACAGACGCCAACGGCAATCTAATAGCAATCCAGAGTTTCTAGCCTACCTATAAGGAATTGAAACATGCTTTACA
>JAAYMK010000053.1 GCA_012521405.1 Bacillota bacterium
CATCAACAAAAACTATACCGGCAAGTTTCATCCCTTCTTTTGTAACCAAAATGGATTCAATCCCATGCTTCTTACATTCTTTCAGGGCCAGTCGCGGACCCTGGTTTATACCGACTGTTGTCCAGGGCTTAACCATAATATCAGCAGCCGTCAATACTTCACTGCGGTTTACACCTTGCACAAAGCGGCGCACATATTCATCGGCCGGATTAGTGAGAATTTCCTCTGCAGTACCGATCTGCACAGTCTGCCCGTCCTTCATCAGCATAATCCGATCCCCAAGTTTTAAAGCTTCATCCAGGTCATGCGTAATGAAGATTTAAGTTGAATTATTCGTGGTAAATTGGCCTGTTGCCAAAATAAAACATCCCGGGTAATAAAAACAAATAGGTTAACTCCAGTGTTTGCCTACGGTTCCCCGATGTACTATACTTGAATACAAGTGAGCTTAAATTCTGCGGGAGCAAAAATAAGCTTATGAAGTACTTTAATCTTGGACTTGCTTTTTTTCTTGCTTTAGGTGCAGTAGGCACCCTCCTGCCGGTACTGCCCACGACGCCTTTTTTACTGTTAAGTTTCTTTTTCTTTACCAGAAGCTCCAGGCGCTGGCAGCAATGGTTTGTGCGCACAAAAATTTATAATAAATATTTAAAAACTTATTTTAGCCGCCCCCAGCAGGCGGTTTTTACTTTGAAGCAAGATATTTCTTTGCCAAAATGTAAACCTGGACTCAAGCAAAATGTTGCAAGTAGCAAACAGGCAAAAAAACTCCCCTTTGCGGCTTTATTATAGGTATCTGCGCAAGGGGAGTATATGATAGCCAGAATAGCATTAAGCAAGATTGTTTTGCATTTCACACGCCATAACAGTATGCTTACAAAGCACGATGGTGGTCACGGAGCCGACGCCGCCGGGTACCGGGGTAATCTTATCTACAATAGGCTCTACGGAGGCGAAATCCACATCACCACAATACTTGCCGGGACGATCAGGGTCTGGGTTAATACCCACATCAATGACTACCTGTCCCGGCTTCACATAGTCCGCATTAATCATTTTTGCCCGCCCGATGGCCGCCACCACAATATCAGCCTCTTTACAAACTGCGGGTAAATCTTTTGTCCGTGAATGGCAAATAGTGACGGTGGCATTTTCCCGCATTAACAGCATGGCCACAGGTTTGCCTACCACCAGGGAACGGCCCACCACAGTAACTCTTTTCCCTTCCAAAGGAATATTGTAGTGTTTCAAAATTTCCATACAAGCGGTAGGAGTGCAAGGCGGAAAACCGGTTACGTCATCGGCAAAAACTTTTCCGGCGCTGCCAATGGTTAAGCAGTCCACATCTTTTTCCACCGGAATTAAAGCGCGAATTTTCTTTTCATCCAATGACTTTGGCAGGGGAGAAAACATGAGAATGCCGTGAATATCTTGTTTTGCCCCGATTTCTTTGACAGCTTGTTCAAATTCAGCCTGTCCCACATCTTCAGGATACTCAAAAACTTCATACGCCAAGCCAATGGCATCACAAGTTTTCTTGGCTCCGCCTTCGTAGTAAAGATCATCCGGGCGGGCACCAACACGGATAATGCCTAATTTAGGCGTAATTCCTTTGGCTTTTAGCGCTTCAACCCGCTGAATTAGTTCTTCTTTCATTGCATCCGCAACAGGTTTGCCCTTTAATTGTTCCGCCATCTTCAATCCTCCCAAGATAGTATTTTAGCTGTATCGTATTTATTTTTTCAGTTTATTCAGCACAAGCTCCAGCGTTTCATCGGCAATTTTACTGCCTTCTTCCAATAACCGATTCATTTCCGCCGTAGTTTCAGCCACAAATTTTTCATCTTTAATGGTGTTAGTATTAATAATTACATTTAAAGAGGCACTAATTAAAGCTGCTTTTAAGAAAACTACGCCACAACCCACATCGGAAATAGCAATTTTTGAACCGATTTGCCCCATCCGCTCATGAATCTTAATGCCTTCATAAGCTTTGCGCATAATTTCCATGGGCACGGAACATGCCAGTTTTGAACATTCTTCTAATTGCTGTTCTTTGTACGCAGCCTGTTCCGGTGTATCCTTTGGTAAACCGTAAGCTTTCGACAGCGGTTCAAAAACTTCGGCATCTTTATCAACTAATGTCTTCAGTTCATTTATGATTTTTGTCCCTTGTTCAACCAAAGATTTTACTTCATCTTCCACATCGGCATACCTCTTTTTGCCGATGGTTAAATTACCAACCATATTGGATAAAGCCATACCAATGGCTCCGCCCAAAGCCGAAGCACCGCCACCGCCGGGAATTGGGGCTTTAGACGCCAGGGCATCAATAAATTCACTACAGCTTTTTTCTATTAAAGACATAAATACGCCTCCTTTACAATGTTTTCCTCTATGCCTGCTTTATATTTCTGCATAAAGCCTGAGATTCCTCTATAGGTTGCCACGAATCATAGCCGGCAATTACAAACTTCTTTTTTTAAATTCTAATTCCATTAAATGCCAAAAAATTTTTTCATAGTTTTTTTCTATCAGTACTGGTTCCGGTATCATGCTATGCTCGAAATCTATCCCCGAATCGGCCCTGCCGGCACTGGTCATTTACACCGCCCCAGCAAGTTTATGCCTGGCAGGCTACCTGCACTCCTTTGACAGCAAAAATCTTCTCCCTAATTTGTTCGTATTATTCTTATCTTACTTATGGTACGGTTCACCCCGGTTAATTTTAAAGGCCCGGTAAAGTTGTTCTAAAAGCATCACGCGAAATAACTGGTGCGGAAAAGTTAAACGGGAAAAAGATAGGCGTAAATCAGCCTTGTCTTTAATTCTTTTGG
>JAAYMK010000054.1 GCA_012521405.1 Bacillota bacterium
AATTACATCCATGAGGAACCTCCGCCTCCTTTTAGGGGGTATTCATTCTGCTAGAATGTGAGGTTCCTCTTTCTATTTTAAATAGATTTTTCCTTCAAAAACCTATAGTAATTTTACACTAACCTACTTATTTCTTTTTGACCACTTCTTGTAGCTTTTGGTATAATGCAAGCAAGACGCTTCGCGCATATTTTTCTGATGCTGCGTCTATTATTCTTTAGGGGTTGCCACCCACCAGGCAGCCTGCAAAACAAACCGAGATTTAACAAGAAGCGGAGGCAGTAGCATGAAAGAAAGAAGCCCTTATAATATGGCTCATACTTTACAGCTTGCACAAAAAGCTTTTGCCCAATGTGATCCCTTCCTTGTCGCTCAACTTAGCAAGTGCCACTATGATGAAAATACACGCATATTTACCGTACCATATCTTGGACAAACTTATCATGTTTCTTACCCGCAAGGCATAGTGACAAATATCCATAACCAGGAAGCAGATTTTATCACCGCAATTTTACTTTTGCATTACTTAAGCGGTGCCAGCGGTGTGGAAACAAGCGGCAATTGGATTTCTTTTAAGGAATTACAAAGCGGTGCCATCTATGTCGCACCTTTTCACAAGCGTGCCATCAATCCCTTTGTCAAAGGCTTTGGTCGAAACCCGGCTGCTTTTTGCCGGCTGGCAAAACATTTAGGTGGCACTGAAGCTACTTACGGTGATTTCTCCTATATTATTCCTGTACTGCCCCGCATACCCCTGCTGCTGATCCTATGGCAAGGTGATGATGAATTTCCGGCTACCGGGAATATTCTTTTTGACCAGCACGCCAATACTTATTTACACACAGAAGATTATGCACAATTAGCCAGTCAGACTGTTTATACTATGTTGAAATTAAAACACAATCTCCCTGCGGATTAAGTGCATACAGGCTTTTTTTCACGGTAATGCCTGCGGTAGCTTTTACCGTACTTGGCAGCCACTTTGATGGCTTCAACCATGCTGTCGGCGCCGGCGCAGCCTTTACCGGCAATATCAAAGGCTGTCCCATGATCTACCGAGGTGCGAAGAAAAGGTAATCCCAATGTTAGGGAAATCGTTTTTGCAAAATCCACCATTTTAGCGGCAATATGGCCTTGATCATGGTACAGGGACAAAACGGCGGCAAAACGCCCCTGTAGGGCTTGATAAAAAACAGAATCCGCCGGCAAAGGCCCCTCCACTTTAAAGCCCCTTAACTGCAGAATTTTGACTGCAGGTTCTATTTCCTTCTGCTCCTCTGTACCCAAAAGGCCACCCTCGCCACAATGGGGATTGAGTCCGGCAACGGCAATGGTATTATTGACCAAACCAAGCATTTCAAGAGCTTGACTGCATTTTTCTATATACTTTATAATCCTTTGTTTATTTACCATGCCAATAGCTTCTTTTAAGGACACATGCCGCGTCAGAAAAAATATCCTTAAATTTTTTACCTGAAACATTGTTAGTGGATCATCAGTTTCCGTCAGGGCTGCCAGCATTTCGGTGTGTCCAAGAAAATCAATCCCGGCAGCGCGTATTGCTTCCTTGTTAATGGGGGCGGTGGCAATGGCATCAAGTTGTCCGCTTTTGGCCAAATTGACACTTGTGGTGATATAATCGTAAGCTGCCTTTCCGGAAACAGCCTGCACAATACCGAAGCGATGTGTAGCAAGATCTAGATTGTTAAGGTCAATAATATTAATCGTTCCCGGTGTATATGTACCCTCTTCAGGTGAGAAAATTTTTTTAATAACTAAATCAATTTTTAGCAAATCTCTTTGATAGGCAAGCATTTGCGCACTACCAATAACAACCGGGTTGGCATATTGATAAATCTCTGCTGAATTTACTGCTTTTAAAACAATTTCCGGACCGATGCCGGAGGGGTCCCCCATGGTGATGCCAATATAAGGTTTACTCAATTTCACCATCTCCAATTTTTGTTTCCTGCAAACTGTCAAGCCAAAGACGAGTCTGGGAGGATCAATGATGCTTAAATTGGATTTTATCAAAGAACATCATGCTTTGTACAGTGCATCTGTTGTGCAGCCAAAGTTTGTGCAGGTCCCTGCACTGAATTTTTTAATGGTTTTAGGCCAAGGGGATCCTAGTACGTCACAAAGGTATCAAGAAGCCGTAGAAGCTTTGTTCAGCCTTTCCTATACACTTAAATTTATGATAAAAAAGGGACCTCTGCAAATTGATTATAAAGTAATGCCCCTGGAAAGTTTATGGTGGATTGACGGCCAAAAGGAATTTTCTTTGGCTAAAAAAGATGAATGGCGCTGGATCGCCATGATTATGCAGCCAACTTTAGTGACACCTGAGTTGCTTGAAGAAGCAAAAGCACAAGTAGCCAAAAAACGTACATTTTCCCTCTTGGCCGATATTAATTTAGGCCAATATGATGAAGGCTTGTCTGCCCAAATCCTCCACAAAGGCCCCTATAGGGAAGAAGCAGCCACCGTGGAAAAATTATCTAAATTTATTCAAGAACAAGGCTATGAACCGTCCGGTAAACATCATGAAATCTACCTCAATGATCCCCGGAGAACACAGCCCCAGAATTTAAAAACCATAATACGTGTTCCGGTAAAAAAGCAATAAAAATGCATGCCCAGTTTTATGCCTTTGGCAATTTCTCAATTTATGTAAACAAAAAGGCTCAAGTTGAGCCTTTTTTATTTGCGACAAATCATAGCAACCTTGATTTGCTTTCTTGCCTAAGCTCTTTTTCCTGACAACTATTTTAAATCTTTTTCAGCATTTCAATGCATTGGGCAATATCCACACCCGGCCCCAAAACGCCTTTAAATAAATCCCCCATTTTTTGCAAACGCCGGTGAATGGTTTTTATGGTAAATTCGCGCGGGTCTAAACCGGGTTTAATTTCTTCCCACCGAAGCGGCGTGGAAACAGTGGCACCCTCCCGGGGACGAAGGCTGTAGACAGAAGCTACAGTTTGTCCGGAACGATTTTGCAGGAAGTCCAAGTAGACCTTCTGTTTTCTTTTTTTTGGGCTCCGCTCAAGACTGGTAAACCCGGGCACCTCATGATGAACCAAGGTTGCTATGAGCCGGGCAAATTCCCGCGCAATCTCATAATTATATTTTGCACCTAAAGGAATGTAAATGTGCAGACCGGTAGCACCGGATGTTTTAGGGAAACTGGGAATTTGTGCCCTTGCTAAAACGGCATGGACAGCTTGTGCCGCTTCAATCACCTTGGCAAAAGCAATTTCTTCCGGATCTAAATCAATCACCAAATAATCCGGGTAGTCCGGTCTTTGCACACGTGAAAGCCATGGATTAATTTCAATGCAGCCCAAATTAGCCATGTAAATTAGCGTCTCCAGATTCTGGCATAAAAGATAATGTTTCTCTTTTTTCTCACCATCGGATATAATCTTATAGGTCTCAACCCAATCCGGTGCAAAGGAGCTAACGTCTTTTTGGTAGAACCCTTTTTTCAAAATGCCGTTTGGCGTGCGATATAACGATTGGGGGCGGTCTTTTAAGTAGGGTAGAATATAGGGTGCAATGCGGTAATAATAGTTAATAACATCCCCCTTGGTGTATTCCTCCTCAGGCCAGAAAACTTTATCAAGATTGGTCAGGCGTAAAATCTGGCCGTTAACGGTTACTTCCTGGTTCTTCCCCTTAGCCAGTTGAACCGGTTCTGTTACTTTATTTGTTTCCTGCCTTTTTGCGCCGTCATCATTACCATCATGCTCCAGTTGGCTGCTTTTCACTTTCTCTCCTGCACATAATTGTAAAAAGACAGCATGGCGTAGTAAACCGTCATCTGTCCATTCACTAAATTTGACCTTACAAACATACACAGGCTCTACCCATGTAGTTTTTTCTTTTGTTTTTGGCGGTTCGGCAAAAGGGGAATGGTTGCGCTCAAGTGGCTTAAGGAGGGAATAAATTTTTTGCAAATCAGCAGTGGAGAAACCGGTGCCACAATTGCCGATATAAATTAATTCCCCCCTTTGGTATGCCCCTAAAACAAGTGAACCAAAATAAGGGCGGCTCCCTTTTGGTGACGTAAAACCGCAAATAACGGCTTTTTGTTCCCGGAAAGCTTTAATTTTGCGCCAATCGCCACTTCGCTTGCCTTCCCGGTAGGTACTTGCTTTCCTCTTGGCAATAATGCCCTCTAAACCGTTTTCAGTAGCCAATTGAAAAAATTTTGTTCCTGCTTCTTCGATTTCATCAACATATTTCAGGTAAGAATTTTGCGGCAAAAATTTTCGCAACTTTTTTTTCCGTTCACATAAAGGCAAGCGGCGCAAATCCTGGCCATCCAAGTATAAAAGATCAAAGACAAAGTAGCAAAGATTCCCGGCAGCACCTTTGGTATAATTTTGTAATAATTGAAAATTTGACCGCCCTTTATCATCTATAACGACAATTTCACCATCATAAACGGCATCTACACTGCCGGCAAGTGCCTGTACAATAGGCGGGAAAAGCTCATTAAATGACTTTAAATTACGGGAATATAAATTAACATTACCTTCTTGCACAGCAGCAATTGCCCTGTAACCATCCAATTTGATTTCAAAAATCCAGTCCGGGTGATTAAAGGGCTCCTTTACAGGCACTGCCAGCATAGGTTTTATTTTTTGCGGAAAAGGGTCAGTAAATTGTGCTATCCTAAAGTCATTTTGGGCATAGTAATCGCGCTTTTTTATTAGTAACCAGCTATTTTCCTTTTCAGATTTAATCTTAACTAGGGCAAATTCGCCCTTTAATTTTTTTCCTCGCAACACAAATTTCAGGTTGCCCGCAGCCAAGCCTTCCCGTATTTGCCGGGCGGATTCTTCCGGGTTCTCGCTATTAGGTGCATGGTAAACTCCTTCATCCCAGATTAAAACAGCGCCTGCCCCATAATTTCCCTCGGGAATAATCCCCTCAAAGTCAAGGTAGTCATAAGGATGATCTTCCACCATCATGGCCAGTCTTTTTTCCGTTGGATTAAGGCTAGGGCCCTTCGGTACAGCCCAGCTTAATAAAACTCCGTCCAATTCCAGACGCAAATCATAATGTAAACGGGACGCATAATGTTTTTGCACTACAAAGCGCAAGACCCCGGCAGAGCTTTTTTTTTCTTGCCCGCGGTTCAGGCGTTTGCCCAAAATCTCTTTTTTGCTGATATGCTTTCATTTGGCATACACTCTTTACTCTTACTTTCATACAATTCTTTCCCCATTGCGGGAAATCTTATTCCCGGCGTCAAGGGGCAAAAATTTATTCCGCCAAATTCATTTTCGTCCACTCTTTCTCTGCTTCCAGGGCTCGTTGTGCAATAATTTTACTTTGATATTTATACCCGGCCAGGAAAATGATTAAAGCCAAAAAGACCGGAACAACGCCTAAAAGAAACATCATTGAGTAACTTTTAGTATAACTATAGGCAACTGCCCCCACGGTGGGTCCAAGGAAAAATCCCAGGTCTATGCCAAAATAGTTGGTATTGCTGGCAACCCCTCTTCTTACCGGAGTGACCGACTGAATACCCATGACCTGAATAGCAGGCTGAGCTGACCCGAAACCTAAAGCAGCTAAAGCTGCCCCCAATAAAACTGTTGTTAAGGAATTACCTAAGCCAACTACAACATAAGAAAGGGCAAAAATCAGAGTGCCGGGAATCAAAACTTTTGCAATCCCGTATTTGTCGATTAACCTGCCGCTAAGGGGTCGTGTGGCAAGCAAAACAAAAGCATAGACAGTAAAGAAAAGACCGATATTTTTAATACCACTAGCCAGCGCATACGGTTCCATATAGATAGTGTAAAGTATTTGTGCCATGGAGAAAAAGGTTAGTACCACTGCCGGTAACAAAGCTTCCGGAGCAATAATATTTTTGTACCAAGCTCCAAGTGTAGCCAGCTCTTCCTTGGATCTATGTTTATAAGGCATTAAAGCGCAAGGAATAAGCGAAATTGCCATACAAGCAGCAGCCACCAGAAAAACAACAGTATACCCTGCCCCCAGATTGCCGAAGGTTGCCTCTCCCCAAGAACGTAAAGCCAAACCGATACTGGGAGCAATAGCAGTTGCTATGGCTCCAGCGGCACCAAACAAACCAAGCCCCGAAGCCAATTTCTTGGGAGGTAAACTATCGGATGCCAAGGTATAGTTTAGAGAACCAATAAAGGCAAACTGCAACCCATGGAGAAAGCGCGAGACAATAAAGAGCGGTATCCCGCCGGCTAAAGCATAGCCCACGTTAACAATTACACCTAAAGCATAAGCAAAAATCATGATCTTTTTTTTGTGGAACATGGTAATGGCGGGCCCGGAAATAGGCCTGGCAGCAAAAGAAACACCGAAGTAAAGACCGGAAATAATACCGATCATAACTTCACTGGCACCTAAATAATCAGCATAAGTTGCAACTAAAGGGTTAACAATAAACTGGGAAATACAAAGTAAAAAGTTAGCAATAAAAGCACAGGTAAAAGCTTTGTTCCAAATTTTTTGGTTATTTTGGTTTATCACAGTCTAATCCTCTTTCTAAAAATTTTTGATGGTAAGGGAAACAAAAATGCCGGCCGGCAAAGCCTAACCTGCATAAAGCAACACATAAAACTATTTCCTTGCAGTAAAAACCGAAAATTGGCAAAGAAAAAAGAGTAAGTAAAGCACCTCTTGAGAGCTTCTCTCTAAGAAGTGCTTTTTGCTTTACATACAGCGCAAATCTTTTTAAGTATTAATCCAGGGATTTTAAGCGGTAAAATGTTTATACTTTTCTTTTTTCACTCCACATACGGGACAAACATCAGGAAGATTGTCCTTTGCTGTGTGGCCACAGACAGGACATACATAAATGGGGCCTATTTCCAAATCTTTTCCCTGTTTTGCTGCTTCTTGCGCTTCCTTAAAGAGTTCGGCATGAATTTTTTCCGCCTCTAATGCATAATGGAAAGCCCTTTCTGCTTCTTTTTCATTTTGGAAGCGTGCCGCTTCTAAATAAACAGGATACATCTGCTCTACCTCATGGAGCTCACCGTCAATGGCACCTTGTAAATTATCTACGGTCTTGCCTGCACCAAAAACAGCACCTGCCGTCACACTGAAATCGCCAACCTGCTCTTTAAGGGCACGAAAATGATTATCGGCATGGGCCCATTCTGCGTAAGCAATGGCTCTAAAAAGCCTGGCGATATTTGGAAATTTTTCTTTTTCGGCAACATCGGCCCAGATTAAGTAGCGCATATGCGCCATGCTTTCACCGCCATAAGCCGAACGTAAAAAATCTGCCGTCATTGCATTTTTTACTGCCATCCTTTTTCACCCTTCCTTAAAAATATGTATACATAAGGTTATTTATGCATCTCTTACCGTTTTTTATACCCTGTCGCAGTAAATCTTGCTACCTGTTCCCTGTTCTCATCAAAAATATCTACCTGGTAGTGACAAAGTCTTCTTCCAGCAGAAATTTCCCTGGCTTCCGCCGTAAGCAGCCTCCCCTGAGGCGGCTTAAAATAAGAGATATGCGCATCAATACTTAGCGTAACTATGCCGTCGGCATTAGCTGCAGCAGCAAAAGTATAATCCGCCAAAGTAAAGAGCGCACCTCCCTGTACCACATTCACTCCATTAAGATGATAATCTTTAATTTCCATGCGGGCAAGGGCATATCCGCTTTGTACATGCACCAGTTCAAGCCCTATATATTCTGCAAAGCGGTCTTTGGCAATTAAATTGTCACCTGCGTTTTTATTCATCCCAAGCCCCCTGCACCTGTTAACGACTTTCCTTTTATTCTACCACAAATATCATTTTTATGAAAGTTTTGCGGCCACAAACTCAAAGCGATATGTTGTAATATAATTTGCGTCATAGGGATAGAGCGCTTTTGCTTCCGCAGAAAGACTGTCTAAGACTTTAAAAACTTCCTGACGTGTACTTTGCTCTACTTCCATCCTCTCAAACCAATCTGGCAAAACATAGCGTGTTTGTATAAAAGACGTCTGTAAAAGCTTAAGGGGCAGTTTCTGCAGTAATTCTTGCCATTGGCGCGGGGAATAGGAACATATATGCGAATTATCCCTTAGATATTCAATGCGGTTAATCTCCCTTTCCGTTTCCGCACCGTCATAAACGGAACAATCAAGAATATAAAGCAATCCACCGGGCTTTAACACTCTGCACATTTCTTGCAGTGCAGTTTTGATATCATAAAAATGATGAGGTGCAAACCTGGAAGTAACCAGGTCAAACTGCCCAGTAGCAAAAGGTAAATTATGCACATCACTTATTTGAAATTCTATATTGGTAACACAATTTTTGGCTGCATGTATTGCTGCTTCCTCCAGCATTTCCGGGGTAATGTCAATGGCAATTACTTTTTGTACATATTTGGCCAAGGCTACAGCCGTATGCCCACCGCCGGTGGCTACATCCAGAGCAACAGTATCCGGCAGTGGTTTGAGTAATTTTAGCATGCGCAAAAGATCTTCCTGATTGCCATGTGTTGTACTTTTTCTGTATTTGGAGGCCCGCTTGCCAAAATTTTTCCTGATTTCCCTCTGATTGTCCAAATTAATCACCCCTCAAGCAATAGGCGCATAATTTTCTCTATTCCGAGCGCAATGCATCTATAGGATTTAATTTAGCCGCTTTATTGGCAGGATAAAGCCCAAAAAATATCCCGACAAAAACAGAAAAAGTAAAAGCCACAAAAACTACCTGCGGTGAGTATGTGATGGTAAAACCAAAAAGACCGGAAAAAAGTTTAACCGCGCCATAACCCAATATCATGCCAATAAAGCCGCCCACACCGCTGATAACAATAGATTCAACCAGAAACTGTAGAAGAATGTCCCGCTTTTTCGCTCCCAATGCTTTATTAATGCCTATTTCACGCGTTCGTTCAGTGACAGAAACCAGCATAATATTCATAATGCCGATGCCGCCCACTAAAAGGGAAATGCCGGCAATCCCCCCAAGCATCAATGTTAAAATCCCTGTCACTTCACTTAAAATATCTAAAATTTCTGCTTGCGTAAAAACATTGTAGGCATTCTCATCACGAAAATAAAGTTGTAGCAAGGATTCAAGGCTGTTTACTACCATATCTATTGCTGCCGCTGTTTCTGCTTGGAGGTAGACAGTGCGTATGCCTTGGCGGCGTAGAAGCCTCTCTGCGGTACTGGCGGGAATGATGACAAAATCATCTGATGAGCCGCCTAAACTGAAACCCTTTGGCTCCAACACACCAATCACGGTAAAAGCCGCTCCGTTAATTCTGATTTCTTGCCCCACAGGGTCCATATCGCCAAAAAGTCTTTCCGCCACATCGGCACCAAGCACTGCCACAGGCAAACGGTTTTGTACATCAACATCGGCCAAAAATCTTCCCCGGTCAGCAAAATGGTTGCGTACAACAGCATAAGCGGGAGTTGTCCCCACAAGGTTCGTGTAACTACTTTCCGTAGCAAATTTTACCGTGGCATAACCGTCCACAACAGGCGCTACCGCACCGACTCCCGGTCGCTTTGCCAAGCTTTCCGCCTCAGACAAGGTAAGACTGTCCATACCTCCCCGACCGTGAATAGCCAAAACAATTAAATTGGAGCCCATTCCCTGGATTTCTGCAGTTACCTGGCTGGTAGCACCCTGACCAAGAGATACAAGCGCCACCACGGCAAAAACACCTATAATTACACCCAGCATGGTGAGAAATGATCTCAATTTATTTGCCAGTATTGCCCCGAAGGCAAGACGTACAGCTTGTAGCAGATTCATAACCCTACTTCCCCTTCTTCTTGAATTCTGCCATCAAATATTTTTACCCGCCGCTCTGCCTGCCGGGCAATCTCTGCGTCATGGGTAATGAGCAAGACTGTCCTGCCCTGGGCATGAAGTTCCCTTAACAAAGACATAACTTCTTTACCGGAGACACTGTCCAAATTCCCGGTGGGTTCATCAGCCAAAATTATGGCCGGGTCACCGACCAGGGCACGTGCCACGGCCACTCTTTGTTGCTGCCCGCCGGAAAGCTGATTTGGGCGATGAAACATCCGATCTGCCAAGCCAACACGTTCTAAAGCTTTTTCTGCCAGTTTACGCCTTTCTTTTTTCGCGACGCCACGATAAATCAACGGACGCTCAACATTTTCCAAGGCAGTTAAACGCGGTAGCAAATTAAAACTTTGAAAAACAAAACCAATAAGGAGGTTGCGAATTTCCGCCAGTTTGTTGTCCGACAACTTGCTGACTTCTTGGCCTTTAAGCCAGTATTTCCCGGTAGTAGGTGTATCTAAACAACCAATAATATTCATTAATGTCGATTTACCGGAACCGGAAGGACCCACAATGGCGACAAATTCTCCTTCTTTTACTTCCAGATCTATTCCGCGCAAGGCCTCCACCACCACGCCGTCCAACTGGTATGCTTTTGTAATCCCTTCCAGCCTAATCATTAAAATCCTCCCCGCCCTGGCGGTGCATACTGTACTTGCATTTCTGCACCGGGCATGCCTTTAAAAGGCAGGTTTACTGACTGCAGATATATTTCCTGCCCTTCGCTTAATCCATCCAAAATTTCAATCATAGTAGTATCATGCGCTCCTGTTTTTACTTCAACCTGTTTTGGTATAGCTATGCCCTCATCTCCGCTCGAATCGGCCACCGTTACAAAACTACGTCCCCCTTCCCGGCGCACGGCTTCAATGGGAATAAGTAAAACATTTTTACGTGTTTCAATGTGAATCTCGGCATTTACCGTCATACCCACTTTTAATCCATCCACCGGATCAATGGCAATGGTAACATCAAAGGTGGCCACTCCGCTCTGGCTTAAACCTTGTGCGGAAACATTGGCAACGGTTCCAGTAATTTTTTGCTCGGGTAAAGCATCGGCAGTTAAAGTAACTTTTTGCCCGCTTTTTATTTTCGCCACATCCAATTCGTCCACCGAGATAACGGCTTGCAACTGGGAATAATCAATTACACTGGCCAAAACAGTTCCCTGGCTGACCATATCCCCAATTCCCAACTTTACAGCCGGCATTACTAAAGTGCCATCAATGGGCGCTACAATTTTACTGTTCTCGGCGCGTTTAGCCTGTTGACTTTCCAATTCCTCCAGCTCCAACTGTACTTGTTTTAATCTTAATTCTGCCGTGGCAATTTGTTCCTCCAGTGTTTCCGCCAGTTCCGGGTTATTAAGTTTAGCTAAAACAGTGCCTTCCTTTACTTCTTTTTCTCCCTCCACCTGCAACTTGGTAACGGTACCGGTAATGGGAGCACGCACATCTATGGCTTCAGGCAAGAAAAGAGGTGAATCGGCAACTGACAATTTTTCTTCCTCAGGGGTAAATACCTTCAGCCTTCCCTTCATACCTGCCGTCAAAGCACCGGGATTGTCAAGCTCGGCGATCACATCATATAGTAAGCCCCCGGCTTCTGAGGGCGTCGGTGCAGATTTTACTTCAACCACCTTGGCGGGAACGGAAGTCAAAAATGTTTCCAGGAAAACTTCCGCATCTTGCCCGGAATGAATCTCTTTTATTTGTGCCGGGTTAAATTTGCCGCTGATTCTAAGTTTATTGTAATCCTGAATTGTGCCGACCACACTACCCTTTTGTACTTGCTCACCCTCTTTTATTTTCCAGGTAATCCGTCCGGTTGCCGGTGCCGTAACTACAGCGGCGGTTTTTTCCTGCTGTAATTTGGCGAGTTCACGCTCGGCTAGGGCAAGATTTATCCTGGCTTGTTCAATTTTTAAGCCCACATCTTCCACATCCAGTTTCGCCAAGACTTGACCTTTTTGCACCGTTTGGCCGTCTTTCAGATTAAATTCAGCAATAGTACCGCTTATGCGGGTGCGAATCTCTTCTTCTACAGCAGCAATAACAGTTCCCGTTCCGGAAACTTTTACTTCCAAATCTCCTCTTTCGACCATGGCCGTCATTTCCTGTAAAACCGACATCGCCTCGTTCACCCGCTTTACAAGGCTACGCCAGGCTAAACTTCCCAAAACAAAAATCAATATTAAAACCAAAATAATGATACCAATTTTTTTAAACCAAGGTTTTTTCATCCGTCTCCTCCTCCAGTCTTGTTAAAAGCATAATTTTTCCAATCTATATTGTCAATACATTGCCGGCAGAATTGCTAAATTATAAAAAATTTTTAACAATTGCAGAACAAGACAATTCTTTTCGCCAATAATCACCTTTATTGCTTGAAAAGTCTGAATATTTATACTATACTAAAAACAACTTTAACATGCCTTTACAGGAAAAAGGAAGGACGGAAAAAGTTACATGGCTTGGTTACAGATAAATTTTTTTTCAGACTGCCTGCGGCGCTTAGTGCCATTAAAAGTATTGCTTCCGTTTGCTTTAGGCACACATCAGCCAGAGAAAAAACCTTTCAAGACAGTTTATTTGCTGCACAACGGCATCGATGATTATGCTTCCATTGAGGAAATTGCCCGGAAAATGAATTTGGCCGTGGTAATTCCTTTTTGTCAACATGCTTTTTTTGTTGACATGGAAGCCAGCGGCCTGATGTATAGTCAATTTATCGGCCGGGAACTTGTTGCCTTTACCAGAAAGCTCTTTCCTTTGTCTTGCCGGCGGGAAGATACTGTCCTTGCTGGCATCTCCATGGGCGGTTTCGGCGCCCTCCATAACGGCTTAAAACATTATGCTGTGTTTGGACACACCATTGCCTTAAGTTCTGCCCTAGTGGTCAGAGGGATTATAGAGTCGGCCACTGACGGCAAGCTAGGAGGGTTAAACCAAAGTTTTTTTGAAACTGTGTTTGGCGATCTTTCCCTCCTGCACAAAAGCGATAAAACCCCGGAGGTCCTAGCCAAAAAAATACTTGAAAACAGCGACTGCCCCCTGGATTTTTATTTAGCCTGCGGCTACAACGATTTACTAGTCCATGAAAACCGTAAATTCAGTATGTACCTAAAAAGCATTGGTTTTCCCCATTCTTATGAAGAGGGCCCCGGATCTCATGAATGGCATTTCTGGGATAATTTTTTAAGAAGGGGCTTGGAACGGCTTTTCTTGCCCCAAAAGCAAAAATTATCTTTTCCGTGTTAACATTTAGTTTAACAGTTTTTTGGGTTTCGCACCTTAGCTACAAATGCAAACAAAGCTGCTAAATTTAGCAGGATATAACAAAATTAAGCTGAATATAGTTTATAAGCTTTGATCAAAAAACTGGGAAAGGAATGTGAAAATGAGCGGAAGAAAATATGAAAAATTAGTTTATGAGCTTCAGCCCGAGTATAATGAAGCTGTTGCTGAAGGAGTCGGAACCGATTTTGTCTATTCCCCACAAGCCTATTTCCGCGGGGCTTCCCAGATTCCCGGCGCGGAATTTAATATTGGCTTTCAGATTTTTGTCAAACCTTTCTTTTTGGACAGAATTCCCCATATCCATCATGTGGATGAGTACCTGATTTTTTTAGGTGGCACTTTCCCCAATCTTTTCGACTTTGATGCCGAAATTTCCCTAATGATCGGTGATGAAGAATATATTATTACCAAACCAACTATTGTACGTATTCCGGCCGGTGTGCAACACTGCCCCCTTAATTTCAAGCGCGTTGATAAACCGATTTTCTTCCAGGCTGCTTTAATGCAAGGCATGTTTGGCGGTATTTATCAAGGCAAAGAATTATGGTACAACGGACCCGGGCAATGTATTTATGATGCAGAAAAAAAATGTGACGCCTGTAGAAAATGTTTACAGGAGACCTGGGAAAAATAAACGCATTAATAAAGCTTCCGAAACACCTCGGAAGCTTTATTGTTACCACTTTCAGTTAATATTTCCGTCAAATCTATTGCCGTTAAAGTTATGCTTAAACATTTAAAAGTAAAATAATTATGGATAAAAGACTAAAACAGACATTTACCAGGCAAACAAATGTTAAAACCTGTTTAGGCTTTAAGCCGGAGCGCAATAACCTGTGATGAATTTGGCCGGCATCAGCTTGATAGATCGGTTTTCTCGCTAAAAACCTGCGCAACACCACAAAAAGATTATCAAAGATGGGAACACCCAATGCCAACACCGGTACAAAAAGGGATATCAATGTGGCATGTTTAAAGGCGCCTTCAAGGGCAATGATACTTAAAATAAAACCTAAAAAGTTAGCCCCCGAGTCACCCATAAAAATCTGTGCCGGGTGCTTATTATATTTTAAAAAGCCCAGTACTGATCCCACCAGCAAGGCAGACAACAAAGCCGAATGTGTCTGGTCCTTGGCCATGGCAACAATAAATAAAGTAGAGCCAGAAATGGCAGTGAGGCTGCCAGCAAGGCCGTCCATGCCATCTGACCAATTAATTACCGTTGTAACACCAAAAATCCAGGTTACCGTCAGTAAAAACTGTAACCATACCGGCAACACAATATAGTGGTTGTTAAAGGGATTGGCAAAACCGGTAAAAACTATACCGGTTTTATAAACTATTACTGCCGCCGTCAAGTGAACAATAAAGCGCGGAAAGACCGGAAATTCTTTCCCCTTTGCTTTATACCAATCATCGACTAAACCAATGAGAAGAATCAAAAACCCAGCAATAAAGACTGCCAGATATTCTTTTTCCCTTGGTTTGACGGCTAAAAAATAGCCACAGATAAAACCGAGAAAGATACCAACTCCCCCCAAAAGGGGGACAGGATATTTGTGATTCTTCCTTTTTGTAGGTTTGTCCACAAAACCAATTTTTAGAGCCCGAATCCTTAATCCGGGAATAAGTAGATAAACAAGTAAAAAACCAATAAGAAAAGTTAAGAAATAATTCATTGCTACTCCCCAATTTTACACACTGTTACTAATACTTTCATCATAAAAATATAATCACGCCTCTATAGTAACACGTTAAAACAGGTTAGACAATATAAAGATTTTAGTTTTACCAAAATATAATTATCTAGTAAAATATTTCTTTTCCGTGACAGTTTCTTTTCCTTTCCGCAACAATTATTGCTAAATTTTATAAATATATTGACTATTTTTAATTATTTAAAAATCTGCGACATTTTTTGACAGACATTGCATAATTTTTACTGTAAAATAAGGCGTGAGGGAAAAAGGCTCAAAAAATTTATAGTACCTATTCGTTCTTTATATTCCGCTAAATTATTGCGCCACCGTACTTATTTTTCCTGAAACGGCAGGTTTCGGCTTTGATACC
>JAAYMK010000055.1 GCA_012521405.1 Bacillota bacterium
TGCCGCTATTTGGTGAGCCTAACATACCATAAATTTCTGGGGGCAGCAAGCGTCAGAAGAGTTTAAGAGTAGATTTTAATAATTTAGCAATAACTGCTGCTTTTTGTCGCCGCAAGGGGCAAAAAAAATGCCGCCTGGAGAGATTATAAATAGATGTTTAAGTTTATGCTGCCGCACTTTTGTTTATAACTTTTACTTTAACTGGGACGGCCGGAAAAATTCTGGGGTAAAGGGCAAGAGAAAATTTTATTCTATCATATTACTGCGAAGACCTATTGGTGAATTTGTAGAAGAAAAAGCTGTAGCCAAACCGGTCAGTATGACTACAGCTTTGACTGGCAACAAAAAGCACTTACTTAAATGTGCACGGCGGCTTGGAAAGCACTGTTGACAGCGGTGGAAATATTGCCCACTTTTCTGGCATCGCCCACAATGTGGACTTCCGTTTCCGGCGCACAGCGGCGCAAAGCATCCACCACATCAAGCCGCGGCTTCATACCGACGGCCAACAGAACCGTGTCGCATTCATATTCCACAAGTTTGTCGCTTTTCAGGTCGCGGCAGATGATCTTATCGTCGCAGACTTCCTCCAGCCGGTTGGCGAGGTAAAGCGGAATCTTATGTTCTCTCATCAGGGACATGATTTCGTTAGCAGCGTTGCCGGCACTGGCGCGCAGTGTCAGGCCGTGTGTTGCTTCGTCCTGCATTTCCACTACAAAGACTCCTTTGCCGGCTTGTTTAAAGTCCAGAGCCGCTTCCAGTCCCACGGCACCGGCGCCCACAATGGCAATCTTGTCGCCCACAGGAACTTTACCCAGTTCCGCATCGGGTGCCCAGTGGACGTGGGGCTTGTCAATGCCGGGCAGGTTGGGGATGATGGGTTCGGCGCCCACAGCAATGATGATGGCATCGTAGTTTTCAATTTCCAGCAGTTCCTTTGTGGCTTCCGTATTCAAAAGAATCCTGGCGGGAGCTTTTTTCGCCTGCCGGATGAGCCACTCGACGTAGTCTTGCAAGTCAATTTTGAAGGGCGGTGCCGCTGCACCGATTAAATTACCGCCAAGTTGTCCCGTTTTTTCGTAGAGAGTAACGTCGTGCCCGCGCTCGCACAGGGCAAGCATGGCTTGGATACCTGCCGGACCGCCGCCCACAACGGCTACTTTTTTCTTTACGGGTGCTTTCGGTACGCGGCCGTCTTTAAACTCAAAGACCATGCTTAAATACGGGTTAACGGCACAGGTGAGGGGCCGCGGCGGGAAGAGACGGGCGGCGCACTGATCGCAACGCAGGCAGGGACGGCGCTCTTCAGGCATATTCATGGCATATTTTCTGGGCATTTCCGGGTCTGCCATGAGCGGGCGGCACATGGCCACAAAGTCGCACCAGCCTTCAGAGATGTATTGTTCAGCCATATCCAGGCTGACAATGGAGCCCACTGCCGTTACCAACAGATCCGGATGGCGTTTCTTGACATCCCGGGCATAGTGGGCGTTGTAGCCCCTGGGCATTAAGTAGTTCTGACACCAGTTGCGGTAATATTTGAAGTCAAAGTCGCTGTGTAAACCGGCGGAGACGTTAATGATATCGATATACGGTTTAATCAGTTCAATGAAGTCGAGAGTTTCTTCAAAGTGCATGCCGTCTTCGGCAATTTCATCGGCGGAAATACGGTAGTCAATGACAAAATCTTCGCCGCATTTTTCCCGGATGGCCTTGCAGACTTCAATGGCAAAACGGGCTCTGTTTTCCAAAGAGCCGCCGTACTCGTCCGTCCGCTTATTGTAGAGGCGGCTGGCAAACTGGCTGATAAGGTTGCCGTGACCGCCGTGGACAAGGACGATATTCATACCGGCCTGCTTCATCCGGAAAGCGGCCATGGCGTATTTTTCCACAGTTTCGGCGATTTTTTCGTGGGTCATTTCAATGGCCGGGATGGGGTCACGGCCCAAGCGTTTGGCCCTTGTGTATTCACTGGCGGTTATAATGGGAGAAGCACTGTAGGGAGGATGTCCTACCGCTTCAAAGGCTGTATCCTTACCGTTGTGGTTAATTTCCAGGGATGCGTGGCAACCGTACTGGGCGGCCATTTCCGCATACCAGGAAAGCGGCAGGATAGCTCTGTCGTCATTTAATTCCAGTTGGTAATCTTCGTCAAAACATTCAGTTCTGTCGATGGAGGCGTTGCCGACATAGAGAACGGCTGCGCCGCCGCGTGCGAAGGGACGCATCCAATCCACAAAATCGCGTGTTACAAAGCCGTCATGGCTGGCTACGTTAGGTGACGGCGGTGCCATGATGATACGGTTCTTAAAATCAACACCTCTGATCCTAATGGGCGTAAAAACATGCTTGTACCTGGATCCCATATCACTGCTCCCTTTCTAAAATTATTAAATCTGTCGTAATTATAGCATTTTTCAGACGATCTTTTCAATGTCTTTTCCCTAATCGCCATCTCAGCATTATTTATCGCCATACACTAAATAGGAAATTTATGTATAGGCTGAATTAAAAAACATATCAAAAAATTTTGACTATTCGAGCAATATATCATATTATAGAAGTAAGCTGGCGCTAAATAAAATTTTGCTGAAAATACTCTTGCCAAAAGGGGGTCTGGGAAATCGGTTTGAGTTTGTGTGCAAGTTAATCTTCCGCAAGCAAAGGACAGACGCTGTAAGGTTTTAAGCCTATACCCTGCAATAGATAAGATGGAACATGCTTATCTAGAAAAAAGAGGGAGGCGCAAAGATGTCCAAAAGGAAAATCTTTATCGGACTTGCTTTACTTTTAGTACTGATGATGGTACTGGCCGTTGGTTGCGGCAAGGAAAATGCAGCCGAGAATACACCCGAGGAACCTGCGGCAACGCCGGAAGAACCGGTAATAGAGGAAACGGGGCCCGCGGAAAAAGAGCCTGTTTGGGGCGGGACGCTGCGGATTATAACCGGCGCCGGGCCTGCAGTATTAAGTTACTATCCTGAAATGGGACCTGCAGAATCAGGATCCGTTTTAGGGGCGGCGGAAATGCTGCTGGTAGTTTCCGAAGATCGTACCCATGAACCGCAGCTGGCGGAATGGTTTGAAGAAGATCCGGAAGCCAGAACCATTACGTTTAAACTGCGGGAAGGGATTAAGTTCCACGACGGTACAGATTTAACGGCTGATGTGGTAAAGTGGAACTATGAATCATATATACAAAAATTAATGTTTAATGACCTCTTAAAGGAAATTGAAGTGGTGGATGATTACACCCTTGTTTTCCACGTCCATGAATGGCATAACCAGCTTCTCCCCAATTGGGGTTATACACCCATCTTTTCCCGCGAAGCTTATGAGAAAAACGGCGGAGCCGAATGGGCGCGCACCAATATTGTGGGCACAGGTCCCTTTATGCTGGAAGAATGGAAGCGGGACGTCCACATGATTTGGGTGAAAAACCCCAATTACTGGCGGGAAGGACCCTATCTTGACCGCATTGAGATTACTTATATTCCTGAAGCCACCACGGCGGCTGCCAAAATGGAAGCCGGCGAGGCTGACATTTGGTTAAGTGCACCGCCGCAGTATGTGCGGGAGTTAGAAGACAAAGGCTTTGTCCGCCAGTCCGGCTGGGCCGGCGCATATTACCACCTCATGCCCAATACCATGGATCCCAACTCTCCCTTTAACGACTTGCGCGTGAGAGAAGCTTTGGAATATGCCATCGATAAGCAGGCCATTTGTGATGCTTTAGGCTATGGCTACACCAGCCCGCTTCACGCTGTGGCGGCGGAGGGAGAATGGGGTGGCCGCAGCGAGCCGGTACGTCCGTACAACCCGGAAAAAGCCCGGGAGCTTTTGGCGGAAGCCGGTTATGCTGACGGTTTGAAAGTGACGCTTTTGGCCAGCGTCTCTGACGGCGGCCGCAATGATACGGCAGAAGCCCTTGCCAATTACTTAAATGATGCCGGTTTTATCGTAGAATTGGATATTGCCGATGCCGGCCGGTTTTTGCAGGATGTCTTTGTAAACGGCTGGAAGGATCTGGTGATAATGTACTCCGGTACCGATATGAACTATTTGGTTTCGGCACACCGCTGGTTCGGTCCGCAGCCCATGACCAACCTGGCCAGCTTCAGACGTCCGCCGGAGCTGGTGGAGCTCTTTAACGAATCCCTGAAAGCCTTTACCCTTGAGGAACAAAAAGCCGCCACGGAAAAAATCGTGGATTATATGACGGAGCAAGCCTTAATTATTCCGCTTTTCCAATCCCCCGGCGCATTCCTGCATAACGGCAAAGTGCATACCAGCTATATGAAGCATGGCTTT
This sequence comes from Bacillota bacterium, assembly GCA_012521405.1. GTDB lineage: Bacteria > Bacillota > Dethiobacteria > Dethiobacterales > Dethiobacteraceae > JAAYSO01. The sequence continues at coordinate 4,312 of JAAYMK010000055.1, forward strand.
ACCCGCTGGGATCACCACGACATGTGGCTGGAGCAATAAAAGCGAAAATTATTCCCCCATTAAGGGGGATTTTTTTATACTTTGTTATCAAAGCCAGTGGGGAAAAGGATTTAAGGGATTTATGTCAAATAGTTTTGCGGGGAAAGGTTTGCCGGCAGGACGAGGAGGTGGTAATACATGAAAAAATTAGCTGTTCTTACACTGGTATTATTGATGATTTTTAATCTGGCGGGCTGCGGCGGCAAAGAGGAAGTGCCGGCGGGAGAAAATGCGGCCCAAGGTGAAAAGCAGGTGCAAAATGAAGAAACAAAGCCGGACGCGCACGAAGACCAAGAACCTGTCACAGAAGAAACAGAAACTGCCGGGCAAAGGGAAGAGTTGTTGGCGGAAGCTTTTGCAGGCAAGATGACCGGCATCGAGATTGCCTTAGGTGATAGCGGCGAGCAGGTTATGGCTGCCTTAGGGGAGCCGGAAGCTTGGGATTATTTTGCCGGCGGGACTTTTTTAAGTTATGATGATGTGATCTTTTTCTGCACCATTGATTGGGATGATGAGGAAAATCCCCACGGGGATGTGGTAAGGATTGTTTACCTGGGGCGCAATGAGGTTTACGGATTGAATTTAGGCATGAATCCCGATGATGTGCGCGCCCTGTTAGGGGAGCCCGATGAAGTATATCAGGACCCCAATGCGGAAGATGAGTTTTATCTTGACAGCCTGGTATGGTCTTACACCGCTGGAGATCATCAGGTGGATGTGATTTTTGACAGTGCCGACGGTTTGTTGTCGGCGATACACCTGGTTGAGACCAGACAATAAAGGCAGCCGATCGTGCCGGTAAAAGTAAATAGCTTTTGACGACAAGGAAAAATGCACATAGGCTTTTTGGCTATGTGCATTTTTTGGTTTAAACGGAAGGGTCTACGTATTGGCGAAGATATTCTTCTAAAATCAAGTCATTTTCGTAAATGGTTTTGGCGGCCTCCCTGCCCACATATCTTAAATGCCATGGCTCATAATTATAACCGGTTAAATCTTCTTTGCCTTTGGGGTAGCGGATAATAAAGCCAAAGCGATGGGCATTTTCTGCTACCCATTGACCTTCCGGCGTTTCGCCGAATTTTGTTTTCAGACCGAAACCTACACTTTTACTGGTAATATCCATGGCCAGCCCTGTTTGGTGTTCACTATGGCCGGGCCTGGCGCTGATGCGGTCGGCATATTCTTGGCCGGAATTTTGCACATGGCGGTTATAAACAGATTTTTGCAGGGCATAAGAACGGTAGCCGGAGACGGCATATAAAATAATTCCTTCTTCTTCTGCGGCGGCAAACATTGCTTCTAAAGCTTGGGCTGCCGCTGCCTGCAGGTGTTTAATTTCCGCCCTGCCTTCCTGGCTGAAGCGCACATTGGGGATGGTAAGATTGGGGGGCACAAAATCTTCCGGCAAGGCAATTTCTTTATTAACTAAAATTAAATAATCTGCCTCAGGCTCTTCTTCCGCCGGTTCCGGCGGCTGTGGCTCCTCCTCTGGCTCTGGGACAGGAGGAGTTTCGGGAGCAATAGGCTCTTTTTCGTCCTGGCTGTTGGACGGTTGTGCGTTTACAGGTTCGCCGGCCGCTTCCATAAAGTGAAAGACAGGTGCCAAAAGTTCATCAAGCCAATTGTTTTTGATGATGATGACTGCCGCCAGAAAAACCAAAATCAGTACAAGATAAGGTATTTTTCTTTGTCGTTGCTGCTGTTTTTTGCGTCTTTTCATTTTGTCCTCCTCGGCGCATCGTGGGGCGGAAATTTTAGTTTTATGCTATACAATTCCAGCAGGTAGTTAAATCTTCCTGCCGGCGAAAGAAATTTGCGACACAAATTATGCTTGAAAGTTTTGCAAAAAGAGCGTCCAGTTGTCCACATAATGACCTAGGGCCCACTCGGACATGATAATTTCCTCCCCCGGCAAAAGGGGAATTTTCTGTAAGGGCGAAGCCGCCAGGTTCCCTTGCTGCAGAGTATAAATTAAAATTTCCCCCGGGGTAAAAACGAAAGCTACCTCTTCGGTAGGTGAAGTTAAAACGTCCCGGGCTTGGGGGACATGGTTTTTTACGCGGGGCCAGGGGATAGCCAGCTCATTCGAAAACACCAGGTGGTTAGGGGGGATGATACTTAAAGGGAAATCAACAAATTTCTCCTGGCCTTCCTGGTAGGAGAAGCTGCGCCCCTGAAAAATCCAGTATCCGTTCCGGCGGACCAAACCGAAATTTTCTTCCCCTGCGCCGGCGCCTGCCAGCATGTTAAGATTTTTATTCCCCAAAAGCTCATCCATGGTGACTGCGGGGGTGGCAGGAAGGCTGTCTACAGCCACAATTTTGCGGACGGATTTTTCCTTTTTCTTGCCGCCAAAATCCGGTACGGTGTAAGTTTCACAAAGGGAGATGTAGTCATTGCCCACATAATCAAGGCGGCGCCGCACGGTTGTTTCTGTTTGTGCTTGCAAAAGCCGCTCCGTTTCAAATTCTTCAGGCAGCTTGGCGGCAAAGAGCACGTCTTCTGTGGCGGTGCTTTTAATTTGCAGTTCATAAAAGCCGCTGCGCCGGGGAAAAACAATTTTTTCTGTTTCCAGGACTAAAGTAAGCTGCTGCTCACTCAGGGGCAGCCATAAAGTACGGTACTTATAACCGTCACCATGGGGCCGGCGCAGGCCTAGTAAAAGCCCTGTGGGAATCCCGCTTGCCTGGGCGGGGGCCGCCAAATCCACGATGGTTTTGGCGCTGCCGGCAAAAACTTTTTCCTCCACGGTGGCGGCAATTTTGTGGACGTAAAAGCTTTGACTGAAAAGATTCAGGATAAATTCCTCTGCACTAAGGGGTATCAGTTCGCAAAAGAAGCGGTGGTCGTCCGCCAGGGTAATAACATCTAGAGAGCTTTGGGTGAACTTAAAATCCTCTGGAAAGGCTTGTTTTTGGGAGGTGAGATAAGCTTGGGCCGGAACTCTTTTGACCCGGTAGGAGGAAGCATCCAAAAGATATTGCCCCAGCAGCACACGGTTTTGGTCTATATAAATCTTTTGTCCCCGCCAGTTTTGGGCCTGCGGCAAGGCGGCATCGCTTTCCGGCTGTTGCAAAGGTGCCGTAATTTCCCACGTGCCTTGCAGGGGCAGCGGTGGTACGGCCGGCGGCAGCAAGCGCAAAGTAAAATCAGATGCTTGACTGAAATAAATGCTACCCAGCAAGGCCAGGCTTAAAAGTAAAACCACAAAGAGCAAATTTTTCATGATCCTGCCGCCTCCTGCAAAGGCAGGGTCACCGTTACACAGGTGCCCCGCCCCAACTGGCTTTGAATCTCCAGCCTGCCCTGCATTAAACGGACAATTTCATCGGAAAGGGAAAGGCCGATGCCGCTTTGCGCCTGGCTGGATTTGCCTTTGTAAAATTTTTCTTTCACCCGGGGCAGTTCCTCCGGGGCAATGCCGCAGCCGGTATCTTCCACGGAAATATAAATAAACTGCTCATTTGTTTCCGCTTTAAGCACCACTTGCCCGCCGCTGGCGGTAAATTTAAAAGCGTTATCTAAAAGATTAATAAAAACTTGTTTTAAACGGTCGCCGTCCGTAAAAAGGTAAAGTGGTGTCTCCGGAAGCAGGACTTGGAACTCTATCTTTTCCCGCGCAGCA
>JAAYMK010000056.1 GCA_012521405.1 Bacillota bacterium
AAATTAATCTTGGCAATTACACAGCTGAAATATTATTGGATATAGCAACACTTAGCGGCACGGATTATTTCAAAAACGAAAATAAAAAAGATTTTCTTTTTCACAGAATAGGTTTTTATGACGGCAATCTCCTTGTCACTATAGTTGGCGATTGGCAGTTATATACTGAAAATTATTACTTATGTTTAATTGATGAAACCGGTTTTGTTGCAACTATAAAAGCGGATTCGGAATACATTCTTCCTAATTTAGCCAGTTAAAAAGTACAGTTCAGTAAAAAAAGTGAATTACTAAGGAGCAAATGTTGCTTTCTCCCTGGAGGAACTGATAAAAATTTTTTTAAAAGATGACACAAAGTGTACCAAAAAGCCTCCTTCTCCGGTTATATTTTCCGGTTATATTTATAGAACCGGAAAAGGGGGCTCCTTCTATAGATAAAAAATCTAGTGCTTGCTTTTACATTTAGAACCATAAAAACTATTGCTTTCCCGACAAGGATAAAATCTAAAATAGCTCAAAAAGAGGGGGATTGGATCTATGGGGTTACAAAGACGACAGAGAAATATTACTGCCATGATCTTAATCTGTCTTCTGACTTTTCTTTTCAAAGCCTGCACTGAAAACGCTAAAGACGCAGAAATAATAATTGATTGGGGTGAGGTTAATAAAGCACTTAATGAAAAAGGTTATTATGCCCAATCAATTGAAGAAGCAGAAATTATAGCGGGATATAAAGTCCCAACAATTATAAATAACTTGCCGCCGGGATTTAACGATAATTTTTATATTTTTATTATCAAACAGAATCCTTTAAAGGAAGATTCCCATCTGTCCGTGATGCAAAGCTGGAGCTATGATGATGGGCAAGCTTCTTTCCCGGTATTTTTCGAAACATTAGTATCAACTGAACAATTCACTTTAGGGAAGCACAGAGAGGAAAGATCCGAAGTAGTGCAGATTAACAATCTTGAAGTGCAAATATTAATACCGAATGGTAGCGACGTAATTACACTGATATGGCATGACGGGAAAATTAATTATTGCCTTTACGGCAAAATCACTGAGCAGCTGACAGAAAACAAATATCTTGAAATTGCAAAATTATTAATTGACCAACTGGAATAAACGGCAAAGAAAACAACCGTTCAATTGGATCTTAATCCGGCAAAGCGAAACGGACAAGTGGAAGGTTGATGACCGGACAGTCAAGGTACTGTCTTTTTCTTTTGCAAAATCAACCTTATCCGCACTACAAAAACCTGGAAAATTTTTTACTGCTTTCAAAAATCTGTAAAACAAATTTAAAATATTTTCGACACATTATTACATTTTACTCTCAATTTTCATGTTATTCTAGAGCTAAAGAAGCGATACATTATAAAAATATGGCAATTTTCCACCTCCTTCCCAAAACAGCAATCTGGGGGAAATTTTCATGAAAGATAAAAGCATCATTTTGGTACAGTTATATCATGAATATTCTTATTTAATGCTGCACGTCGCTTATAAAATTTTGCAGGATCAAAGTCTGGCAGAAGATGCTGTACATGCGGCTTTTTTGAAATTGGCAAAATATGATTTTGAAATTTTAGAGATAAAATGTAAAAAAACTAAAAGTTTCTTGGTTACCATAGTAAAGAATGTTGCCATTGATATTTATAATAAACAAAAAAAATTATACTTTCTTGATGATAAAATCATAGAGACAGCAGATACTTCACTTCCCCCCTTGGAGAAAATCGCAAGTAAAGACAGTTTAAGAATTCTGGAAGAAACAATTGATACTATGAATCCCAGATATGCGACCGTTCTTAAATTAAGATATCTTCATGATTTGCCGGTGGAAAAAATAGCAGAAATGTTATCCATTACAGAAAATAATGTTTATGTGCGGCTGCACCGGGCAAGAAAAATTTTAGTTTCCCAATTGAGCAAAGGGGATAAAAAATATGAGTACAGACGAAAAACTAAAAAATAAAATTCTTGATGAGATGATTAAGCAAGCCCTGGAAAACCATGTTAATAAAATTAACAAGCAATATCCCACTAACCAGGAACTTTCCACACGTTATACTTTCTCTGCCCCCTTTGAAAAAAAAGATGCAAAAACTATTTAAACAAGTTAAACGTCAAGAACAATTAAAGCGATGGCGTAAACTTGCACCTAAAATTGTTGCAGCAGCTTTTTTGTTCATCCTCATTTTTTATGCTACTATCATGAGTGTGGAAGCGTTTCGTGCCACTTTTTTGAACTATGTTCTAGAACATTTTGAAGACCATACAAAGATTACAGTTATTCCCAATGAACACAGCTTAAATCTTGCTTTACCAACATACATTCCTGAAGGTTTTACCAATGAAGTAATGGAGATTCATGGTGATTACTATTTAGCTGCTTATAAAGATGAAAACCATCGAAAAATATTTATTAGGCAATTAGGAAAAGACAGCATGGCCGGCATCGATACAGAAGACGCTAAACATGAATCTTTAATTTTAAATGGGCAAAAAGCTGATTGCTACGAAAAGGAAAACATCATAACACTTGTTTTTAAATACGAGGGTAAAATTTTTATTGTGAACGGAATTGATTTACCTAAAGCTGAACTGATAAAAATAGCAGAAAATTTACAATGGCAAAGATAAACAGGAAGCACATACGGAAAAGAAAGCACCTTATGCAATTAATGACAAAAAGGTATTGCTTTTTGCAAATTTTTTGTTTATAGTGTAATCTAGTGTTTGTTCTAACATCATAACAACTCCTTTTTTAACGGCACAAAAATTGTGCCGTTTTTTTTGTATAAAGGTTTTTCACTTTAAATTCTTTGTTAACTATTTTTCCGTGCCAAATGTTATACTAAAAAATAAAGAGAAAAAATGTAAAAGGAGCGTGTCTATATGACTTACACTTTGCCGGAATTACCCTATGCTTATGACGCCCTTGAGCCCCATTATGACGCAGAAACGGTAAGAATTCATCACGATTTGCATCATAAAGGATATGTAGACGGACTCAATAATGCGGTGGCTAAACTGGCAGAAGCACGGGCTGCAGGAGATTACACCCTCATTAAGCACTGGGAAAGAGAACTGGCATTTCATGGCGCAGGTCATATTCTACATAGTATCTTTTGGGAAAATATGAGTCCTAATGGCGGCGGCACACCTAAAGGAACAATTGCACAACAAATAGAAAAAGATTTTGGCAGTTTTGAAGCCTTTAAAAAGCATTTCACGGCAGCAACGGTGGCAGTGGAAGGATCCGGATGGGGCCTTTTGGTCTGGAACCCGTATGCCAACAAACTGGAAATTATGACGGCGGAAAAACATCAAGATTTAACGATTTGGGGAGTTGTGCCGCTACTTGTGTGTGATGTTTGGGAGCATGCCTACTACCTCAAGTACCAAAATAAAAGAGCTGCCTGGGTAGAAGCTTGGTGGAACATTGTCAACTGGGAAGACGTTGAAGCAAGATTTGTCAAAGCGAAAAAAGCATAATTGCGCTTAAAACACCAGCCGTTTCCGGTTGGTGTTTTGCTTGTGCTTTTTTATAAAAAATTACTTAAAATTGCCATGACAGGTTCGCATAATGCTTTATGTAATTGACAAAATAATAACGAAAGCAAAAAAAATTGGGGGGATGTTGATGCCACATCACTTAAGCTGGAATCCTTTTAGTGAATTTGCCCGGCTGCGGGACGAAATGGCGCATCTTTTTCCGGACAGTCCCCTATTACCCATGCGTGGCCAACCTTTTCACCGTATGCCCGGGCCGTCTGTAGATATTCATGAAACGGAAAAAGAAATTATCGTCAGTGCCGAAATTCCCGGAGTTGATCCGCAAGAATTGGATGTTACCGTGGATGAAACGCAAATTACCATTAGCGGTGAAATTAAACGCGGTGCGGACCGGGACGAACAAGGCTACCGCATGATTGAGCGCAGGTACGGCCGCTTTTCCCGCACTATTCCGCTGCCGGTTGAAGTTAAACCGGACGAGGCTACGGCAGAATACAGGCACGGTGTCCTGGAAATCCGCATGAACAAAGCTGAAGGCGGTCGCATCCGTTCCCGTAAACTGCAAATTATTGACAAACACTAAAAAACGGCTTGCTGTCAAAGCGAGCCGCTTTTTTTTAAAAAAACTTCTCCGGATGGGTAAGGAAGGTAAATTGTGCAGGGTTGGCCAGAAAGGCTTGGTACATCGGTTTACCGCTTACAAGGCCAAATTCAGGACAATTTTTCACCGGCTGCAGGGACAGGCGCGGCGTGGGCCGGTAATTTGGATTTACCACAAACTCTTCATCTTCACCGTCTGTAGCCACTTCAAAAAAGGCCCCGCCCCCCAGTTCCTTAATGGGGCCATAAACAGAGCTGAAATCGGCAGCCACCCAATTGCTCATAATTAAATATTCCTGGCCGGGATTAATGGTAATATGGCCATACCCGGGCGGGATTAAAACTTTATCACCGGCCACCGCTTCGATTAAGATGGCGTCCACGCCGTCTTCATCAGGTTCCGTCTGCAAAAGATAATGGGCTTTGCCGGCTAAAACTTCATAAACTTCAGGGTAAGTAAACTCCGTGTTTGGCTTGTATGGATGGTAGTGGCCGGCTGTTTTCATATATTCCCTGCCGATTTGGCCCGGCCGGATGACCGTTACATCATAGCGCAGTCCGTGTTTGGCAATAAGCTCCTGATCCTGCACCCGGCAAACACCGCGGTACATATAATAAAGTTCATCCGGTCCGTCTGCCCCCGCATCCAAAAGTACCTCTTGCATCTCTGCCAGCCTGCGGACAGCAGGAGTAACAGCCGCTAAACCTTCACCGAAAATTAACCGCCCCTTATGGTCGGCAGACAGGGGCAAACCACTGGTTTGAGCCAGATCAATTGTTTTACTTAAAGTGGCACACATAAGGCAGTTTTCACCTCCTGCTGGATTTTCTTTTTTTCCGCCTCGCTGGCTGCTTCCACATAAATGCGAAATACAGGCTCTGTCCCGGAGGGGCGCACCAAACACCAGCTGCCGTTTGCTAACACTACTTTTAACCCATCTACACGATTAGATTCCTTCACCGGAATACCGGCCAGGCTTTGCGGTTCCCATGCCTTAACCCTTGCTACTATCTCATGCTTTTTTTCTACTGTGGTGCGCACATCCAGCCGTTCACTGTAGACAGGGCCAAAACGCCGGTTCAGATCATCCAGCAACTGGGCAGCAGTTTGCTGGGTTTTCGCCAGCATTTCAATAAATAAAAGGGCTGCAAAAATCCCGTCCTTTTCAGGGATATGCTCGCGGATGCTGACGCCGCCGCTTTCCTCCCCGCCTAAAAAAGCACCTTGTTCCCGTAAAGCCTGCCCAATATATTTAAAACCAACCGGTGTCTCGATGACTGCAAAACCATAGTATGCAGCAATGCGGTCCAACATATGCGTGGTGGCTACAGTGCGGGCCACCGCCCCTTTGGCACCGCGGGTGCTAACTAAATACTCTAAAAATAAAACAAGAATTTCATTGGGACTGAAAAAACGCCCCTGGGGGTCCACTACGCCTAAACGGTCGGCATCACCGTCAAAGGCAACACCAAGATCTGCCCCGCTTTTTTTCACTTCTGCCTTGAGAGCATTTAAATGCTGCCTTGTCGGCTCCGGCAAAGAACCGCCAAAAAGCGGGTCCCGCCAATTATGAATGGCCTGAACTTGACAGCCGTGCTTGCCTAAAATTGTCTCCAGATACCCCATCCCCGCTCCATACATGGGATCAACCACAACTTTCAGACCTGCTTGCTTAATGGCGGCAAAATCAATTAATTTTTCTATATGCTCCATGTAAGCAGGCAGCGGCTCAATGGTTTCCACAAGGCCGCCTTCTTTTGCCTTTTCCAGACTCATTCTCTTTACGGCACCTGTTTTTAGCACTTCTGCTAAATAAGCCACAATGGGATCTATATCTTCCGGCAATGCCGGCCCGGCGTAGGCAGGTATAAATTTTATGCCGGAATATTCAGCCGGATTATGGCTGGCGGTCAGCATTATGGCGCCACCGGTTTTTAAAACAGTAACGGCATGGGCAACAGCCGGCGTAGGGGTAAACTTTTTACAAAGGAAACTTTTAATGCCGTTGCCGGCCATTACTTCCGCCACCGCCGTGGCAAAATTTTCTGCTAAAAAACGCGTATCATACCCGATGACAATTCCCCGTTCCGTCAAATTTTGCGCCTGTAAGTGCTGTGCAATGGCTTGCGCCACACAGCGTACATTGGCAAAAGTAAAATCTTCGGCAATCACTGACCGCCACCCGTCGGTCCCAAAAGAAATCTCCGCCATTAAAACCCTCCTCGTAAGCCAAACTCTTCCACCTAAATAGGTAGTATATTCTTGTAACGGGACCTTTATTCCTGCCGCTACCGGCTCTTAGCTCTGGCTATATATGCTGCCAAATCGGCCACACGGTGCGAATAACCCCATTCATTGTCGTACCAGGCCACCACACGGACCAAATTATCGTCCAAAACTTGCGTTAATAAACTGTCTACCGTACTGGAAAAAGAAACTCCTTTATAATCCACGGATACTAAAGGCTCCTCGCTGTACCCAAGAATCCCCCGCAGCTCTTCACTTTCTGTAGCTTTTTGCAAAGCACTGTTAACTGCCTGCGCCGTTACCGGCTTTTCCACTTCCGCCACCAAATCCACCAAGGACACTGTAGGCGTCGGCACACGCACGGCGAAACCGTCAATTTTCCCCTCCAGTTCAGGCATAATTTTACCCACCATTTTGGCGGCTCCCGTGGTGGTGGGAATCATGGAGACTTGCGCCGCCCGGGCCCGCCGCAGGTCCGGATGGGGCAAATCCAAAAGCTTTTGGTCATTGGTATAGGAATGAGTAGTATTCATGAGGGCTTTTTTAATGCCGAAATTTTCATGCAGCACTTTCACAATGGGAGCCAAGGCGTTAGTGGTGCAGGAAGCATTGGAAATAATCCGGTGTTTGTCCGGGTCATACAGCTTTTCGTTGACACCTAGAACAATAATGATATCGGCATCATTGACGGGAGTAGTGACAATAACTTTTTTAGCACCCCCCTGCAAATGCAGGGACGCTTTCTCATGGGTACGAAACTTACCGGTGGCTTCAATGACAATCTCCACCCCAAGCTCTCCCCAGGGTATTTCTTCCGGGTGCGCTTCGGCAAAGGTTTGAATTTCCCGGCCGCCCACCACCAGCTTTTCACCTTTTATCTCCACTTCCTGGGAATAACGTCCATAAAGAGAATCATATTTTAATAAATGTGCCAAAGTACTATTGTCAGTTAAATCGTTTATGGCCACCACCTGCAGCTGCTCATGGCGCTGTAAGGCGCGAAAAGTGATACGGCCAATGCGTCCGAAACCGTTGATGCCAACTTTTATCGTCATTTTTTGCAGCCTCCTCGTTTGTTAAAAACAAAAATCTTGGAGATAAGAAAAATAATCTGTTATAGCTTACCCGCTCCTTTGCCATCTAATTCGACTCCATACTTGACATTGCACAGTCGATATAAGACAATGCAAATATAATCGGTCTAGCATGCCAGGGAGGAATGATACATATGACGATAAAAGTTGCCGTCAACGGCGCTCTTGGCAATATGGGAAAAACTGTCGTCCGCGCCGTTTCCGGCGATCCGGACTTAAAACTTGTGGCCGCCATTGACATTAAAGGAGACGGCAGTGAGCTCGGCACGCATGTGGGACTTGGCGAGCTGCAAATTCCGGTGCAAAATGATCTGGCCGCTGCTCTCAAACAGTCCCAGCCCGATGTGCTGGTGGACTTTACCACCCCCTTTGCCGTGATGCAAAATATTGAAACGGCCCTAAAACTAAAAGTGCGGCCGGTAGTGGGAACAACAGGTATTACCGAGGCAGACCTGGAAACTATTCGCCAATGGTCGCAACAATATGGCACCAGTGTCCTCATTGCACCCAATTTTGCCATCGGTGCCGTACTGATGATGCTTTTTGCCGCCCGCGCCGCCCAATATCTGCCCCATGTGGAAATCATTGAACTGCATCATGACCAAAAAATTGATGCCCCTTCCGGCACCGCCCTGAAAACGGCGGAAATGATTGCGAAATCGCGGGCCAAAATCGGTAAAAGCCAGGTGGAGGAATTGGAAAAATTGCCCGGCGCCCGGGGCGGCAATCTGGAAAACATCCATATCCATAGCGTCCGCCTGCCTGGATTAGTGGCCCACCAGGAAGTCATTTTCGGCGGCATCGGGCAAACTTTAACCATTCGCCACGACAGCATCGACCGCACCTCTTTTATGCCGGGAGTGCTTTTAGGCATTAAAGCAATTATGCAACGCGAAGGCGTAATTTACGGACTGGAAAATATCCTTAATTTGTAAGCGACTGCGGACAGGCACTATCCCCCCTTTATCTGCATATATATTACTGCAAATAAAGGGGGAAATTTTATGAGCCTACAAGGAAAACATATTGGCTTTGCTTTACCGGAAGGTCATTTTTCCATGCCGGCAATTCTGGACGAAATTCGTAAATTGGCTGCCGCCGGAGCAAAAATTTATCCTTTATTTTTAGCTACTTCGGATCATCCCGAATATAATGAGGAATTTTTACGGACAAAAGAAATCATCGAACAGATTACCGGCCAGGAAATGATGACCACAGCCCTGGCAGAAGAGGCAGAAGACCCCGCCGATGACACAAATTTTGATATTATGGTCATTGCTCCGTGTCCCGGAAACTTTTTGGCCAAACTGGTGAATGCCCGCTCCACTTCTGTTTCTCTGGCGAAACCTGTGAAATACCTGCAAAGTGGTAAACCGCTTGTGCTGGCCTTGGTGGCCAACGGCAACTCGGAAAATCTTTTGCAAAACATTCAACAAATCATGAGTTTAAAAAGCATCTTTTTTGTACCCTTTGGCCCGGCAAAGTATGGCGGCAAACAAATCTACCTGTCCCGCCTTGACCTTCTCTTTGAAACGGTAAATCACGCTTTACAAGCAAAGCAGCTGGAACCGGTTTATATAGAAAATTGCTGGCTGCCAAATTAAACAACAAGAAAGCCGGAAAATCTACAGAGGATTTCCCGGCTTTCTTGCGCTTGAGGAGGATCTTGGTGCAATATTTTTATGCGGCTACCCCGTCTTGCAACTCTCTTTCGGGGAGGTAAGAGGCAGAGAAAGGGGATGCCGCCATTTATCGATTATTCTTTTTATTCTAAATTATCAGATTATTGCCGCTAAGTCAAGCTCCTTTTACGTTTATTTTCCAAATTGCCAGTATAGTATTTAAGCTTTTGGGTAATACTAGCCATGTAGGGTTCACAACGGCCGAGCCAAGATCTTTACAGGGCTTGACGGTTCTGTAAAGGTCGGCCAAAGGTCTGTACCGGGTCAGGTTGGGCTTGGTGCAGGCCGGCGGGAAGATCTGCCGATGTTCTACGGGATGTTTGCAGGTCGAGCGAAGACGGACACATGTGCTGAAAAACTTGCTTGCTTTGCAAGCAAACAGAGTAAGGATGTGTGCCTGTCGGGCAAAGGTTGGCTGGTGTTCTGTTAATTTGTGCAGGAACTACTTGTACAATAAGGACAGGATGTCATCCAGCCGGCGCGAAGGTCGTTGTGGGCTCTACGTTTTTAATTTTTTACCAAAAATTCCGCCATCAACCCACAAGTTTTTAGCCTGCCTGCCTAAAAGAATTTTCACTAACTGTAAAAAACTGCCTGCAGGGCAGTTTTTTTGTCTCTTCCTTCCCCTTTCTGTCCTGGCAGAAGATGCATAATTCTTGGGACTTCGCATAAAAATAACGGTACAATGGCTTTGAAAGAGAGGGATAATATGCCCCCACAAAAAATCCCTAAACAAAAATTAAATTTAAGCCGCGCTCTTCCTTGGTGCCTGCTCAGCGTTGCCTGCGTAAGCGGTTTAATTATCTGCTATTTAACTTGGGTAAATTTCTTTGCTTTTTTAGGTAAATACCAGCAAACTCTTTTCCTCTGGAGCTTGTAAAAGGCGAGGAATGCCGCCTATGCGCAAAAAAATCTTTCTCCTTTTGCTGCTGGTATCATGGCTTTTTCTTTTGTTTTGGGGAGCGGCGGCGCTGCATAAGCTTTTTCACCAATATCGCCTTTTTACCGTAATCTCCGGCAGTATGGAGCCGGCGCTGCAGACCGGCTGCATCATCGTTGTTGATACCCGTCCCCAGGCGGTTTATACACCCGGTGAGATTATAACTTTCCAAGAGGAAAGGGACTATATAACCCACCGCATCACCGATCTCTATTATGACGGGCAATTTTACTACCGTACACAAGGTGATGCCAATCAAAAGCCGGATAAAAATTTAGTTCCCCATCAGGCGGTGGTGGGCCGTGTGGTCTATGCCACCGGCACCATGCTGACTTTATGTGTCAACATCTTACGCTCGCGTCTTTTTTTCCTGACTTTTATTCTCTTTGCCACCGCAGGTCTAGGGACAAGATTCCGGCGGAAAAAAATTCGCTGACCACACCGGTTTCACCGGTGATGCTTCTGTCTCCCTGTTTTTAGCCACCACCTTTGGTGGCTTTTTTTTTGCTCCTTAACGGTTAAAATAGCGGCGCAAAAGCTCCATGGCTGCCTCAAGTTCTTTTATTTTCAACAAATAAGCCATGACAAAATAAATTGCTGCCCCCACGGTAATAATTACACCCAGTTCCAGGGCCTGCAAAAGAAAAGCATCGGCTTGGAGAAAAGGCTCTACCAGGTAGACTATCACTCCCATTACCAGGGAAGCAATGCCTGCTTTCCAGAAGGTATCCAAAAGCCTGCGGCCGCCAAAGGCACCAATCCGCTTCCATACAAAAATGCCCATGCCGACAGCCCCCACCAGGTTGGAAAGAGCCGTACCCAAAGCCAGGCCGCCGTGGGCTAAAGGCCCCATTAAAAGCCAATTGAGGACAATATTAATCACCATGGTCACCAAGGTAAATAACATGGGAGTTATGGTATCTTTCATGGCAAAAAAGACGCGGTTAAAAAGCAGCATAATCCCCAGGGGCAAAAGTCCCAGGGCATAAAAAGCCAAAGCATATGCCGTATTGGCCGTATCCATGGCACTAAAAGCATTCCTTTCAAAAATAAAGCGGACAATGGGTACACGCAGAACAATTAATCCTACCATCATGGGGAAAACCAGCACAATGAGAATACCTACCCCCTGGCGCAAAGTATTTTTAAATGCCTGTACTTTTTTCTGCGCCCAAAATTCCACCAGGGTAGGATAAAGGACTGTGAGTAAAGCCACAATTAAAATCCCGTTGGGCAAAAGATAAATTTTATTGGCATAATTTAAAGCCGAAATACTACCTTCCGGCAGTAGGGTGGCAAAGGATTTATCAATAATAGATTTCAATTCCACCGCTACCCCGCCCAAAATGACAGGCGGCAGCAAAATTGCCATTTTTTTCAGGCCGGGATGGCGCCATAAAAGTTGATGCGGTTTAAAAACGCCATGGGCGGCCACAGCCGGTACCTGTACCAAAAACTGCAGCGCAAACCCAATCAAAGTGGCCCAAGCCAGGGCATAAATGCCAAAATATGCTCCCAAAAAAATGGCAGCAAAGATAATCACTAAATTATTAGGAAAAGCAACGATGGCGGGAATAAAGAAATTCTTTTTTAGATTTAAGATGCCGCTGGAAAGCCCGCTTAAGCCCATAAACATTAGACCGGGCAGCATAATGCGCACCAGCTTCACCGTCAGGGCAAATTGATATCCTTCATACCCCCAGGCAAAAAGCCGCATGAGCTGGGGGGCAAAAATCATCATCAGCACCGTTACCACTACTAAAATAATGGCCAAAACCACATAGACGGTGAAAGCAAAAGCATTACTTTCTTCCTCCCGGTGGAACTCGCCGTAAACCGGGATAAAAGCAGTTTTTACCGCATCATTAAAAACCATAAATAAAATCAGGGGAATGGAGGCGGCTAAAAAATAGGCGTCCGCTTCCACGGATGCGCCATAGCGGTAAGCAATGGCCGCTTCCCGGGCAAAACCTAACAGCCGGGAAAGAAAGAGTAAAATTGTTACCATTCCCGCCGATTTCCAAAAAGACTTCTCTGTCATTGCTCTCTTCCTTTTTGAAATAAAGATAAATAATATTTTACCCTGTGTTAAACAGATTAAACAGATTGTAAAAATTCGACATTTAGCGCCAATTTCCTCCTTGGCACGTCAACGGCACAAAACAGCCCGGCACACGACCGGGCAGATTGCAGCAAGTTTTAATTTTTAACAGCCTAGCGGACCACTTGAATCCAAGTATTCCCTAAGCGCAGATCCACTTCCCTGCCGTCTGCATGGCGGTAGACTGTACCACTGCCTGTATGTTCCCAGGTTAGATGATATTTTTGTCCTGCCTCATACAGCACGGCTTCCCCGGAACCGGTCAGCTTAATATCCACAAGCGTCCTGTTGTTGGCCGGATCAGGCACATCTGTATGCGGGTATCTTTGGACGATGACCCGTGTTGCACCGTACTGCTTCCCCGTTTCCCGGTCCAGGTGGGGCGTCCCGTTCTCATTGCGCAGATACAGCTTACTTTCCTCATCATAGGCGTAAGTTACCACATGCTGCCTGGTATATGTAATTTCTATTTCTTTAGCTTCTTCCCCCGCTGGAAGTTCGGGAGGCTCAAAAACTAACCTTTCTACTTCCGACTCCCCGCGGGCTTTATAAATACTTTCCAGATCGGTATACAAATTATGCGGTGCTTTGCGGCTGCCATCCCGCCAGAGATATTCACTGCTGACAATCTTTTTTAATTTTAAGCCGGCAATCATTTGCTCCGTACGTTTAGATGAACCAGAATAAACAATGGCACCGCCATGCTCCATAGCTTTCTCCGCAAAATAGGGGCGGATGCTGCGTACAGGACCAATGAGAAAATTATCCGTAAAATGCCGGTCATACACAGCTAAAAATCTTGTGAGACCGCCTTCCACAAAAAACTCATACACAAAAGTTGCCTCCTGCAGACCCGATTGCGGTTTGGCGGCAGGATGATTATTGATCACTACACAAACCGGAGCAACTTTTTCTATGGTAACAGTTGTCTCTTCCGGTTCAGGCGGTGTCTCCGGCACCTCTTGCTGTGGCTCCGGCTGCTGCGGAGGCGGTTGATTCTCCGGCTCCCGTTTGCAGCCGGCAAAGAAAAACATACAAAAACATAAAAATAGTGCTAAGATTGCTTTAGACTTCATTTCTCTCCCTCCGATGCTCCATCTTCCCCAAGATCTGGCATTTTTCGCTTTTTGCCTTATTTATCCCTTCCATTATAACAGCAATGGCAAAAATTCGCTCCCTCTTTTTTCACTTTAAGTCAAAGATGAGCCGGCTGTTTCTTTTTTTGCAAACTGCGCATTTCCCGCCAGATGAAAACGGCAGTAAGTAAAACGGCCAACACATCAGCCACCGGCTGTGACAGCCAAACTCCTGTTAAATCTAAATAGTGCGGCAAAATGAGCAAAGCAGGCACTAAAAAGATTGCTTGGCGTGCAAGATTTAAAATAATAGCCTGCCCCGGTCTTCCTGTGGCTTGAAAATAATTGGAACCAATAATTTGAAAACCAAGCACAGGGATCATTAATAAAAATAACTGTAAACCCCGGGAACCAAGAACAATTAACTCGGCATCTTTGGTAAAGAGGCGCAGGAAAAAAGAGGGGAAAAACATGATTAACAAAAAAACGATAACTGCCATGCCTGTAGCCAACACCACCGCATAAAAAAATGTTTGTTTAACCCGTTTTGTTTGCAACGCACCATAATTAAAACCTATGACCGGTTGGGCACCGTTACTTAAACCCATTAACGGCAGCATCACCAGGGAATCTATACTGTTAATAACCCCCATGGCGGAAACGACAAGGTCACCGCCGTGGATACGCAGTTTGTTATTAAGCAGAATTACCACCAGGCTGTGTACAGCAGTTCTTCTTCCGTTACCATGGCAACCCCCTCTTTGTTTTCGTAATAAAATTAATAATCTTCCGAACATATAAAACTCTAACACTCCCCAAAGTCATCGTCAAGCAACAGGACAATTTCCCCTAAAAATCCAGACTTTTACAGCATTCCGGGTAATTTTACTTTTCTTATTTACTTTAGCCTATTAACGTGATAATATATAAAATGCTAGCTACATAAAACAAAGGGGAAGAAGAGGGGAAGATGTGATGAAAAACAAATTAATTGCCTTATTGTTAGTAGCTTTTTTAGTCATGACACTGGTGGGATGCACCGCCTCTAGCGGAAATAATGTAGATAATAATGTGGGAAACAATGCAGGAAATAATGCAGACAATAACGCGGCAGGTAATGCTCAAGAGGCGGCAGAAGATACTTTCATCGTCGGTTTTGACCAAAACTTCCCGCCCATGGGTTTTGTCGGCGATGACGGTCAGTACACAGGTTTTGATTTGGAGCTGGCGGCAGAAGCAGCCAAGCGGCTGAACAAAAAACTGGTCCTGCAACCTATCGACTGGGCCGCCAAAGATATGGAATTAGAATCAGGTAATATTGATTGTGTCTGGAACGGCTTTACCATTAACGGCCGGGAAGATTCCTATACCTGGACAGAACCGTACATGG
>JAAYMK010000057.1 GCA_012521405.1 Bacillota bacterium
AACGGCCATGTGGAAGAAATGTTGGGCGGTCACCTGGTGGTTAAAGCTTTTAACTATGAAAAAAGATCCATTGAAGAGTTTAATTACATTAATGATAAATTATATGATTCCAGCTGGAAGGCAGAATTTGTCACGGGTATTATTATGCCCTTGTTAAATTTAGTCAACAATCTTAGCTATGTTGCCGTGGCCGTGGTGGGGGGAATTTTTGTCACCCAAGGACGTATTCCCATCGGCGATGTGCAGGCTTTTATCCAATATTCACGCCAATTTACCCGGCCTATCGATACTGCCGCCAATATCATTAATGTCTTCCAGTCTACTATTGCCGCCGCGGAACGGGTTTTTGAACTTTTAGATGAAGAAGAAGAGGTGCCCGATAAAGAAAACGCTTTAAGTGAGTTCAAGCCCCAGGGCAATGTGCGTTTTGAACATGTCAAATTTGGTTACGTGCCCGGTAAATTAATTATGCAAGATATTAATATTGATGTTAAATCCGGGCAGACTGTTGCCATTGTCGGTCCCACCGGTGCCGGGAAAACCACCTTGGTAAATCTTTTGATGCGTTTTTATGAGGTTAACGGCGGGCGTATCACCATTGACGGCGTTGATATCCGTGATATTAAGCGCAATGCTTTGCGCAGTATTTTTGGCATGGTCTTACAGGATACCTGGCTTTTTAAAGGCACTATCCGGGATAATATTGCCTACGGCAAGGAAGGTGCTACCGAAGAAGAGATTATTGCCGCCGCCAAAGCCGCCCAGGTGGACCATTTTATCAGGACGCTACCGGACGGTTACGATACCGTTTTAAATGAAGAAGCCTCCAACATTTCGCAGGGGCAGAAACAGCTCATTACGATAGCCCGGGCGATCCTAGCCGATCCGGATATCCTGATCCTGGATGAGGCTACCAGCAGTGTGGATACGCGGACGGAGATCTTAATTCAAAAGGCGATGCGTGAATTGATGAAGGGGCGGACAAATTTTGTCATTGCCCACCGCCTTTCCACTATCCGCGATGCCGACCTGATTATGGTGATGCAGCACGGTGATGTGGTGGAAAGCGGTACCCACGTAGAGCTTTTGGCTAAAGGCGGAGTTTATGCCGATATCTATAACAGCCAGTTCAGCACAGAAGATCTTGAGCAGCCGGGAGAATTTGCACCGGACTTTTTGCAGGGATTCCCCGGTTTTCCCTCGCAGGATGATTTTGCCCCGGAAGGAGTTTCTTCTTAAAAGAAGAAAAATTTATGTAAAAACGGAGGTGCAGGCAATGAAAGTTATAGCCGTAAACGGCAGTCCCAGGAAAGAGTGGAATACCGCCACCATGCTGCAAAAAGCTCTGGAAGGGGCCGCCAGTCAGGGGGCGGAAACGGAGCTGATTCACTTATACGACTTAAATTATACAGGTTGCACAAGCTGTTTTGCCTGTAAGTTAATCGCAGGTAAAAGTTATGGCAAATGTGCCGTCAATGATGATTTAAAACCTGTTTTGCGGCGCATTGAGGAAGCAGATGCCTTAATTCTAGGAGCTCCCATTTATTTTGGCGACGTCACCGGCCAAATGCGCTCCTTTTTAGAAAGACTGTTATTCCAATATTTGCGCTATAGTCGTGATCATAGAACGCTGGCACCAAAGCGCCTGAAAACTGCTTGGATTTATACTATGAACTGTCCGGAAGCATTTGTTGCACAGGTAGGCTATGACCGCCTTTTTAAGCAGAATGAAATGTTATTGCGAATGATTGCTGAAGGTGAGCCGGAAACCCTTTGCAGTTATGAAACGTTGCAATTTGAAGATTACAGCAAAGTGGATGCAGATATGTTTGATGTGGAAGCAAGACAAAAAAGGCATCAAGAAGTGTTTCCCCAAGATTGTCAAAAAGCATATGAACTGGGAGCCCGCCTTGCTGCCAAATAAAAGGATTGATGTGAATATCCTTACTTAAAGAAAAGGGCTATTGCAGGATTTAGCTGCATTAGCCTTTTTCTGTTATGCCTTTACCGGTATAATAGTGATAAATAGTCTGAAAAAGTTTTTGTCGGCATAATAAAATAGAGAAATAAAAAATGGGAGTGGGTACTAATGGAAAATTTATCCCAAATCTTAATTTTGCTTGTGGCCGCCATTGCTGCCGTGTATATTTTAAAAACTGTGTTGAAAATTGCCCTGCGCGTAGCCGTACTTGTTGTTATAGCCGTGTTGGCGTTTTTGTACTTTACGGGGAATTTGCCCTTTCTGCCTTAAAGGTTCACTTTTTCGCCGGTTATGTGAGGACATGCTCCGATGCTCAATTAGCTAAACATCGTCAAGACAGCATACGCCTAATTTAAAAACGCTCTTGTCCGCGGACAAGAGCGTTAATTTTTCTCTTCTTTAACGATGTTTTTGGAAACAACTGCGGCAGTAAACCGGGCGATCGCTACTGGGGTTAAAAGGTACTTCTGTTTCCTGGCCGCATTCTGAACAAATAACTGTATACATGCGGCGTGCGGAGTGCCGCTGCTTCCGGGCGGCACGGCATTCCGGGCAACGGGCAGGCTCGTTGGCAAAACCTTTTTGCGCATAAAATTCCTGTTCTCCGGCCGAAAAGATAAATTCCTGCTTGCAATCACGACAAATTAGGGTTTTATCCTGGTACATACACAAACCTCCTTTGTTTTGGGCCTACTGATTTCCAAACCTGGTGGACTAAGAAATCCGACATCAAACAAAGGAGGTCTAGATTTCCCGGTACCCGCTGGAAAATACAGTTGGTATACATATTATACACTGCAAAAGAAGAAAAAAGCAAACGAAAATAATTTGCAAAAATAAATTTATCCGAAAGGATTCAGCCATAAACAAGTATGCCGCCCAAAGCTGCCAATGCTAAAACCAAAATAGGATGCAGACGGGTAAAAGTCAAAAGCAGAAAAGCTGCCACGGCAAAGAGCGCGGCTGTTAAATCAGACAAAGTTGTCCGGGCAACAAAAATAGCGGCACTGGCAATTAAACCAATAACTGCAGGTCTTAAACCAGTAAAGCCTGCCTGCACCCATCTGTTTTGATAAAAATGTTGCATGAGTTTTGCTATCAATAAAATGAAGACCAGAGAAGGGGTAACGACACCGGCGGTGGCAAAGACGGAGCCCCAAAAACCGGCCGTCTGATAACCAATGAAGGTGGCGGAATTGATGGCAACAGGTCCGGGAGTCATCTCGGCAATAGCCACAATGTCAACAAATTGCGCAGGCGTAAGCCAACCGTGTACGGAAATAATTTCTTTTTCAATGAGTGGCAACATTACATAGCCGCCGCCAATACTGAAAAGACCGATTTTTAAAAAAGCAAAATAAAGCTGCAGAACAATCATGCAGAATCACCTTCGCTTGCTTTTTTGTTTTGCCGGTAGTGCCGCACAAGCCCTACACCTGCGCCTGCTAAAATTAAAAGGATAGGGTGAACATCAAATACTGCCGCCAAGAGTAAAAAGATGCAGACTAAAAGTAGGTTATATTTTGTCTTCACAACAGGTTTGCCCAGCCTGATCACGGCGGCGGTGATGAGCGCCACAACTGCAGGGCGAATGCCGGCAAAGGCGGCCGCCACAATTTTGTAATTAGTAAACTCAACAAAGAAGGCGGCAATAAGTAAGATGACAATAAAGGAGGGCAGCACCGCTCCCAGCATACTGGCAAAGGCTCCTACATACCCTCTTACTTTAAAACCAATAAAAATTGCTGAGTTGACAGCCACTGCTCCCGGGACAGATTGTGCCACTGCCACCACGTCTACAAATTCTTCATCTTTAATCCAGCCGTTACGCTCAACCACTTCATGTTTAATGATGGGCAGCATGGCGTAGCCACCGCCAAAAGTTGTGGCACCAATTTTAAAGAATGTCCAAAACAAATGGAGAAGACTATTCTTACCCATATGAACCTCGCTTCATAAACCGGCCGCTGCCGGCATATTATTTTTCGGGGGGATCTGTATGCATATTGTTTATTATACCACATCAAAGACACGCCGCCGACTGTTTATTTGTTTTCTGCTTATTTTTGTTGTTTTTTTGCTTGCCACCCTTTTACCTTTTGTGCGGGCAAATTTGTGGGCTGCACGACCCGTTGCCGTTAAAGGCTTACCTTTAAGCGGAAAAGTTTTCGTCCTTGATCCCGGACACGGCGGTTATGACCCCGGGGTGATGCGGGACGACATGAAAGAGAAAGATATCGTACTGGAAATTGCTTTTGTGCTGCGTGATTATTTACAAGCTGCCGGGGCTAGGGTCATCATGACCAGGGAGAGCGACCGTGATTTTTTAGCTGTGCCTATAGCCGGACCCAAAAAACAGCAGGATATGGCAAACAGAATGCAAATTGTTAATGAAGCCGCTCCGGATTTATTTATCAGCCTCCATGTTAATGCCATTGCTTCCCCCCGCTGGCGAGGGGCACAAGTTTTTTATAAGAGTAATTGTGAACGCTCAAAAGCGTATGCAGAAAAAATCCAGCAGGAATTGAGGCGAGTCCTTGCCAATACAGAGCGTGAGATTAAACCGGGTAACTATTATGTATTAAACCATGCAGCAAGTGCAGCCGTTTTGGTAGAGTGCGGTTTTCTTTCTCATTCGCAGGAAGCAAAATTGCTGTGCGATCCTGCTTACCAGTCTAAAGTGGCTTGGGCGGTTTACGGCGGAATTCTGCGTTCCTTTTCCCAAGAAGAGGCAGGAAACTAAAAAATCATCAGCGCCGGCAATTAAGTTTTCCTTAAAACTCCTGACTTTTGGGAGTTTTATTTTTTCATAGCTTTCAAGGAGTAAAAACACTATAAAAACGGCAAAAAATTAGCTATGATGATAGTAGAGGAAAACATTTCCGGAAACACTATATACCAGGATATTAAAGGAGGGACAAAGATGTCAGCCATTGTAAATGCGGGAATTTATCCGCACCCGGCCATTGCCATCCCCGAAATCGGGGGACAGGAGTCCGCCAAAGTTGCGGCTACGAGGATTGCCATGGAAGAAATGGCGAAACGTCTGAAAAAAAGCGGTGCCGAAGTTTTAGTACTGATTACGCCCCATGGGCCACTTTTTCGGGATGCTATCAGTGCACTGGCGGAAGAAACGTTGTCAGGATCCTTTGCCCAGTTTGGAGCGCCACATCTGACTTTATCCTATCGCACGGACAAACAGTTGCTACAAGCCATTGAAGTGGAGGCAGACCGTAAAAATATCCGCATCGCTCACCTGGACAGGCGCAATGCGGGTGCCTATGGTGTTTCCGTGGAGTTAGACCATGGGGCGCTAGTGCCGCTGTACTTTTTGCACAAAGAAGGAGTGTCACTGCCGCTGGTGCATTTTACTTTTGGGCTGTTGCCACCCAAGCAACTTTTTGCTTTTGGACAGGCGGTGCGTACTGCGCTGGAAAGACAAAAGCGACGTGCCGCCATCATCTGTTCCGCCGATTTGTCACACCGGCTGACGCCGGAGGGCCCGTACGGCTACTCCCCTGCCGGGAAGGAGTTCGATGAGAAACTGGTGGCGCTAATAAAAAAATATGATGTGGCTGCGCTTTTAAAGCTTGATCCCCAGCTTTGGGAGGAGGCGGCAGAATGCGGCTACCGCTCAATTATTATCGGCTTGGGCATTTTAAATCAGGATGATGTACAACCGGAAATCCTCTCCTATGAAGGCCCCTTTGGCGTAGGTTATCTGGTGGCCGATCTGACACCGGAAGGCGAGGGTAAAAGGAAAAAGAAAAAGGCGGAACCAGAAAGTGAGCAGGCAAAACTGGCAAAAATGGCTTTGGAAAGTTTTGTCCTGAGAAAAGAATTTATTGAGCCGCCGCAGGATTCCTCGCTGCTAAACCTAAGGGCCGGTGCCTTTGTGACACTATACAAAAACGGCCAACTGAGAGGTTGTATTGGTACCATTGAACCGGTGCAGGAATCACTGGCGGCAGAAATTATTGAAAATGCCGTTTCCGCCGGCATGTATGACCCCCGTTTTCCCCCGGTAACGCCGGAAGAACTGCCGGATTTGACTTATTCAGTAGATGTGCTTTCCCCGGCTGAGGAAGTGGCAAGTTCTGACTTCTTGGATCCCCGCCGGTATGGAGTCATAGTGGAAAGTAACGGGCGCCGGGGTTTACTCTTACCGGATTTGGAAGGTGTCGATACGGTGGAGCAGCAGGTTATGATAGCTTTGCAAAAGGCCGGTATCAGACCGGATGAGCCATACCGGCTGCTGCGTTTCCAAGTACAGCGTTATCAGTAAAAGGAGTCTAAAATGAAAGAGGCAAAATATTATACTGTCAGGGCGGAAAAAGTTTTATGCTGTTTATGTCCACATTTTTGCCGGCTGCAAAATCACCAAACAGGAATTTGCGGTGTCCGCCGTGCAGTGGAAGGTAAGTTATATACTCTTAATTACGGTATTTGTGGAGCCATGGCTTTAGATCCCATTGAAAAAAAACCTCTTTATCATTTCTATCCGGGGAGCAAAGTGTTTTCCCTCGGTACAATAGGCTGTAACCTGGACTGTGATTTTTGCCAAAACTGGCAATTGGTGAGGGCCCAAAGCAGCGCCGGCAGCATTACACCCGAAAAACTGCTGGAAATAATCTTTGCTGAAATTAAGGAGCCCTTTGGCATTGCCTACACATATTCCGAACCGGGGATGTGGTTTGAATTTGTGCTAGAAACGGCAAAACTGGCGCAAAAACACGGCTTAAAAAATATTTTAGTAACAAACGGTTTTCTTAATCAGCAGCCCCTGCAGGATTTGCTTGCAGTAATTGATGCTTTTAATATTGATGTTAAAGCTTTTTCCGATGAATTTTACCGCCAAGTTTGTGCCGGCCGCCTGCAGCCTGTATTGCAGTATGTAAAAACGGCGGCAGCCCGACGGCACGTGGAACTTACTTATCTTGTTGTGCCCGGTTTTAATGATAGTGAAGAAGAAATAGAACGCTTTGCCACTTGGGTAGCCGAACTAAACCCCTATATTCCCGTGCATTTAACACGCTATTATCCGCAACACCGCTTCACCGCCGCTCCTACTCCCGTTGCCACCATGGAAAGACTTTACCGAGTGGCCAAGGAAAAACTTGCCCATGTTTATCTGGGAAATCTGGGTGGGCATAAGGCTGTTAACACTTTTTGTCCCCATTGTCAATATCTCCTGATTAAAAGGGACGGCTATGGTGTGGAAAAGAGGATCCGGGGAAATCAATGCCCGCAATGCAAGCAAGTAGTTAATCTGATTAACGACTAAAAATCTTTTCCTCGGCGTTCAAAAAGTAAATTACGCGTAATTAAAAGAAAATAAAGGCGTTTTGCTTGAATTTTGCAGGTTTTTGTGCAATATTAGCGAAATAGATTATAGTTTAACCTATTTTATCATGCTGCTGCAACGGAGGTGAAAAATTTGGCCCAATTCCTGGAGGCGCTTACCAGAGCAATCTCCTGGCGCAGTATTTTAGATATCGCCATTGTTACTTATGTGTTTTATAAAGCCATTGTGGTGATTCGCGGCACACGGGCAGAGCAGCTTGTTAAAGGGTTGGCCGTACTTTTAATTGCCACCGTGGTAAGCCGGGAATTAGAGCTATATGCTTTTAATTGGATGCTTAACAACCTGATGACAGTGGGAATTGTAGCTATTCCCATTGTTTTTCAGCCGGAATTACGCCGTGGTTTGGAGACGCTAGGTCGTGGCAAAATTTTTACGCGTACAAGTCAGGTTTATGGGGATATTGATTTTGATACTATGCTTGCGGAAATCATTAAAGCTGTGCAGGTCATGGTAAAGAAACGTATAGGTGCACTTATTATTTTAGAAAGGGAAACTGGTCTCAATGAATTTATTGAAACAGGTATCGCCATTGACGGCCTTGTTTCAGCGGAACTTTTAATTAATATTTTTATGCCGCACAGCCCGTTACATGATGGCGCCTTAATCATACGTGGCAACCGCGTAATGGCTGCCGGTTGTTTTCTGCCTTTAACAGAAAACCCCAACATCAGTAAAGAATTAGGTACCAGGCATCGTGCCGCCTTAGGCATTTCTGAACAATCAGATGCCGTCTGTATAATTGTTTCTGAAGAAACAGGTGTGGTGTCGCTGACGCAAAACGGAAAATTAACGCGCTATCTTGATGATAAGACGCTCAAGCAGCTAATTATTAATTTATGTAAGCCACAGGCCGGTACCTGGAGTTTTTGGCAGTGGAGGTCAAAATAAATGCTAGCAATCATAAAAAGATTATTTAGGCATAATATCCTTCTTAAACTGGCGGCCTTTTTTTTGGCGGTGATCCTTTGGGCATATGTGTTGGGTGATTCTGTCTTGACCACCCAGACGCGGGAAATTGAGCGCGTCTATCCTAATGTGGCCCTGGAGTGGCTTAATTTAAGTGAGGATTTGACAATCGTGGAAATGCCGGAAGAAGTGCAAGTGGTTTTAAGCGGACGCTCGGACACCCTTGATAGTATCACGCCCCAAATGCTGCGTGTTTTTGTCGATCTGCGCGATTTGGGTCCCGGGCAGCACCGGCTGACGCCGATGGCAGAGGTGCCTAAAGGGGTAAAAATACTTTCTTTTGAACCGCAGCAGGTGGTGGTGGAACTGGAGAAAATTCTCTCACCGCAAATGCCTGTTGACGTGGATATTATGGGTTCACCGGCTGACGGTTATCTTTTAGGCGAGCCCAAGGTAACGCCCGATTCCGTTTTTGTCCGGGGAACGCGGTCACAACTGGAAAATGTCAGCCGTATCAGGGCCATCATTAATGTTGACGGCGCCGATAAAAACCGTACCCAGATAGTTCCTGCCCATGCCATTGATGCTTTGGGGCAGTTGGTGGAAGGTGTGCAGGTTAGCCCCGCTTTGGTGGAAGTTTTTATTCCCGTCTCGCAACCGCAAAAGGAAGTCCCCGTGCGCGTTAATCTCAAGGGCAGCCCCGCTGAAGGTTATGAAATTAAAGAAATTTTGCTTCATCCTGCGCATGTGACCATTGAAGGGGCAAAACACGATTTGCAAAACGTGGAGGAAGTTGCCACTATCCCTGTGGATATTACCGGTATTGAGGACAATATTATTACCACCGTAAACTTGGCTGAACCGCCGCGGGGGATTGAAATTCTGGAAGTTAAACAAGTGCAGGTAGAAATTATTGTTGGCAAAAAGTTGTAGGTTTGTCAAACATGTTGGACACAGTACAGTTTTAAAAACTCCAGTGGAGACAGGTAGCCGAGAGGACGCATCGGGATATTGTTCGAACGGCGGTTGTAAACTTTAAGCTGGGCCTGGAAGT
>JAAYMK010000058.1 GCA_012521405.1 Bacillota bacterium
AAAATGTTAGATAACAGGTTGTATACATTTCTTACACTTTGTGAAACAGGTAATTATACAAGGACAGCTGAAAAATTGAATATGACACAACCCGCTGTGACTCAGCACATTCAGTTCCTGGAGGATTATTATCAGGTAACATTGATTGCCGGTAAAGGAAAGGACTTTTCTCTTACAAAGGAAGGCAAGGCATTGCAGGAATATGCAAAAACTCTTAAAGCAAATTCGGAGCGAATTTTACCCTTATTACATCGTATTAAAAACCGGGCTAAGCCGTTAAATTTTGGAGCAACCCTGACTATTGGAGAATACATGATTCCACCTGTTTTATACCGGATATTTAAAGAAGATCCGGAAACAGATATTACAATGGTTGTGGAAAATACAGATATTCTTCAGAAAATGCTTTGGGAAGGGGAAATAGATTTTGCCCTGCTGGAAGGGAATTTTGACCGAAATCAATATGAGTCCAAACTAATATTTGACGAAGAATTTATTGGTGTTTGTTCTCCACAGAATGAAACTGCATCCAAGGCTACTGATCTGGAAGATCTGCTTGATCAAAATCTTATCCTGCGCGAACCGGGCAGTGGAACCCGTGATATCCTGGAGCAAGCGTTATACAATAGAAATCTTAGTATTAAAGATTTTAAAAGGAAAATTGAGATCGGCAATATGAACGCTATTAAGGAATTATGCCATCAAAATATTGGTATTACTTTTGTGTACCGGGAGGCGGTAAAAAAAGAATTGTTCCAGGGATATCTCAAAGAGATCCCTTTGCAAAACTTTAAAATCAGTCATCCATTTAGCTTTGTCTACCTAAGGAACTGTCCTGACAAAACTCATATAGAATATTGGTATGAAAGGATTATGTATTTGAGGAATGATTAGTTCATTTGTTTTTATAAAGTTAGTTTTAATTTATATCTTTCACGCCATCATAAAAACCGTTAATTTGGGTATATTAAGTTCAAATTAACGGTTTTTTGTCACCGCCGGGGTATAATTGACCTATAACACCGGAAAAAAAATGACCCACACCAAACTAAACGGTTACCATAAGAGTATTACCGATACTTTTATGGAGGTTAACCGTATGATAAGGAGTGGGCTAATTAATATGATACACAAAAAAGCTTAAAATGGGAAGAGCGCATATGATATAGGCAAGGAACTGGGCATATCAAAAAACACAGCAAAGAAATATATGAGTCAACCGAAGAAAGAACATGGGCCCAAAGGACGAAAAAGGCCATCAAAACTTGATCCATACAAACATAAAATTGACGCAATGATGGAGAAAGGGACATTCAACTGTGTTGTGATATTAGAAAGATTACAAGCTATAGGCTATACAGGCGGTATAACGATTATCAAAGACTATGTGAAGCCACATAGGCCTCCCAAGAATACTCCGGCGGTGCAAAGGTATGAAACAGAGCCCGATAAACGAGCACAGATGGACTGGGGTATTTCCCACTATATTGACGAGAAAGGTAATATTCACAAGACTCCGACTTTCGTGATGTTACTTGGCAATTCAAGAAGGAAGTATGTTGAGTTTACAAAACGGTGTGACAGGTACACACTATTAAGATGCATGGTAAACTCCTTCGAGTATTTCGGCGGTGTTCCGGACACAGTGTTAACCGATAGGATGAAGACAGTATTGGACGGTATAGAATCAGGCAAACCGATATGAAATAAAATGTTTGAGGATTTTGCTGCAGAAATGGGTTTTGTACCGAAGGTATGCCGGGTAAGAAGACCCCAGACAAAAGGGAAAGTAGAGCGTCTTATAGCCTATGTAAAGAATAATTTTCTACCAGGGAGACAATTTAAGGATTTAAATGATCTAAACTCACAAGTACTTGAGTGGTGTAAAAAGGTGGATAGTAAAGTTCATGGGACAACGTGTTTATGGTAATCTAAAAGTACAAAAAATGGTCACCAAAAATACAAAAAAGTAATTGCCAGTACAATCCCAAAATTATACCCTATTAAGTGACTAAGCTTGATAGGGGG
>JAAYMK010000059.1 GCA_012521405.1 Bacillota bacterium
CACAATATGGCTACCGTGCATTTTTGTTTTGTACTATGATATAATAAAACAAAGTTGGTTGCATTGCTTCTTTTTGGTGAGACTAAAACAATTACTTGGCGGAAAAGGTGAGGCAAATGACTGAATATAGCCAAAAGTCCCGGTTGCCGGCAAACCCCAACTTAGGTATTGCATATGACGAAAGCAAACTACGGGAGATTTGGTTGGCCGGCGGCTGTTTTTGGGGTGTGGAAGCGTATTTGGCACGTATTTACGGTGTGGCGGAAACTTGTGTCGGCTATGCCAACGGCATTACAGACAATCCCACTTATGAGGAAATTCCTTATACCGGACATGCGGAGACGGTCCATGTGCGCTACGATCCGGAAAAAGTAAGCCTGGAGAAGCTTTTAACAGCCTTTTTTCAAATCATAGATCCCACCAGTGTCAATAAGCAGGGTAATGATGAGGGTACGCAGTACAGGACGGGGATTTATTACCGTGATCCGGGGGATTTACCCGTCATTAAAGCAGTGGTGGCCAAGGAACAGGAGAAATATGACAAATTAATTGTTACAGAAGTGTTGCCTTTGGAAAATTTCTCCCGCGCCGAAGCATATCATCAGAAATATTTGGAGAAGAATCCGGAAGGTTACTGTCATATAGACCTTTCCCTTTTGGACAAGACTGAATAAAGTAAAATGAGAAGAAAAAAGCGCTGCCACCGGTTATACCGGGCAGCGCTTTTGCTTCTCTTTACCTGTTGAGAGCCATTGCTAAATCTTTTTCCGGAGTGAAAATGGGACGGATATTGAATTTTTCCACCAAAATATTTAAGACATTGGGTGTGATAAATGCCGGGAGACTCGGCCCCAGTAAGATATTTTTAATACCTAGATGCAGCAGTGTCAAAAGAATGGCTACTGCTTTTTGTTCATACCAGGAAAGGACTAAAGTTAAAGGCAGATCATTGACGCCGCAGTTAAAGGCTTCAGCCAGCGCCACGGCGATTTGGATGGCCGAATAAGCATCATTGCATTGTCCCACATCCAGCAGGCGCGGGATACCGCCGATATCGCCCAGTTTTTTGTCAAAGAAACGGAATTTGCCGCAGGCCAAGGTTAAGATGACAGTATCTTGCGGGGCTTTTTCCACAAATTCAGTATAGTAGCTGCGGCCGGGCTTGGCGCCGTCACAGCCGCCTACCAGGAAGAAATGTTTAATGGCTCCGTTTTTCACGGCTTCTATCACTTGCGGAGCTACTCCCAGAACGGTATTGCGGGCAAAGCCCACCATGACGCTGCCGGCATCTTTGTCCTCACTGAATCCGGGCAATTCCAGGGCTTTTTCAATGACAGGCGTAAAATCATAGTTGTCCACATGCTTAATGCCGGGCCAACCTACATTACCGGTGGTAAAAATACGGTCGGCATAGCTGTCCCGCGGTTTTTGGATACAGTTTGTAGTCATTAAAATGGCACCGGGGAAGTTGTCAAATTCTTTTTGTTGGTTTTGCCAGGCAGTACCATAATGACCGTAGAAATGTTTATATTGTTTAAGTTTGGGATAACCGTGTGTAGGCAACATTTCACCATGGGTATAGATGTAGATGCCTTTACCTTCAGTTTGCTTCAGGAGTTCTTCCAGATCTTTTAAATCATGGCCGGAAACAAGGATGGCTTTGCCGGCTTTATGTCCAAGGGGTACTTCCGTGGGAACCGGATGCCCGTATGTGCCTGTATTGGCCGCATCTAGAAGTTCCATGGCACGTAGGTTAATTTCTCCGCATTTTAAGATCAAGCCCAGTAAATCGTCAGCGGTTAAATCCTTTTGCGCCAAGGCGGCCAAAGCTTCATGGATAAAAGTATAAACTTTGTCGTCTTCCTGACCTAGAATGGCAGCATGATCGGTGTAAGCAGCCACGCCTTTGACACCGTAAAGTAAAATTTGCTGCAATGATTTTATATCTTCATGAGTTTCTTTCTCTGCATCAAGACTTACTGCTTTGCCCTGCTCAACCATTGCCGCCAGGCTGTCTGCCGGTGTAAAGGCTGCTGCCGGGTGGTCAAACTTAACCCCTTCCAGTTTGTCGGCAAGTTGCCGGCGGTAAGTTACCGCTTGGCGAATACGCCCCACAAAATTTTCTGCGTCAAAATCCACATTTGTCAGTGTTGAGAAAATTGCTTTTACGGTAAAATGATTAATTTCAGGATCGATGGTAATTCCTTTTTTGCGTGCCTCCGCTGCATAAAGAGAAAGGCCTACCAGAGCGTGAATAAGCAAATCCTGCATTGCTGCAGTTTCAGCGTCTTTACCACAGACACCGCGAACCGTACAGGCAATACCCTTTGCAGTTTGCTCACATTGGTTACAGAACATAAGCTTTTTGCTCCTTCCATTTTTTTAGTACACACCCTATTTTAAAGGAGAATTAATACTGCTTCAGTGATCTAAATCACATTGCTAGAATTTAAATTTTAGCTCTGGTACGGAGTGTCCAAGGTAAGTATTTTGTTTTGGGGTGATAAAACCATAACCGGACCACCGGTGCTAGAGAAGTAAATTTAATATTGCTCCTGCAAATATTCAAGCACACGGTGAAATTCCTCTTCTGTAAATAAATCAGGTGATTTGGACCACATTCTGTGCGCATGTTCTTCCCATGCTTCATGGTCGCGGTCGCGCTGGATTCGGTCCATGGTATGGCATTCGATACAGCGCTGATTTACCAATTCCTCACCTGTCAAAACTGGAGGCGGCTCCATAGCCTGATGGGAAGGTTCAGCATCCGGTTGTGAGTTTTGGCGGCAACCGGTGGTAAGAAAAACTGCCGTAAGTAGCAAAACTGTTATGAGCAAGATTTGTAAAGTGCGTTTCTCCGGCATTTGTTTGCACCTCCAGGTTAATCTAAACTTACAGTCAACTTCGGCGGGAGAGGAAAAAATCCTGCCAATTTACAAAAAATTTGCATTCTTTACTGCTTTCTTTGTAAATAAATTAGTATTTAGCAGGATTATTGCCTGGAGATGGTGAAAATTAACAAAAACGATACTATCCCCCCCAAGTGCTAAATTTTTGTGCCGGATTTGCTTCCGGCTCTTTTTGCGGAAAGGATCTTCACGCAGCATCTTTTCTTGCTTGCATTCCTTTCCGCAAAGTGTATATAATATTAAGAAGGTCTGAAAAGCAGGCCGGTAAGAGATTGATGTATGGGAGGCAGAATGGTGGCGGAATACAGGCCGGAAATTATTGAACCTAAATGGCAAAAATACTGGGAAGAACATAAGTTTTATCAAACAGATGAGAAAAAAGATAAAAAGTATTATGTTTTGGAAATGTTCCCTTACCCCTCAGGGCGTTTACATATGGGACATATGCGTGTTTATTCCATAGGGGACGTCTTGGCACGTTTCTTGCGGATGCGCGGATACAGCGTCCTGCATCCTATGGGTTGGGACGCTTTTGGCCTGCCGGCGGAAAATGCTGCCATTGAACGCGGGGTTCACCCTGCCGAGTGGACTTACAGTAATATTGAAACCATGAAAAAACAACAAAAAGCCCTGGGTATTAGTTATGATTGGGAGCGGGAAGTGGCTACTTGTGATCCCGACTATTACAAGTGGACCCAGTGGCTGTTTTTACTGTTATATAAACGGGGATTGGCTTACAAAAAGAAAGCGGCCGTTAACTGGTGCCCCAAATGTGAGACGGTGCTGGCCAACGAACAAGTTGAAGACGGCAAATGCTGGCGCTGCGGCGAAGAAGTAGGTGTAAAAGATTTAGAACAGTGGTTTTTCCGCATTACAGATTATGCCGAAAGATTGCTGCAGGATCTAAAACTGCTTTCCGGTTGGCCGCAGCGGGTACGAACCATGCAAGAAAACTGGATTGGCAAAAGTGAGGGTGCACTTATTCGTTTTTCCGTGCAAAACAGCGGGCAGGAGATCCCTGTTTTTACCACCAGGCCCGATACTATTTACGGTGTTACCTATTTAGTTTTGGCCGCAGAGCATCCCCTGGTGGAAGAACTCATTGCCGGTACTGAATATGAAAAAGAAGTCCGTGCCTTTGTGGAAAAAACACGCAAGCTGTCGGAGATAACCCGTACCTCCACGGAAATGGAAAAAGAGGGGGTTTTCACTGGTGCCTATTGCCTTAACCCGGTAAACGGTACCGCTGTGCCTATTTTGGTGGGTAATTACGTTTTAATGAGCTACGGGACAGGTGCCGTGATGGGAGTACCTGCCCATGACCAAAGGGATTTTGCCTTTGCGAAAAAATATAACCTGCCCATTCGTGTGGTCATTACACCCAAGGATGTGGCACTAAAGGCGGAAGATTTAACGGATGCTTATATTGATGAAGGCATTTTAATCAATTCTGCCCACTTTGACGGCATGCCCAGTGAGCAAGCCAGGGAAGAAATTATCAAGTACTTGGAAGCAAAAGGGTGGGGAGAAAGAAAAATAACCTATCGCTTGCGTGATTGGCTCATATCACGCCAGCGGTATTGGGGTACACCTATTCCCGTTGTTTATTGTGAAAAATGCGGCACCGTACCTGTGCCGGAAGAAGAGCTGCCTGTGTTGTTGCCGAAAAATATTCAGTTTACTGCGGGCGGCAAATCTCCACTGGCACAATGTGAAGAGTTTATTTTTACAAAATGTCCCGCCTGCGGTGGAGAGGCGCGCCGCGAAACGGATACCATGGATACTTTTATTGATTCATCCTGGTACTTTTTCCGCTATACCGATGCAAAAAATGAAACGGCTCCCTTTGCCCGGGAGAAAGCAGATGCCTGGATGCCTGTGGACCAGTACATAGGCGGCATTGAGCATGCTATTTTACATTTGCTTTATTCCCGTTTTATCACAAAAGTTTTACATGATGCAGGTTATACTTCTGCCATTGAGCCCTTTACCCGCCTTTTGGCACAGGGGATGGTAAATAAAGACGGGGCCAAAATGTCCAAATCTAAAGGCAATGTGGTAAGTCCCGATGAAATTATTGAAAAATACGGGGCTGATACAGGGCGTGTCTTTATTCTCTTTGCCGCCCCGCCGGAAAAAGATTTGGACTGGAGCGATCGGGGCGTTGAAGGCAGTTATCGCTTTTTGCATCGTGTCTGGCGGTTGGTTGACCGCTATGCCGATGCTGTACAAGCACCAAGTAACCGGGTACCCGATGAAGAAGATCTGGCGCTACGCCGCGCTTTTCACGGTGCCTTAAAGAAAGTTACGGAAGATATTGAAGAACGTTACAATTTTAATACAGCCATTTCGGCCATTATGGAGGCTGTCAACGCTGCATACAGTTATGTCAACAGCAAGGGAGAAAAGATTCATCCCGGTGTAATGAAAGAAGCTTTGGAATTTTTAGTTTTAATGTTGGCACCCTTTGCCCCGCATTTGGGAGAAGAACTGTGGCAGCGGCTTGGCCACCAGGAAAGTGTACATCTGCAGTCCTGGCCGCAATATGATGAAAAGGCGCTACAGGTTAGTGAAGTGGAGATCGTGGTACAAATAAACGGCAAGGTACGCGGTCGACTGCAGGTACCGGTAGGTTTGGATAAAGAGGCCGTGCAAAAACTAGTGACTGCAGAGGCGCAAATTGCACGGCATTTGGCAGGAAAGGAAATTGTAAAAGTAATTTCTGTACCGGACAAACTTATTAATCTGGTGGTTCGTTAAGCAAGGGAAATATTGTAAAATAAAAGGCCTTCCGGCAGGAAATTTGTGGATAAACAGCGAAAATGTTTTTACCTCTTGCGCATTTCGCTGCCAAGACAAATTTTGCCGGGAGGCCTTTTGATGTTGGAGATTAGTAAACGGGAACAAATAGGGGCTTTAATTTTAGCAGGCCTTTTTCTTGTGGGGGTGCTGGTAAAGTTTGTGTTTACACCGCAGCCGGCACCATTAAAAGTGGATATTGTGGAGGAACCGGCTACAGAGGCAGAAAGTGGTGAGGTTGTTGTGCATGTGGCCGGTGCTGTGCGCAAGCCTGGAGTATACAAACTGCCGGCAGGTGCCCGCGTTATTGATGCGCTGGAGGTGGCGGGAGGTGCGCTGCCGGAGGCAGATCCGCATGCCCTAAATTTGGCGGAGCCCCTTTATGACGGCCGCCGCATTTTTGTGGCCGCAAAGCAGGCAAATATGGACCAAG
>JAAYMK010000060.1 GCA_012521405.1 Bacillota bacterium
AAGATCTTTTTTATCATTTTAGTACCTCACAATTATAGAGATTTAAATTTATTTTTATAAAGCTTTTATTTCGGCATTAACCATGACCTTTCCTGTATACATAAAGCTTTTATTCTGAAGACTGCTTCTTTTCATGCTTTGCGCCGGGTAGCGAAAGATAATGTAGTAAAGCTTTCTCACATAATCTTTTAAAAAAGGATTGACACTCACTGTCATTGGTGTGTATATTGTGTATATACACATATTTTGGGGGTGAAAAAATGGATCCGGTTTTGCAGTTAATTAACTTGGAAAAGACTTATGATAATTTCAAACTTGATAAAATTTCTTTTAAACTGGAAAGAGGTTACATCATGGGTTTCATCGGTCCTAACGGAGCCGGTAAAACCACAACAATCAAGCTGATTTTAGATGTAATAAAGCCCGATGGAGGGCAGGTTCTACTCTTTGGTGAACCCTCCACCAACGCCATTGACATTAAGGAGAGAATCGGTTTTGTTTTCGGTGACAATGCGTTTTATGAATTTTTAAGCGCAAAGGAAATGGCAGAAATAATTGCACGTTTTTATAAGCAGTGGGATTGGAATCTATTTCACAAATACATGCGGGACTTCGGCTTAAATATTAAACAGAAAATTGACTCTTATTCTAAAGGGATGAAAGTTAAGTTTCTGTTAGCCTGCGCCCTTAGCCATCATGCCGAACTGCTTATTCTCGATGAACCTACCTCCGGGTTAGACCCTGTTTTTCGTAGTGAGCTGATGGAGATTTTTCAACACCTCATTGCCGCAGGCGAAAAAACAATCTTATTTTCAACCCATATAACATCCGATCTTGAAAACATTGCAGATTATATTACATTTATTAACCAGGGTAAAATTGTTTTTTCTACTGAAAAAGATACATTGCTCGAACAATATGCTCTCATCAAAGGTGGTTCCCAGGTACGTGAAAAAATTGTCAACACCGGCAAAATTCAAGGTTTGCTTAATTCAAAAGTCGGTTTTTCGGCTCTAACCAATGAGAGAAACTGGTTTATAAAAAACCAAATTCCCGGTATTCTGATCGAAAGAGCTTCCTTGGAAGAGATTATGGTTCACTATATCAGGGGGGATAAAGAAAATGTTCAGCCTGCTTTACAGAGACTTTAAAATATTAAAAAAAACTTGGACTTTCTATTTTGGCTTGTTATACTTTCTTTTTCTGCTGCCCGTTACGCAGAAAGGCTCATTTTTCACGCAAACATATTTGCAATACTTCTTGTTTATATATTTCAGTTACCTGATTTTTGCCTACCTGACGGCTTATGATTATAAATATAATGCATTAACCTTTATTCCGGCTTTGCCGATAACAAAAAAGGATATTGTTGCTGCCAGATACCTCTTAGCCGGTATTACTTTTCTCCTTTGTTTAGTCCTGCAGCATATAGCCAAGGCAATAATCTTGCTTAAAGATAACCAGGCAATTATATTCAACCAGCTGGTCAATTACGCACACATTGGTATGATCTTTATAGCCTTTAGCCTGTTTTTTAGTATCATCATACCTCTTTATTATAAACTCGACTACCAGGCAACCAGGTGGGTAATGTATATTGCCATGTTGTTAACGGTGGCCGTAACCGGTATGCTGACAGGAATTATTCCCAACCCAAACCAGCCCTGGTTTCTCTTAACAGCATTGGGCACTGGACTATTTTTGCTGTTGTTTTCCTTTCGCTTTTCGGTTCGGATCCTGGAAAATAAGAATTTATAGGCGGGTTAAAAATGTTAAGTATTATTATCGCCAACTCAGCAGAAAAACCAATTTACCAACAAATCGTTGATCAGATTACCGAGCAAATTATACAAGGTGAATTAACTGCCGGAGAAATGCTTCCTTCCATTAGAGCACTGGCTAAAGAATTAAAAGTCAGCGTCATTACGACCAAAAGAGCATACGAGGAACTGGAAAGAGCCGGCTATATTGAAACTGTTGTCGGGAAAGGAACATTTGTTTCCGGCATGAATAAGGAATTAATCAGAGAACGGCAAATGGGATTAATTGAAAACGAACTGACAAAAAT
Source organism: Bacillota bacterium (assembly GCA_012521405.1). Lineage (GTDB taxonomy): Bacteria > Bacillota > Dethiobacteria > Dethiobacterales > Dethiobacteraceae > JAAYSO01. The sequence goes on from JAAYMK010000060.1 coordinate 2,069, forward strand.
AATCAAAGATCTTAAACGCCTGGGTTTATCCAAAAAAGACCTGCAATATTTAGTTGATTTGCTCTGGGATTAACAGTCTTCACAACTCCTTTCTCTTACGTCAGTACTTTGGCCATGCGTGCCAAAGCTTCGTCCAAAATACTGCGGGTTGTGGCAATATTCATGCGCATAAACCCTTTACCCTCTTCACCAAAAAGTGTGCCGTCTTCCAGCAGCACCTTGGCTTCATGGACAATGCGGCGCACAAGTTCTTCCTGGGGAAAACCATAGGCAGTAAAATCAAGCCAGGCCAAATAGGTTCCCTCAAGAGGCACCAGTTTAACTTTTGGCAAGTGCTTTGCCAAAAAAGACTGCAGAAACTTAATATTTTCATCAAGATATGCCAAGACAGCCTCCAGCCATTCTTCGCCATGTGTATAAGCTGCTTGGGCGGCAACTATGGAGAGCGCATTGGGGCCGTTAATGCTCAAGCGGTCGCGCACATACGCATACCATTTATCTCTAATTTCAGGGTCGTGGATAATAATATTGGCAAGCTGCAGTCCGGCCAAATTAAAAGTTTTACTCGGTGCTGTTGTAGTAATGATGCGCTCTTTCTGCTTGGGAAATAGCTTTTCCAAAGGAGTGTGTATGACGCCTTTACGTACAAGATCAAAATGAATTTCATCAGAAATGATGAAAACATTATGCTGAAAACAAATATCTCCCAGAGTCTGAAGCTCCTCTTTACTCCAAACCCTGCCCACAGGATTATGCGGGGAACAGAGAATGAGGAGCTTGTTTTTTGGATCTTTGGCTTTTAGTTCCAAATCTTCATAATCCATGCTGTATGTGCCGTTTTGGTAAAGCAGGGGATTGTTAACAACTTTACGGCCATAAACTTCAATTTTACTTTTAAAGGGGTAATAAACCGGAGGTTGGATAATGACGCCGTCTCCCGGTTCAGTCAGCAAATCTATCAGATAACCAATGGCAGGAACTACACCCGGGCTGAAAACTATGGAAACAGAATCAACATTCCAGTTAAAACGGCGCTGAAACCAGCCGCAAACAGCCCGGTAATATTCACTGGTATGATGGCTACTGTAGCCAAAAATCGCACGGTCCACCCTTTTATGTAGTGCCTCGAGAATTGGCTGTGCGCAGGGAAAATCCATATCGGCAACCCACATGGGAATTGTTTCAGGTGTTGCCTTGGGCTCAAACATCTGCATAAACTCCCATTTTACACTGTTAGTCTGATCCCGGCTAACAAATGTATCAAAATCGTATACCAACGATATCACTCCTTAATAACACTTCATGTTGCTATAAGCATTCAACCTATGGCTGCTTAATCCTCTCAAAAGCAGTCAAAAACCTACTTTATCTCCCTATTATCATGTTTGCAAAGTAAAACTGCAGCAAA
>JAAYMK010000061.1 GCA_012521405.1 Bacillota bacterium
GCAAAAGTTTTAATTTTTCCTTCAGTAAAGCATGCTCTTTTTCCGACATGACAGCCTCATGCTCCACCCTCTTGTAAAACTTTTTGCAGAAAACGGCCGGTATAGGAAGCCTCAATACGGCAGATTTCTTCCGGCGTCCCGGTGGCCACAACCGTCCCACCGCCGTCGCCGCCTTCCGGCCCCAGATCAATAATATAATCAGCCCGTTTAATCACATCAAGATTATGCTCAATTACTAAAACCGTATCGCCGTTATCCACCAGACGATCCAAAATATTAAGCAATTTATTTATATCATCACTGTGCAAACCTGTGGTAGGCTCATCAAGAATATAAAGTGTTTTGCCGTTGCTACGGCGGGAAAGTTCTGTGGCCAATTTCACACGCTGGGCTTCACCGCCGGACAATGTGGGTGCCGGTTGCCCTAATTTGATATAGCCAAGCCCCACATCATATAAAGTCTGTAATTTATTTTTTATGCGCGGAATAGCATCAAAGAATGCCAATGCTTCCGCCACCGTCATATTGAGAATGTCGGCAATATTTTTGCCTTTATAGCGAATCTCCAAGGTTTCGCGGTTATAACGTTTTCCGCGACAAACTTCACAAGGCACATAAACATCAGGTAAAAAATGCATTTCTATACGCAAAATCCCGTCACCGCGACAGGCTTCACAACGTCCCCCTTTAACGTTGAAGCTAAAGCGTCCCGGCTTATAGCCTCGTGCCCGTGCTTCGGGCGTACGTGAAAACAATTCACGGATATAATCAAACACTCCTGTATAAGTGGCCGGGTTTGAGCGCGGTGTGCGCCCAATGGGGGACTGATCCACATTAATCACTTTATCCAAATACTCCAAACCTAAAATGTCATCATGTTCTTTTGGTTTCACATGACTACGATGCAGTTCCATGGCCAGCCGCCGGTAAAGAATTTCGTTGACCAGCGTACTTTTACCGGAACCGGAAACACCGGTGACACAAATGAAAACACCCAGTGGAAAGCGCACATTGATATTGCGCAAGTTATTGGCCCGTGCCCCCCTAACTTCCAACCATTTCTCATTGGGTTGACGCCGCCTTTGCGGAACTGGAATCTGCTTTTTCCCTGACAAATATTGACCTGTAATTGAGGCAGGTACTTTTTGGATCTCCTCCACTGTACCGGCCGCCACCACTTGCCCGCCCCAGGCTCCGGCACCGGGACCAATATCAACAATATAATCGGCACTGCGTATGGTATCTTCGTCGTGCTCCACCACAATTACCGTATTACCCAGGTCACGCAAATCAGTAAGCGTTTTTATCAGCAACGCATTGTCACGCTGGTGCAAACCAATGCTCGGCTCGTCCAAAATATACAGCACGCCGGTTAAGCTGGAACCTATTTGTGTTGCCAATCTAATACGCTGGGCTTCACCGCCGGAAAGTGTGCCGGAAGGCCGGTCTAGGGTTAGATAATTAAGGCCCACATTCTGTAAAAATTTCAGTCTTTCTTCAATTTCTTTCAACACCAAACGCGCTATTTGCTTTTCTTTTTCCGTTAACTGCAAATTTCTTAGAAATGCAAGCGCTTTTTCCACAGACATAGCTGTAAACTGGGCAATATTAATCCCGCCCACCAGTACCGAGAGGCTTGCAGGTTTCAAACGTGCCCCGCCACATTCAGAACAAGGGTACTGGGACATATAGCTTTCTATATCTTCCCGGATCATATCCGATGTACTTTCCTGATACCTTCGGGTTAAAATGGGGATTACACCTTCAAAGCGCACATAATATTCCTTGATACGGCCGCCGAAACTTTTATGGGTGAATCTCACCCGCTCCGGCATCCCGTAGAGCAGAATATCTTGCTGTTTTTTGGGCAATTTTTCAAAGGGTGTGTCCAAATCAATACCGGCTTGCTCGGCCACGGCCAAGAGCATCTTCTGGTAGTATCCTTGCGTACCCGGTGTCCAGGGTGCAATGGCGCCTTCATTTAAGCTGCGCCGTTTATCCGGAACCACCCGGTCCGGATCAATCTCACTACGAAAACCTAAACCACTGCACCGGGAACATGCGCCATAAGGACTGTTAAAGGAAAACATCCGGGGAGAAAGTTCTTCGAAAGAAAAACCGCATTGCGGGCAAGCAAAAGTTGAAGAAAAAAGCAGTTCTTCCTGACCAATAATATCAATGAGCACTAAACCTTCGCCGTATTTTAAAGCTGTTTCCAATGAATCAGCCAAGCGTGTTTCCAGCCCCTCCTTGATGACGAGCCGGTCCACCACAATCTCGATGTTGTGTTTTTTGTTTTTTTCCAACTTAATTTCTTCTTCCAGGTCACGTATTTCGCCATCTACCCGGACGCGCACAAAACCATCGGCCCGTATGGCGGCAAAAAGTTTTTGATATTCTCCCTTACGTCCCCGCACCAGCGGTGCCAGCACCTGAATTCTTGTTTTTTCCGGCAGCTCCATAATGCGATCCACCATTTGCTCCACAGTCTGTTGGGCAATGGGAATTTTACAATGGGGACAATGGGGGCGGCCAACGCGGGCATATAAAAGACGTAAATAATCGTAAATCTCTGTTACCGTCCCCACCGTTGAACGCGGGTTGCGAGACGTAGTTTTTTGGTCAATGGAAATGGCCGGGGAAAGACCTTCAATATAATCCACATCCGGCTTGTCCATTTGCCCCAAAAACTGGCGGGCATATGCCGAAAGTGATTCCACGTAACGGCGCTGCCCCTCGGCAAAAATTGTATCAAAAGCCAAGGAGGATTTGCCGGAACCGGATACCCCGGTAATAACCACCAGTTTATTGCGGGGAATATCCACATCAATATTTTTTAAATTGTTTTCACGTGCACCATGAATACGTATATAATTCTGACTCATTATCTTCCGCCTTCTGCTTTTATTTTCCGCAATTCGAAAATTAAATCACGCAACATAGCTGCTTTTTCAAACTCTAAATTACGGGCTGCTTCCTTCATTTCTTTTTCCAGTTTCTTAATGGCTTTATTCCGTTCCGCCGCTTTCAAATTCTTAAGATCTTTAGGCAGCCCTTGGGGCAACTCTACCACAGGTTTTGTAGCTTCAATGACATCGCGAATGGCTTTTCGCACAGTAGCCGGTGTAATACCATGCTTTTTATTATACTCCATCTGCAACCTGCGGCGCCGCTCTGTTTCGTCTATGGCACGGCGCATGGATTCGGTAATGGTATCAGCATACATAATTACTTTACCATTTACATTACGGGCAGCCCGCCCAATTATCTGTATGAGCGACCGCTCTGCCCGGAGAAAACCTTCTTTATCGGCATCAAGGATGGCCACCAACGATACTTCCGGTAAGTCAAGCCCTTCCCGCAGCAAATTAATACCGATAAGGACGTCAAAGACACCCAGACGCAAATCGCGGATAATCTCCATTCGCTCCAAAGCATTAATTTCCGAATGGAGGTACCTGACCTTTAAGCCTAATTCTTTATAGTATTCGGTTAAATCTTCAGCCATCCGTTTCGTAAGGGTTGTCACCAAAACACGTTCATTTCGTGCCACTCTTTCACGAATCTCACCGTAAAGGTCGTCAATCTGTCCTTTTACAGGACGCACCACAACTTCCGGATCAACCAAGCCGGTGGGACGAATAATTTGCTCCACTACCTGCTGTGAATGTTCCTGCTCATAGGGCCCGGGAGTGGCTGAGACATAGATGACTTGGTTCACCAATTTTTCAAATTCCGCAAATTTTAAAGGCCTGTTGTCCAGTGCCGAAGGTAAACGAAAACCATGTTCAACCAAAACTTCTTTCCGCGACCGGTCACCGGCATACATCCCTCTGATTTGCGGTATGGTCTGATGTGATTCATCTATCAGTAAAAGAAAATCTTTGGGGAAATAATCCAGGAGGGTATAGGGGCGTGACCCGGGCGGGCGTCTGTCCAAATGCCGCGAATAGTTTTCAATGCCATTACAATATCCCAATTCGTTCATCATTTCCAAATCGTATTTAGTTCGTTGCTCCAGCCGTTGCGCTTCCAATAGTTTGCCGGCACGGCGCAGTTCAGCCAAGCGTTCTTCCAGTTCCAGGCGGATATCAGCCATGGCAGCTTCTAGGATCTCCCGGGACGTCACATAATGGGAAGCAGGAAAAATAGCAATATGCTTGCGTTCCCCTAAAATTTCTCCTGTCAGAACATCAAACTCGCGAATACGTTCTATTTCATCACCAAAAAACTCTACCCGTACTGCTTTCTCGGTAAAATAAGCCGGGTAAATTTCTAAAACATCTCCTTGTACCCGAAAGCAACTGCGCTCAAGCACCAGGTTATTCCGTTCATATTGTATATCTACCAATTGCCGTACAACTTCATCGCGATTTTTTTCCATCCCTACACGCAAAGATACTACATTTTCTCTATATTCATCAGGGGAACCCAAACCGTAAATGGCGGAAACGCTGGCCACTATAAGCACGTCGCGCCGTTCAAAAAGGGCACTGGTGGCTGAATGTCGCAGCTTTTCAATTTCATCATTAATGGAAGCATCCTTCTCGATATACGTATCTGTTTGGGGAATATAAGCTTCCGGTTGATAATAATCATAGTAGCTGACAAAATATTCCACCGCATTGTCGGGAAAAAATTCCCTAAACTCACTGCAAAGCTGGGCAGCCAGCGTTTTATTATGCGCAATAACCAAAGTGGGACGCTGTACGCGTGCAATCACATTGGCCATGGTAAAAGTTTTGCCTGAACCGGTTACCCCTAAAAGTGTTTGGTGGCGGTAACCTTTATTTAAACCTTCCACTAGGCGCTCTATAGCCTGGGGCTGATCTCCCTGCGGGCGATACTCGCTTTTGAGGCGAAATTGACCCATCGCACATTTCTCCTTACAGCTAGAAGTAAACATAAATATTATACCATATCCCATCAACTAAATATGACATTTCAATTATGACAGTAAAAAGCGTGCATATTTAATTCAACGCCCAAAATTAAACTCCTGGCAAAAAGGAAAGTAAAAAGCCTGCGCAAGATAATGCAGGCTTTTGCTCTATTGCAGCTGTGGAGGCTTGGCAAATAACCAGGGTGGTAAATTTCCGTCCTTTTCCGGCGGGAGGCAGCGATATTCCCACAGAGGCTCATAACCGGTTTGCTGCAAATTTTGATGGAATTTCTTATCATCCGCAATTAGCTGTTGTGCTTGTAACAAAACAGTTATTGCCTGTTGTAAAGCTTGCAAGACTTGTCCGTCTAGATCCTCCTGCCGTAGCGATAACTGTTTTAACAGTGCTTTTGCGTCAGCTTGCCGCTGTTCCTTCATTGGACACCTCCTTATGTGGCACCCACTTTGCTTCATCCTAAAAACATTAACGCCGGAAAAAGCGATTTCTTTTTAACAAATTTTTTATTTTTTGCTGTAATGCCTCCCAAAAACGAACCTGTTTGATCTGCATGTAAACAGTGGTAAAACGATCCGGAACAACAATAATACCCGGATCATGTTGACAATCAATGATTAACAAACGGGATTGCCCGCCGCGCTCCACTAAAACCTGCAGCGGTCGCCAAGTGGAGCGAAGCACAGCCTGAAAGGCGAAAAAGTTTTCTATGGGGATACCGTTAATATTGGTAATAATGTCGCCCGGCAACATGCCTGCAGCCTTGGCGGCAGAATCGGCAAACAAATCCAAGACTTTTACACCATAAGCAGGTGCTTTAAATTTGGGCTCCCCTTCCAGCTCCCTTTTAATTCCTAGCTGTATTATCAATTCATGGCCCAAAGGAACAAAAAGTGCTGCCAGTAAAGTGAGTGCCGGATGGCCATTGGCGATAAAAGCCAGCAAAATCACAAGCAAACTGTAAAGCCCTAAATGCAAGGCAGAGCGTTTTGCTTTTTCCCTTGGTGATGTAGAAACGGCCAAATCGCCAAAACCTAAACCGGCCACAATGGGAAAGATAAAATATGCTAAAGTAAACCCGGCCTCAACAATTATTTTGCTGGCAAAAAGTGGCCACCAATCAGGCATAGGCGTTCCGGCTAAAGTCTCTGCCGTAGCCTTTGGTATCACTTCAGCGATAATTCCCACCAAGGGCAGCGGCCAGAAGCGCTGGAGGACAAAAGCCCCCACCACTCCATGGTCAGTTTTGATATAGGCGGGACTGGGATGAAGGTGGCCGCTCAAGGCAATAAGAATACTTTCAGCAAAATGCAGCGTACCAATCAGAGCAATAAGGCCCGGCACATGAATCCCATGGATTCCTTTTAAAAAACTATCCGGTCCAAAGGGCAAGACCCCGGAAAGCATTTGTACTATCGCCGCCACCGCTCCCACCAATCCGCCGGCATAAGCAAAACAAAGATATCGAGGATGAACAAAAGCCAAAATTAGCGCCAGCGGCCAAACATAAATAATGCCGATTTCCATTAAATTTATACCCAGCACAAAGAGAATCACGCCGGCAATGAGACCGCCTACAAGACCAAAGAGGACGGATGCCAGTACTTGCTCCCAGAGAAGATGGCGGCCTCGCCCCAAAAGCCTTTTTTCATTTTGTTGCAGACGGCGGTACTGTAGGGTGATAAGGATCAGAACCAACCAGTACAACGGGTTAAGTGGGAAACTAAAATAAGTTTGCCCAAAAAGCATGATAATATTTTTCAGCATCACATGTCTACACACCTAATTTAATTTTTCTTTCAGCACTTCCAATGCTTTTTGTTTTTGTGTATCCATTTGCTCCAGAAGCAAGTCAATCTCTTCACCTATACGCGTACGGAATGCCTGATCTGCATAACCGGTAACGGCTAACCCCTGCTGCTGTTGGAAAGCACGTACCGCTTTTTCTGTGTCCTTGTCAAATTCGCCTGTTTCCGCCACGGAAAAAGAAAGTTTATTTAACATTCTTTGCAGGATCAAAACTTCCGTACTTTTATCTCCCGGCTTCAAATCCCGGAACAGCTTAAATTGTAGAAGATAAAAATCCTCCGGCAGTTCCACAACGATATCCGGCTCTAATCCTTGGCCATGGATATCCCTGCCATTGGGCGTCTGATATTTAGCAATAGTATAACGCAAGCCATAACCGTTGGAAATATTCTCTAAATGTTGCACCGTAGCTTTGCCATATGTTTTTGTCCCCACCAGTATGCCTGTCCCGGTGTCCTGCAGGGCACCACAAATAATTTCCGCAGCTGAAGCACTGGTGCCGTTAACTAAAGCCACAATGGGGTAATCTTTTTGCGTACCGTAGGAATAATAGACATCAATAACGTTACCGTCGGCATCCACCATTTGTGTAATCGGCCCTTCCGGCAAGATTTCCTGGCCCATTTTGATGGCTTCTGAGAGGAGGCCGCCGGGATTGCCGCGAAAATCCAGGATCAGGCCGCGCATGCCTTTGGTTTCCAGTGCTAAAAGCGCCTCCTGGAAGTCCTTCCCTGTATGCTCATCAAAATTGGTAATTTGAATATAACCGATTTTTTCTTCCAGCATTTCCGGGAAGACACTGGGCATCACAATATTGCTGCGGGTAATTTCCAGCTCAAAGGGCTCTTCCAAACCGTCCCGCTCTACAGTTAATTTTACCGTTGTCCCCTCTTCTCCCCGCAGTAGTGTTGCCGCCTCCCAAGTGGAAGCACCATATAAGTCTTGACCGTCTACGGCAATAATACGATCACCCGGTAAAAGACCGGCCCGCTCTCCCGGTGTATCTTTAATAGGTACAACAACTGTAATATAACCGTCAATGGAGGTAATTTCCACACCCACGCCGGAAAAGGAGCCGTCAATTTTAATCATAATTTCTTCCCAGTCACGGGCACTCATATACGTAGTCTGGGGGTCGCCCAGGGAATCCACCATGCCGTGAATGGCGGCGTTAATGAGTTCCTGGCGCGAAACATCCTCCAGATAACGTTCAGTTAAGATGTCGAGCACTTCAATAAAGGGCTGTAGTTCCAGATCCGATTCTTGTTCTTCTACCGGCTGCGGCGGTTCTGTTTCTTGCCGGTAAAAATTTTCACTGGCCAAAAAGGTAAAGATATTGCTGATAATAAAAAGAAGTACCACCAGGTACACAGTTTTCCTGCGCAAGCAAGCACCAACTTTCCTAGATAAAGTTCATGTAAAACATTATAAACCTTTTAGCGCAATTTATCTACAGCATCATCTTGCCAGTTTAAAGTTTCCACACTAAGACTCTTGGCAAAGGCCGGCCTTATAAAACGGCAGCAGTTTTTGCAAAGCTTAGCTGATTAAAAAAGCCCGTCTCCGGGCTTTTTTAATCAGCTTGGCAAAAGACTTTTTAACGTAAATATGACAGAGGATTTACACGTTGTCCGTTGATACGGACTTCAAAATGCAGATGTGGTCCGGTGGAGTAACCGGTGCTGCCAACGATGGCAATAGGTTGTCCTTGGGCAACAGGTTGCCCGTTTGCCACTAAAAAGGAGTGCGTATGGCCATACACAGTTGCAACTCCGCCGCCATGGTCTACAATAACCAGGTTTCCATATCCGCTGCCCATTTTATATGTATACGCAATTCCTGCATCGGCAGCTACAATATTTACCGGATTGCCTTTGTAGGAAGCAGAACCGGGCCAGCGGCTATGGGGGATACCGATGTCTATACCGCCGTGAAAGACGCCTTGCCTTCCCGTAATGGGATCTCTACGGTATCCATAGCCGGAGGTAATCCAACTTCTGCCATATTCCGGAACCGGCCAGGTGAGTGTGCCGGTACCGCGTGAAGCAGTATTTTTTTGTTGCTCCTGCAACCGTTTAATTATTTCTGTTACTTCTGCCGCTTTTTCTTCCAGTTTGCTGATTTCTCTATTTGTTTGTTCATATGCTTCCTGCAGTGCCGCCACTAAATTTTTCTGCTGTGCATGTTTAAGTTCTTTTTCCTGTCTTTTATTAAGACTGTCCCGGCGTAGCGTCAAAAGCTCCTGCCGGTGTTCTTCCAAGTCAGCTTTTAAAGCAACTATTCGCTCGCGCTCCTGCTTGCACTGCAATAAAAGTTCTTTGTCCTGCTGAATAATTTGCTGCAGGTCATGAAAACGTGACAAAAAGTCGGCAAAGGAAGTGCTGTTAAATAGGACTTCCAGATAATTTACTTGGCCGTGTTCATGAATGGCACGCAACCGGACGGAAAGGATTTCATCCATTTTGGCCATATTTTCTTCTGCTTCCTGCAAATCTGCTTCCGCCTGCGCAATTTTATTTTCCGTATCTGTAATCTTATTATTTAAGGAGCGTATTTCCGCTTCTACAACGGCAATTTCTTTTTCCAAAAGCTTAATTTCCCGTAAAATTTTTTCTTGTTCCTGTTTATTTTGGGCCAATTCCTTTTTACGCTGCTGAATATTTTGATTAATTTTATCCAGCTCTTGTTTCTTTTCATCAATGGTATTGGCCAAAACCGGGAAAATATTTAGACAAAGCAGTACTGCCACCAATAGCATAATAAATACTTTCCTCTGCATTTTCCGCTCCCCTTTCCTCACACTTTGAGAAAACGACGCATGGATAACATACTTCCCAGGGCACCAATAGTTGCACCTAATAACAGCAATAACTTACTTAAATCCATCAAAATTTGCTCCGGTGCCACCAGCGGTAAAAAATAGAGATTCATTCTGGCCCAATTAAAAGCTTCTCCATAGGCATAAATTAAAATCAAGGAAGGAATTAACGCGCCGATTGTACCAAGAATAATCCCTTCAAAAATAAAGGGCCAGCGTATAAACCATTCTGTTGCCCCTACCCATTTCATAATCATAATTTCCTTGGCCCGGGCATTAACGGTAAGTTTTATGGTATTGGCAATTAAAGCCATGGCCGTCCCGGCCAGCCCAATCATAAAAGCGAAGCCAACCCATTGAATTACATTGGTAGAACGAAAAAGTTTATCAACAACTTCAGCGCCGTAATCAACGGCGGCAATACCGGGAATTTTTTTTATTTCCGCGGCAACGGCCGGTACGTCCTCCGGATTTATGGTGCGAATTTCAAAGGAATCCCGTAAGGGGTTATGCTCTTGTTCATATCCTTCCATAAATTCGCCCAATTGTTCTTTTAATCTTTCCAGAGCTTCTTCTTTAGAAACAAAGCGGACTTCTTCCACTTGTGCAATTTGTATGAGCGATACACGTATTTTTTCCACTTCATCCGGCCTACAATTTTCATCTACCCGCGCAATTATTTCCACTTGCTCTTTAATTTCGTTGGCAATATGCTCCACATTAAGATTTAAAAGAATAAATGAACCCAGTATGAGTAAAGTAATGGTAACTACGGAAATGGAGGCAAAACTCATCCAACCGTTGCGACCAATGCTGCAAAAAGCTTCTTTAATGTAGTAGAGAAAATTTCTAATGAGCATGCTGCTGATATACTCCCCTCTGCTCATCCCGGATGATTTTGCCCGCACTTAAAGTAATGACACGTTTTCTCATAGAGTCCACAATTTCTTTATCATGTGTAGCCATAATTACCGTTGCTCCACGCAGGTTAATTTCTTCTAACAGTTGGACTATTTCCCTGGAAGTCTCAGGATCCAAGTTCCCTGTTGGTTCATCGGCAATGATCAGAGAGGGCTTATTGACAATGGCACGGGCTAAACATACCCGCTGTTGCTCCCCTCCCGACAATTCACGTGCTTTTCTTTTTGCTTTCCCTGTCAGTTTAACCATTTCCAGCGCTTCCGGTACCTGCCGCCGGATTTGCCTTGGGGAAGCGCCCACCACCTGCATAGCAAAGGCCACATTCTCAAAAACAGTCCTGTTTTCTAAAAGACGAAAATCCTGAAAGACAACGCCGATTTTACGCCGGTAATAAGGCACTTCACGGCGGCGTAAACGGGTTATGTCTTTATTAAAGACACGGATACTACCTGAAGTGGGCAGAAATTCTCGTCCCATTAAACGTATTAAAGTGGACTTTCCAGCACCGCTGGCACCTACAACAAAAACAAATTCACTGCGCTCAATGGTAAGATTTATATCTTTAAGTGCTTTCACACCATTGGGATAGACCATGTTCAGATTCTGAATTTCAATCATTTGCAATAGGTCCTCCTGTCAGCACCCTACGCGTTAAATTAACATAAACTTACAAAATTGTTGTGAGTACTTAACATAAATTCGACAGTTATTAAGAAAAACCTTTTGTTTTTTGTACTTTTTTTAAAACATTTTTTTCCCTGCCGGATTTTACTCTTTTAATATCCAAATAGTACCAATGCTAAAGAAATATTCTCTTTAAAATCTAAAAGCCCACCGTTTGGTGAGCTTTACAAAATTTCGCTTTTTATTTGCGGCTACCCGGCTTAACCACAGGGATTCCTTTTTGGCAAAGGGGACAAGTCTCCGGTTCGTAGGAATTAATCTCTAAACGCATGAGAGCATGAAAAGGAACGCCAAAATCTACTTTGCCGTTGCTCCGGTCCACCAGCGCACCAACTCCGCACACTTCACCGCCCCATTGCTCAACCACTTTTATTACCTCCCGCACTGATCCTCCCGTGGTAACCACGTCTTCCAGCACCAAAACCCGTTTTTGAGGTTTAATTTGAAAGCCGCGACGCAAGGTCATAGTACCGTCAGTATCCCGTTCTGTAAACAAACCGCATACATTTAAAGCCCTGGCTGTTTCATACGCAATTACCACGCCCCCTAACGCCGGGCCGATACAAAGGTCCGGTTGCAAAGGCTTAAATTTTTCTGCCAGTGCGCGGCAGATTTCTTCAGCGTAACGGGGATATTGAAACACCCGGGCACACTGTATGTATTGGTCGCTATGAAGTCCTGATGAGAGTAAAAAATGTCCCTGCAGCAAAGCACCGGTTTCCTGCAAGATTTCCTTCACTCTTACTTCTGAAATCATCTTTTGTGCCTCCCACTATTTCACTTTGTTACTTCAGCCAAAAGTTTTTTCGCCGCTTCCCGGGGGTCTGCAGCCGCAGTTAAAGGACGCCCGATTACCAAATAATCTGCTCCGGCAGCAAGAGCCTGTCCGGGAGTCACGATGCGTTTTTGATCATCTCCGGCCGCCCAGAGGGGCCTGATCCCCGGCGTAACAATGATAAAATCCTCGCCACAAGCAGCACGAATCCAAGGTACTTCCTGGGCTGAAGCCACCACGCCGTCTAAACCGGCTTCTTGTGCCAGGCGCGCCAATGCCGCCACCTGCTCTGGCAAAGAACGCGCCACACCCAGTTCACCCTGCAGCTCCTCCTCTGTAAGGGAAGTTAACACAGTCACACCAAGCAGGATAGGCGGTGCAATACCTAAAGCTGCAGCTTTTTCCCGTGCTGCTTTTTGTGCCGCAAACATCATTTTTTTTCCACCGCCGGCATGGACGTTAAACATAAAAGCTCCCGTCTCCACGGCAGCAGCAGCCGCCTGTGCCACTGTATTAGGTATATCGTGAAATTTCAAATCCAAAAAAACTTTAACTCCCGACTCCACCAGTTTGGACACAATACCGGGACCCGCCCGGTGAAAAAGCTGTAAACCTACTTTAAATGCTCCCACATACGCTTTCAACGCTTCCGTTAATGCCAGCGCCTCCTGCTCGCTATCCACATCCAAAGCCACAATGATTTTTTCCTGCACAAATTTACCTCCTTCACCTATCTCCTTGTGTGCGGGCAAGACCAATAATCTCCCGGACGCTTTGGAAACCATGACGGGTAAGATAATTTTCAATACCATTAATTACTTCCGGACAAACTGTCGGATTGCGGAAATTTGCCGCGCCGATGGCAACGGCAGTAGCTCCGGCCAGCAAAAACTCCACTGCGTCTTTGGCATTACTGATCCCGCCCATACCAATGACCGGAATCTTGAGGGCTTCACTAACCTGCCAAACCATCCGCAAAGCCACAGGTTTGACGGCAGGACCCGATAACCCGCCGGTTATATTGGCCAGCACCGGTCGCCTTCGCTCCACATCTATTGCCATCCCTAAAAGGGTATTAATCAAAGACACTGCATCGGCCCCGGCAACTTCCACCGCTTTAGCCACGTCCACAATATCGGTAACATTGGGCGACAGTTTGACGATTAATGTTTTTTGCGTGGCCGGTCGCAGAGCCGCCACCAGTTTGGCCGCCGTGTCCGGATCAGTACCGAAAGCCATCCCGCCTGCTTTAACATTGGGACAGGAAATATTAATTTCATAAGCGGAAACAGTCTTTTCCCGCTCCAAAACTTCAATGACCTGTAAATATTCCTCCACGGTATTTCCCGCCACATTAACAATAACAGGGGTTTTATACGCCTGCAAACGGCGGATTTTTACACATGCTGCCTCCACACCGGGATTTTGCAGGCCGATGGCATTAAGCATCCCCGCCGGGGTTTCCGTAATCCGCACCGGTGGATTGCCTGTACGCGGGGTGGCCGTAGTGCCGGTGACAACAATCGCCCCTAAACATGACAGGTCATAAAAGGAAGCATATTCTTCACCATAACCAAAACAACCCGAGGCAGGCATTACCGGATTTTTTAAAAGTAAATTGCCGATTTTCACCGTTAAATCAGGAGCCAAAACGAAATACCTCCTCCGCGGCAAAAACAGGTCCGTCGGCACAAACACGACGATAATTGCCGTCCGCAGTAGCTACGACACAACCAAGACATGCCCCCACACCGCACGCCATTTGTGCTTCCAAAGAAACGAAACAGGGTAATTTTTTTTCTGCCGCCGTTTGGGCCACAGCGCGTAGCATGGCATTGGGGCCGCAAGCAAAGATCTCAGCTTCATTTTCCCCTAAAATTTGCGGCAGTAAATCCGTTACCAGACCTTTTGTGCCCGCTGTCCCGTCTTCTGTAATCAGATAGAACTCCCGCGCCAAAGACCTGTACTCATCTTCCAAAACAATTTGTGCCGCCGTTTTCGCCCCATACAAAAAGATGACATCTTTACCTTCTGCTCGCAGCATACGCATTAAATAGTAAAGTGGAGCGGCACCGATACCTCCGGCAACAAGCACTGCCTGCCGCCTTTTTGTTGGCGGGAACCCCTTGCCAAGGGGACCCACCACAGATAAAATTGACCCTCTTTGTTTTTGGGCAAGGAGGCGTGTACCGTGGCCCACCACACGATATAAAAGTGACAATGTGGTTTTTGTGCAGTTGTGCACCGAAAACGGTCTGTTTAAAAATGGTTCCCAAGTCGGCCCCAGGCCTACCTGCACAAACTGCCCCGGTTTGGCGCCTATGCCCCCGGCAAGGGTAAGGCGGAAAATTTCTTCTGTAAGTTGTGTATGTTCAAGTATTTCCATTTGTCTTTTTTGCATCATCTTAACTCCCTAAACTATTTTACAATTTTACCCTCTTGCATGATAATTTTTCCTCCCACCATGGTCAAGACCGGCACGCCATTGACTTGCCAACCATGAAAGGGCGTATTTTTACCTTTGGAATAAAAACGCTCCTTATCAATAATCATTTCCCGCTTTAAGTCAAATACGGCCAAATCGGCCGGACTTCCCGGTTTGAGCGTTCCGTAGGGCAGAGCAAAAATTTTTGCCGGACCGCAAGACATTCTTTCCACTAAAGTTTCAAGCTTTATAATTCCTGGTTTTACTAGATAAGTGTACAGCAAGGGAAAGGCAGTTTCCAGTCCCACCACCCCAAAAGGAGCTTGTGTAAAATAGCGCTCTTTTTCCTCCCTAGTGTGGGGGGCATGATCTGTGGCCACAATATCAATGGTTCCGTCTACCAAAGCTTGGCAAAGCGCTCTCCGATCAGTTTCTGAGCGCAGGGGAGGTTTCATTTTCGCCAAGGTATTATAACCGTCCACAGCCGTTTCCGTTAATAGTAAATGGTGCGGTGTTACTTCTGCCGTTACCTTTACCCCCCATGCCTTGGCCAGCCTGATCAACTCTATAGAATCTGCACAGGACACATGCATAATATGGAGATGTGCTCCTGTTTCCCTGGCCAAAAGCAAATCACGCGCCAGCATTACCGTTTCGGAGGTAACTGGTATAGCGGCAACCTCCAATTTTTTCGCAATTTCCCCGTTATGGATCTGCCCTTCACCGGCCAGGCTTTCATCCTCACAATGCTCCAAAAAGGGAATACCGCATTGTTTACACTGCCGCAAAATTTCCCGTAAAATACCAGCATTTTGCACACCCCGCCCGTCATCGGTAACAGCAAAGGCGCCGCTTTTAACCATGGCGGCAATCCCTGTGGGCTCATTCCCTAAAGAGCCTTTTGTCGCAGCACCTACCGGCAAAACGCGGACAAGACCGGCTTTTTGAGCAAGGGCGGCAACCTGTTTAATTTTTTCCGCATTATCAATAACGGGATTTGTGTTGGGTAAAGCAGTGATACAAGTGTAACCTCCGGCGGCGGCAGCACAACTTCCCGTGAAAACGGTTTCTTTTTCCTCGCCTCCCGGTTCCCGCAAATGAGTATGTAAATCGATGAGGCCGGGCACGATGGTCAAACCGTCAAGACTAATGACCTTCCTGCCTCGCGTCTCAATTTTTTTTGCAATTTCCACAACGCAACCGTCTTTGAGATAAAGATCGTAGCGCCCATGCAGTCCCTGGCTGGGGTCAACCACCGTCCCCCCTTGTAGCACTAACTCCACTTTAACCTTCCTTTCTTCTAGCATGTACCTAAATTAGCTTTTATTTTCCTCAAATTCCGTAACTAGTTCGTCACCACAACGGTTTTATCCTTTTTCTTTTTTTCGCCGCCACTTCCTGCAAACAGTAAAGCGGACGAAAGCTATTGCTTTTGTCCGCTTACTTGCTAGATTCCCGGCAGCTGAATTTTCCTGCCGGTTTTACTTTTGCGTAAAAGTGGATGAAAAAATACTTCGTGATTTACCCTCCATAAATTATCTTTATACTTTAGCCCTAATTTCATGCAATGTTCGGGAAAACGTTCATAACGCAACAGTTCCGCCACCTGGTGGTAGAAATCATAGCCCTTGGGCGTAAGCTCCAGCAGCTTCTCCTGTAGCAATCCTCCCCGACGTAGGTCATTTAGATATCCTTGGATATCAAAACTGTGTACGCCGGTATTACTTTTATAAAAAGTATAATGAATACCGGGGCGCTGAAATGGAGAACTGCTGACAATGGCCAGAAAAAGAAAATTATGTAAAGTACGTACCCGGTCAAAGGGAAAAGAAGCAATGAGTTTGATCAGCAAAATATGATGTAACGTATAAGTTAATGAATAGACGCTCATCTCTCTGCCCCTTAACGCAAATAAAATACTACGCTCATTTTGCACGGAAATGTAGCAAATTATGCTGGTTAGGTTTGCCAGGGGCAATAATTATGAAAAAACGCGCTTTGTCAACAACGTAAGCGCGTTTTATTGCCGGTCCTTGCTCATAGTTTTTTGCATTAACTCCACATTGGCTTCATGATCCATCAACTGAATATACTGTTCCAAAAGATAAGCTTCCAGTTTGCGCGCCTTACGCAAATGGCTGCATGTGGCACGATAAGATTGTATAATAGGCAACTTATGTCCGCCTTCCAAAAGCAAAAGACATGATGGCGGGGATGAAATCACATCCTGCACGGAACGGAGACGAAAATAACCATAAGCTGGATCTCCTGGGACAAGAGGTTTACGTGCTTTCAGAGGCACAAACAGTAAAAAAGGAGTAAGAACCAAAGGAATTAAATTTTTACTACCAATGACGGGTCCGTAGCGCCGCCTGGCTTCTTGGAGATTTACAGCAAATGTTTTGGCTAAATTTTTTATAAAGGAACGAAAACTGCACTGAAGCCAATGGATAGAACCGTCACGATAATAGATTTTTACACTGTGGCCGGCCCCACTTTGGTAATCCGGTATAAATGCGGCAATTTGTATGATTTCATGTGCTTCCAAGTAAAAACCCCCTTACCTTATTATGTAAGGAGGTTTTTGAACATTATATGCATCGTTCTTTTATTCTGTGCCTACATCAGCTTATTCCAATTCTCTTTTAAAAAAGGCAAGCATATTCTGAAAGGCCTTCTCTTCCAAATGTAAAGCTTCATTAATCCGTTTAAAATTACCGGAGATACTAGTACAGGACACCCCATACTCGGCCGCCAGTTCCTTTTGCGTCAAATCCAGAAAATGGAACCGCGCCAGACTATATTCCAAAGCGGCAGCCCATGCCTGCACTTTTACAATGCGGGGTGTATCGGGGTAGACAGTATTAATATAATCCAGCCAAATGGCCTGCACATCTTCAAAAAAGCCATCGTCATAACAATTACTTTTTTGCATATTGCGTATGGTGCAGTCAATTACTTGCTGCCATTCCTGCCGCCAGACAGGATTGGGAAGGGATAATTGGTTTAATTTAATCTTGACAAGCTTCCCCTCAGCATAGATTTTTACCTGTTCTTCTCCCATCTTTTTTAAAGCCAAAAGGGCCAGTTGACGAAAGCGTTCCTTAATCCAAGGATTTTTGACAAACTTACGTAATACTCTTTTAGCTTTGTCTCCACCTACACGGTCGTATAAATCAAGTATTTTTTCTTTATATTCATCAGGGCCGTCATAAAGCCAAATGCGCAGTCCCCTGCGGAATTCCGGGCTGCGGTCATACAATAAACACAGCTCTTCCATTTCTGAATTTGTTAAAACTGTCTCCATGTAGAAATCACGTTCAGAATAGGTGTCCTCAGCATAATCTTCCAAGGCACTAAGTAGTTCTGAGGCCTCGTAAGCCAGTTCACCAAAAGGCTCTGCACTTAAATACTGTTTTAAGTAATACTGGGATAATTCCATTTCCCCCAACAAACCGTAATTAATGGCCAGCAAAAAATAACATTCCGTCATGCCTTCATCCAAATGTTGGAGAATATGCAAGAAAATACGGTTAGCTTCACGCAACTGGCCCATTTTGCTTAACATACAAGCCAAGTTATAATGATTAAAAGCATTATTTGGTTCTACGCTCACGGCCTTTTGAAAGTAAAAAAGGGCTTTTTCTGGCTTGTTTTTGCGGTAATAGGACACACCTTTTTTTAAATAAAAACCGGAATCCTGTTCAAAAGGAATTACATTGGGTGTTTTCGTTTTTGTTTTAACCTTTTCAGGAAAATTTCTCATTTTTTCACCACCAAATCTTATTCAACCAAGCCTAAATAAATATCTCTTTCCAGCAGACGGTTCCATTCCGTCCAGCCATCCGCTTTCGCGCCCTTCGCTGCAGCCAAAGCAAATTGATTCAGCCTGGCTGAAACCAAGTCGGCATGAAAAAGCGCAAAGGCGGCAAATGTGCGCGGGACCTCCGGAGATCCCCACTCTTTCTGACCATGATGGGATAAAATCATATGATTCAGCTCGAGTTGCAAATTTTCCGGGAAACCGTCCACTTGATTTATCCGTTCATTGATCATTTCCACGCCTATAACTATATGGCCTAAAAGTTTCCCCCGTGTTGTCAGTTCAATAGACAAACCTTTCATTTCATATTCTTCAATTTTACCCACATCGTGGAGGAGCGCTCCACATAACAGCAAGGATAAATCTAAGCTGGGATGTATCTTCACAAATTCCTGGCACAGGGCTGCAACTTCCAAAGAATGTTCTGCCAAGCCACCCACGTAATTATGATGAACCGAACGGGCAGCCGGTGCTTCAAGATAGCGATTAAGGAAGACATCATCTATGAAAAAAGCTTCCAGCAGCTTTTGTAAATATGGATCTGTAATCTGTTTATATAATGCCTGTAGACGGCGTAATAATTCTTCTCGACTAAACGCTGTCGTCTTTTGGAGATGGCTGCGTACAATTTCTTCAGCAGGCATAAGTTCCAGGCTATAGATAGTCAGCTGCAAGCCGCGGTAATTGCTAACTTCACCCCGTACCCGGATTACATCGCCCACGGCAAACATTTCTGCCATTTCTTCTGCCTTTTCCCAGACTACGGCACGGATGGTACCGGAAGCATCTGCCAATTGCAGACGCAGATAGTATTCCCCGGCACGGTTAGGTTGATTAAAAGGCAGTAAGTTTTTTTCTGTGACGATAAAATACGAATGCACCACATCTCCAACTTGTAAATTGGCAATAAATTGTTTTTCCACAAGAACCTCCAAGCACAACATCCAAACTGTTTACAAGTTATTTTATTCCCTACAACTCCCCAATTTCCTCTTTCTTTATCTTCAGTACCATAAGTTTCACAAATTGTTAACATCATGGAGTGGAAAATAATACTGCAAAAATATTCACAAAGTTTTTGCTATGTAATATTGTTATAACTTACAACAGCTTATATAATAGTTTGTAAAGCACTACTTTAATCTTAGGTAGTTTACTATAATTAAATAAAATTAAGGAGGTAAATTATGCTCACTAAAAGAGAAAATCTGTTGGAAACCATTCGCGGAGGAAAGCCGGACAGATTCGTCAACCAGTATGAATTTTTAGGTATCATTATGTCAGATCCACTTTCCCAGCGTAATTTAAGGCCAAAGCGTGGCGAACCAAACAAAGTTGACGGCTGGGGCGTTACTATCAGCTGGCCGGAACACGTACCCGGTCCCTTCCCTGTACATGATGAAGAGCATAAAGTTGTCAAAGATATTACCAAATGGAGAGATGTAGTCCATGCTCCCCGCACTGATGCTCCTGATGAAGAATGGGCTGAATACATTGCAGAAGCCGAAGCCATCGACCGCAATGAACAATTCCTCACCGTGTTTCAAGCACCGGGTGTTTTTGAACAGCTACATTACTTAATGGGTATGGACGACACACTCATCAACTTCCATGAAGAGCCTGAAGCAATGCGCGAGCTCATCGACTACATTGTGGATTATAAAATTGCTTGCGCCCATAGCTGTCTGAAAAGAATTAAACCCGACGCTATTTTCCAACATGATGACTGGGGCAGCCAAATTAATTCTTTCCTCTCCCCGGCCATGTTTGCCGAGTTTATTGTCCCGGCCTATAAAAAGCTTTACGGTTTCTGGAGAGAAAACGGCGTAGAATTAATTGTACACCATTGCGACTCCTATGCTGCCAACCTGGTTCCCCATATGATTGAAATGGGTATTGATATCTGGCAGGGCTGCCTGTCCACCAACAACAATCCCGAGCTTATCAAAAAATATGGTGGGAAAATTTCCTTTATGGGCGATATTGATAACGGTCTTGTTGACAGAGAAGATTGGACCCAGGAACTTATCGCCAAAGAAGTGGAACGTGCCTGCCGTTCTTGTGGCAAACTATACTTCATTCCCTGCACAACCATGGGACTTCCGCAAAGTGTATATCCCGGTGTCTATGAAGCAGTAAGTGAAGAAATTGAC
This sequence comes from Bacillota bacterium, assembly GCA_012521405.1. Taxonomy (GTDB): domain Bacteria; phylum Bacillota; class Dethiobacteria; order Dethiobacterales; family Dethiobacteraceae; genus JAAYSO01. The sequence goes on from JAAYMK010000061.1 coordinate 20,307, forward strand.
AGAATGAGCAAAGAAATGTTCTAAAAGCGAAGAGAGTCCGAAGCAAAATTCGGACTCTCTTTTTCTGCCTTTAGTCAAATTTAGGACGCGGCAGGAGGCCTGCACGCTCCACAATTTCCGGCACAATTTCTTCCCAGGCCACCGCCATAATGTGCACCCCTGCCACACCCTCGATGGTTTTCAGGTGCTCAATCATTTCTACCGCAATTTTCACACCTTCGGCTTTTTTATCTTTAGCACCTTTTAAGCGGTCAATAATATGATCAGGAATCAACATGCCAGAAACATTATTTTTCATATAGCGCGCGGCACCTAGTGACTTGAGGGGAATAATACCCGCCATAATATGCACTTTTTTATGCAGACCTAATTCGCGCACCTTTTCCATCCACCGCTCAAAGCGCTCCATGTCAAAAATTGCTTGTGTCTGGATAAAATCGGCGCCTGCTTCTATTTTTTTCGCCAAGCGATAAACCCGGTATTCAAAAGGATCGGCAAAGGGGTTGGCCACCGCTCCGATAAAAACATCCAGGGGAGCTTCCAGCTTATCTCCGCCAAGCAGTTCCTGTTCGTCACGCATTTTTTTCAGCGTGCTGATTAAATTAATGGAATCTAGATCATTCACGTTTTTCGCTTGCGGTTCATTACCAAAAGAGGCATGATCTCCTTGGAGGCAAAGCATATTTTTTATGCCCAATGCCGCCGCCCCCAAGACATCTGATTGAATGGCAATCCGGTTACGATCGCGGCAAGTTATTTGAATATTGGGCTCTATGCCCATGTCCAAAATGATTTTTCCACAGGCAATGCTAGATGTCCGCACAATGGCAGTTTGGTTATCTGTAATGTTGACGGCATCAACGTTTCCTTTCAGAAAAGAAGCATGGTGCTCGATAACTTCCCGTTCCGCGCTTTTTGGAGGTCCAAGTTCGCCTGTAACCGCAAATGCTCCACTTTCCAATACTTTTTGCAGATTGCTTTTACCCATTACAGTCTCACATCCTCCCTAATAGTTTTGCGCGGACCACCGTGGTGGGATGTCGACCAATCCTTAGGCGGTTTAACTTTCAAAATATTGTCCAGTTTATTAAAACGCATCAGCCGTTCAACAATGAGATGCCAAGCACAATCAATCTCTTTGCTTACTTCACATTTGCCGTTTTGCGAACCTCCGCAAGGACCGTTAAGCATGCTTTTTGCACAACGGGCAATGGGGCAAATTCCCATAGTTTCTTCTAAAACACAGTCCCCACAGCCAAGGCAGTTTTCCATCCATACGCCTTGTTCTACAGGCATACCCATAAAGGTAGTATTGACTCCGGGAAGGGTTTGTTTTTCGTCATAATACATATTCATGGTTTGGATTCCCACACCGCAGGCCAACGAAATAACCACATCTGCTTCTTCCACCAATTTACGGGCGGATTCCAGGTATTCAAATTCACACTGGCGTTCAACTGTATGGCTCTTTATCTGCAAAGGTTTGCCGGCTTTTTGCCGCGCAATGGATAAAGCCAGCGCAGTTTCACGTGCTTCCCTGTCACCGCCGGCCAGACAGACGGTAACACATTCACCACAACCAAGGACAAGGACTTTCTCATAAGGCTCTATTGCTTTTATAATTTCTGCAAGGGGTTTGCGTTCAGCAACAATCATTTACTTTTCACCTCCTTGGCCATTTAAAACTGCTTCAACTTTCTGTAGCAACCTCTCAGCAACGGTAGAGAAGTTTCTGACCTCTTCCACAGTCAAGTTAAAATATTCAACCCGCTCTTTTTCCAGGCCTATTTCGGCCAAGATTTCTTGAGCTCTGCCGGCACGTTGCCCAGCCCATTTGGCCACATTATGGTAAGTGCATTCTTCTTCTTGCTCACAGCCGGCAATAAAGACGGCTTCAGCACCGTAGGTAAAAGCTTGAAGAATGTTTTCCACTTCCACTTTAGCTACGCAAGGCACGCGCACAATTGCCAGGTTCTGCGGTTTACTGTTATTGACATAATTGAGGAAAGTACGTTCGGCGAAAGCTCCATAGCTACAGCAGAAAAGTACCGCGGTAGCTGCACCATCTTGCTGTGCCTGTTTTACAGCATCCTCCAGCTGCTCCAAGGCATGTTGTGCATAATAATTACGGAAACGAATGGCATGAGCCGGACAAACACCGACACATAAACCGCAGGCTTGACATTCTTCATTACGAATAGTAAAAATACCGTTTTCATCTATATGGGGAACATCATAGGGACAAGTACGTAGGCAGGTGAGACAGACAGCGCAAATTTCATCAAGACACTCCGCGCCGGCAGCACAATCCATGCAGCGCCGGCTCTCACACAGCGCAGCCCGCTCATCATAACCGATCTCAACCACATCAAAACTTTGTGCACGGACTTTGGGGTCTAACATCGGCACTGCCAGGCGGTCTATCCGCTTCACCTTTTCAATGGTACCGTCTTGTAACGGGTCTAAAACTTCATAACGATCCGCAAATTCCGCATCAAAGGGTACTCCGTCTAAATAGCACTTCACTGCCTGGGCAACCTTTTGACCAGAAGCCATGGCATCCACTGCCAACCCTGGACCGGTGGCTACTTCACCGGCAGCAAATACACCGGCACGGGTTGTTTGCAGGGTCCGCCTGTTAACTTTTAAGTTGCCGCGCTCAGTCAGTTCAATGCCGGATTGCTGCAAATAGGACAAATTATCATTTGTCTGACCAATGGCAAAGATTACCACGTTACACGGAATGATTTTTGTTTCATCGCCGTATTGAGGATTAAAACGTTTCTGCTCATCAAAGACAGATAAAACTTCCTGTAATTCCATCCCGGTAATCTGGCCTTGTTCATCAACAAGAATACGCTTCGGTCCCCAGGACGGATTGATAATCACACCCTCTTCCAGAGCTTCCTCTACCTCCCAGGGGGAAGCAGGCATGGTTTGACGGCACTCCAGACAGGCCAACTGCACACTTTCTGCACCGCAGCGGACGGCAGAACGCGCCACATCCATGGCCACATTGCCGCCACCAATAACCAGCACATTACGGCCTGGCTCAAACTTAAAGTTTTCATATTTCACTGCCTTGAGGAAAGGAAGTGCCAGCATTACATCTTTAGCATCGGCACCGGGGATAGAGAGTGAACGGCTAGTTGGTAAGCCCAAGGCAAGAATAACGGCTTGATATTCTTTAGCCAGCTCGTCAAAGGAGATATCTTTACCTAATTCCACGCCGGTTTTAATCTCTACCCCTGCCGCTTCAATGCGGGCAATATCCTTGCGTACCAGCTCCATAGGCAGGCGATAATGAGGTATATAGTTTGTGATGGCACCGCCGGCTTCGGGAGAACGTTCAAAAATTGTCACCGCAAACCCCATTTCTGCTAAATCCCGAGCGGCTGCCAGTCCCGCAGGCCCACCCCCGACAATGGCAATCTTCTCTGGCCTGGTAACGGCAAATTTTTTCACTTCAGGCCATTGACCGTTTTCCAGGGCAAAGCGCTTCAGCGCACGAATAGAAACCGCTTCATCTACATCTTTGCGTCGACATGCATCTTCACAGGGATGAGCGCAGATCATCCCGCATACGGATGCCAACGGATTAGGAGCTATGATTGCTTCCACAGCTTTATCATAATTTCCCAAAGAGATTTGCCGCACATACTCCTGTACATCCGTGTGTACCGGGCAACCACCCTGACAAGGAGCATATTGCGGCACAGCGGCAGAAAGGTCGTATTTAATATTACTCACGAAATCTTCCTCCTTTCAGCAGTACTACTAGCTTTCTTGTATTTTTCGGCGTAACTGTCGCTGTAGGGCTCCAGATTCATAAGAACCCTGGCGGTTGCTATTGTTTTTCTTAATTCTTCATCGCAGACATCAGCAACAGCGGCGTCCAACCCGTTAGCAATGGCCATGGCAGCAAATGTCCGCTCCAAAAGCTTTCTATTTTTAGCACCTTGAGAAATATTAGAAAGACCGATAATAGTGCGAGGTGCAGGGTCAGCCACAAGTTTAATCTGCCGCAGAGTCAGCATTATTTCCGGACCATGATGTTGAGCTACATTACATGGCAAAACCAGTGGATCAATATAAAGATCCTCCATAGGTATGCTGTAAGAATCAGCGGCCGCAACCAGTTCCAGAGCTAAAGCCACGCGCGTATCGGCGTCCTGAGAAATTCCCTGTTCATTCATAGCCAGTCCGATCACTGCAGCCTTGTATTTTTTTGCCATAGCAAAAACGCGTTCCATTTTCGGCCATTCTGCCGGAACAGAATTAATCATTGCCGGCTGCTTGCAGATCTCAAGTCCGGCTTCAATGGCATCGTAATCAGTGGAGTCCAAACAAAGAGGCAGATCACAAACTTCTTGCGTTACTTTTACTAACCACCGCATTGTTTTAACTTGATCCCTGGTGGCCGGACCGGGATTGAGATCAAGGTAACGGGCACCACAGTCAGCCTGACGCCTGGCCCATGCTTGAATTACAAGCGGATCTTCTTTACGAATGGCCTCAGCAATATCCCTATACATGCCGTTAATCCTTTCGCCAATGAGAAACATCTACCGCATACCTCCTTTTGCTAAGATATTTGGCAAAACTTAACCATACACCGGCATACTGCTTGTAAACAATTACGAACCAGGCCATCCGTTTATTTGTGCAAGAACAGCCAGCTTTTACCATTTAATTTTGCAAATAAAAAATAAAAGCAACTAAATCAAGGGCTTTTGTATACTATTCGTCAAAAACGCCCTCTTCCCTTTTTCCAAAGAAAAACATCTCCTTTACTTGGCGCCGCCCCGAAAAATGTCGTTTTTCCTCACTTATTTAATCGGTTATATACATGTGTATGTGATTCTACAGAATGACCCGAATCCCTTTTAAGTTCGCATTTTCACAAGGAATATTTTAACAAATAAAGAAAACTGCTGCACGAACCCAAGTTAGTCCATGCAGCAGTCCTTTAGACAAGGAAATTATATGGTGCTTTGTGCAGAAAGATTAACTTTGACAAATTCAAGCTTGCCGTCCTTTTCTTCTACGCGGATCGTATCACCATGTGTAAATTCACCGCGCAGCAGCAGTTCTGAAATTTCATCCTCAATTTTCTGCTGAATCACTCTGCGTAAAGGACGCGCTCCGTAAGTGGGATCATATCCTGCTTTCGCCAAATATGCTTTGGCTGCTTCCGTGACCTCTAAACCAATTCCTTGCTCGGCCAGCCTTCCCTTTAAGTCTTTGAGCATGAGCGTGACAATTTCCGCCAAATGTTCTTGCTCCAAAGCATGGAAGACAATGATTTCATCAATGCGGTTTAAAAATTCCGGTCTGAAAGTGCGTTTTAATTCGTCCATCACTTTGTCTCTCATATCTTCATAAGATTTTTCCGGATCTGCTGCTCTGAAACCTAGGGAAGTTTGTTTCCGCAATTGACTGGCCCCCACATTTGAGGTCATTATCAGCACGGTGTTGCGGAAATCAACTGTCCGGCCTTTACCGTCCGTTAAGCGCCCGTCTTCCAAAACTTGCAGTAGCACATTAAAGACTTCCGGATGAGCTTTTTCAATTTCATCGAATAAAACTACTGAATAAGGTTTACGACGGACTTTTTCCGTGAGCTGGCCGCCTTCATCATAGCCCACATAACCCGGAGGAGAACCAATTAAACGTGCCGTGGAATGCTTTTCCATATACTCCGACATATCCAGCCGGATCATGGCATCTTCATCACCAAAAAGGCTTTCTGCCAAGGCCCTGGCCAATTCAGTTTTACCCACCCCGGTCGGACCAAGGAAAATAAAGGAGCCAATGGGCCGTTTAGGATCCTTAAGCCCGGCATGAGCCCGCCGGATAGCACGGGAAACAGCTTTTACCGCCTCGTCCTGCCCAATAACACGGTCGTGTAAAATTTCTTCCAACTTTAACAGGCGCTCTGTTTCTTCCTGTTGCAGCTGGTTCACCGGTATCCCTGTCCAGGCAGCAACAATTTCGGCAATATCTTCAGCAGTTACTGCTTGGGTATCTTTCAGTTTATTTTGTTCCCATTCCTTTTTCAGGCTTTCCAGTTCAGCCTTTAACTGCTGTTCTTTGTCGCGTAATTGCGCCGCCAATTCAAATTCCTGACTATGAACGGCCGATTCTTTTTCCTGCCGCAGCGTTTCCAGGCGTTCTTCAATCTCTTTAAGGTTAGGCGGAGCCGTGTAAGTTTTCATCCGCACTCTTGATGCTGCTTCGTCAATTAAATCAATGGCTTTATCAGGTAAAAAGCGGTCTGTGATATAGCGATCCGACAGGTTTACAGCAGCTTGCAGCGCCTCATCTTCAATTTTTACCCGGTGGTGTGCTTCATAGCGGTCGCGTAAACCTTTTAAAATCGCCAAGCTTTCTTCCTTGGTGGGTTCACCTACCATAATGGGTTGGAAACGACGTTCTAAAGCAGGATCTCGTTCAATATGCTTCCGGTACTCATCCAGTGTGGTAGCACCGATGGCTTGTAATTCGCCTCGCGCTAAAGCCGGTTTTAAAATATTTGAAGCATCTATGGCTCCTTCGGCTGCTCCGGCACCAATGATAGTATGCAGCTCGTCGATGAAGATAATCACATTACCGGCCTGCATTACTTCATCCATCAGTTTTTTCAAACGTTCCTCAAATTCACCGCGATATTTTGTGCCGGCCACCACGGCGGCCAATTCTAAAGTTACGACTCTTTTATCTTTTATCGTTTCAGGTACATTGCCTTCAACAATTCTTTGCGCCAACCCTTCTGCAATGGCGGTTTTCCCCACACCCGGTTCACCAATTAAACAAGGATTGTTTTTGGTGCGGCGAGACAGTACTTGGATAACGCGCTCTATTTCCGTCTCTCTACCGATTACCGGATCCAGTTTGCCTTCTTTAGCCAGTTGTGTCAAATCGCGACCAAATTGATCAAGTGTAGGCGTTGCTGGGGCTTTGGCACTTCCGCCGGGTTGACCACTAGGGGCGCCTCCCAAGTGCGCCAGCACAGATTTGCGTGCTTTTCCCAAATCGACACCCAGATTAGCCAAAACTTGGGCAGCGATTCCCTCCCCTTCTCTGATTAGCCCTAAAAGGAGATGCTCTGTACCCACATAATTGTGCCCCAGATTGCGCCCTTCTTCGAAAGCCAGCTCAATTACTTTTTTCGCCCGGGGCGTATAATTAAGATTTTGAGTGGTGGAGCGCTGCTCACCTTTGCCAATCATTTTTTCAATTTCAGCACGGACTCTTGCCAAGTCTACACCGAGAGAAAGCAAAACTTTAGCGGCAATACCGCTGCCCTCCCTGACAAGTCCTAACAAAATATGCTCTGTGCCAATAAAATTATGTCCGAAACGTACAGCTTCTTCTTGCGCCAAAAGCAGTACTTTTTGTGCTCTTTGCGTAAAGCGTCCAAACATAAACACAGTTATCCCTCCTCTGATTCTAATGCCCGCTCTTGCAGATACCGGCGAATGAGACGCGCACGTTGGCGGTCCCTATCCATGCTGTCCAACATCTGGCCGCACAGCATCTGCAAATTCGCTGGGCGTTGTAATACCATTAATTCTTTTAAAACAACTTTATTTTTTACACCCTCAATGAGCCCTAAATCAATACCCAGGTGCACATCCGACAACAGTTGCATTGCTTCTTGCGAGGAAATCAGCTGCGCATGCCGGAGAATGCCAAAACTGCGGTTTACACGATCGGCAAGCTGGTCTCGGCTTTCATTAAGCAAAACTTGCCGAGCTTGAGATTCCTGTTCGACAATTTGCTTGGTTACACCATACAGATTTTTAATAATTTCTTCTTCGGCTTGCCCTAAAGTTATTTGGTTTGAAATTTGTACCAAATTACCGGTTATCTCTGATCCTTCTCCGTACATACCGCGGACCGCCAGTCCAACTTGTGCAATGGCAGACAAAATACGGTTAATCTGTTTTGTCATCACTAAAGCCGGAAGATGAACCATGACTGAAGCCCGCAAACCTGTACCCACATTAGTGGGACAAACAGTTAAAAATCCCCATTGTTCATCAAAAGCATAATCTAATTTTTCCTCCAGTAAATCGTCACACTGTCCCGCCAGTTGAAGTGCTTTTTCCAATTGCAGCCCGGGCAGCAGGCATTGAATACGCAGATGATCTTCTTCATTAATCATAATGCTCAAAGCTTCATCCTGACGCAGGATCACTGCAGAATTACGCTGCTCCTTTGCCAGGGCAGGACTAATTAGGTGCTTTTCCACCAACACCTGCCGCTCCAATGGGGAAAGCTCTTTCATCCGCAAAAAAGTCATGGGCCCAAATATTTCTGGCAGAACTTCACTGGCTTCTTTTATCTTTTGCAAAACAGTCTCCGTTTGACTATCTGAGGCCAAATAGGGAAAGGGAATATCACGGAGGTTGCGCGCCAACCGAATACGGCTACTTAGAACAATATCGCCATCCGGTCCGGAAAAACGCATCCACTCACTGACTTGTTTTTGTTTTTTTTCCTCACTCATTATTTTCACCGCCCTCAATCTTTGCCTCTAAAGCACGAATTTGATCCCGCAAAATTGCCGCCTGTTCAAATTCTTCCCGTGCCACTAAAATCTGCAGTTTTTTTCTCATTTCCTCAAGATTCCGGCGCAATTTTACCGTGGCTCCGGCTCGTTTAGGAATTTTCCCCACATGTTGGGCCGAACCATGTATGCGTCGCATGAGCGGTTGCAAACGTTCGCCAAAAGCAGTATAACACTGACTGCAGCCGAAACGTCCAATTTGTCCAAATTGGGCATACGTTAAACCGCAGTTTTCACACTGCTGTTTTCTGGCTGCAATCTCTACAGGCTGGTTGCCTGTCTGCGCATCTATGTTTAGCAGGCCTGACAGTAAATTTTGGATAGAAAAAGGCGGAAAATCAAAATTAAATTCACCTTTCTCGCGTGCACATTGTTCGCATAAATGTGAAACTGTTTTCTCTCCATTAATGATTTCCGTCAAATGAACAGTTGCCGGTCTTTTTTGGCACGCCTGACATAACATCAAATGCCACCTCCGCTTATATTTCCTCCAGAATAACTTCCAACATGGAAATCAGCACTTTAGTACAGGCATGTTCATGCTGAAACGGGTCCTGTGACAGTACCGCCCTCATTAAATTGCTCTCACGCCGTGTTATAAGTTTAGATTCAGCTAAATTAGTCACAAAATCCAACGCCTCACATCTGGAGATACCTTTATTTAATTTTTGTAAAGCAGTTAACACTTTTGCCACTTTTTCCCGATCTAAATCTAACCGTTTAATGCGCAAAAAGCCGCCGCCACCACGGCGGCTTTCAATTAAATAGCCGCGTTCAGTGGTAAAACGTGTAGAAAGCACATAATTAATCTGTGACGGCACACACTGGAAGCGTTCGGCCAATTCCTTACGCTGTAATACAAGTGTGGCATTGGGACTGGCATCCAAGAGCCTATTAATGTAAGCTTCAATTAAATCAGCTAAATTACTCATGCGGATCCCTCGTTTGTTTGACCTTTACTGACTAATATTATAGCTGATTATAACTTTAATTTCAATACCTAAAAATTCCTTTAGCGGCGTATAATTTGACCTTTATCGACCATTATCTATAGTTTGTGCAAACTTTTGCTTTTTTATTTTTAGTTTTTACTCTCTTTTACAACCTCATGCTTCTGTCCGTTTACAGGTAAAATACTGCCAAAACCCTTATAAATAGTATAAGATGACAGGGCATGGGAAAAACTTAAAAATAACTTAAAAAATTTCAATTTGTAAAAATTCTTCTTATTTGTACCAGACATATTAACAACAAAAATGCGCACACTATGATTGAAGTTCCAATCCCATAAAAGGAGAGTGTGGCAAAACACATGGCGAAAAAAAATAAACAAAACCGCAATAAAAGCCGAAATCGCCTGGGTGAGAACTTCCAAGCCAAGGATATAAATGTTGAGTTTGCCGGGGAAATCGCCGGCGACAAACAAAAAAACATCCGGGATAGCAAAAACCGCCGCAAGCAAAATGGTGGGGGCTGCTAAACAAACTTTTTAAGCGGAAACACATGTTTCCGCTTATTTTTATGCTTTATGCACCGGCGGCCTTTTTACGCTGTTTTTTCTTTTGCGGTGATTTTTTTTCTTGCTTTTTGGCTTCTTTCTGCGCCATTTCCACCGATGCTTTCAATGCTTCCATTAAATCAACTACTTTGGCACGTTGCGGGTCTTCCGTAATCACAATTTGCTGACCTTCTATTTTGGCATGAATCATTTCCAGCAATTGTTGGCGGTACTCGTCCTGGTATTTGGCAGCATCAAATTCCGTAGCTAAATTTTCAATTAACTCACATGCCATTTTCATTTCATTATCATGCAACTTAATTTCGTAATCAAAACCCGGCAGTTGTGCGGGATTTCTAATTTCATCGGGATAAAAAATCGTCTCCATCAGCAGCAAATCTTTATATCCTCGAATCACGACCAAAGATTCTTTGTTGCGCATAATAATTTTTGCCACGGCGATTTTTCCTGTCTTCTCCATGGCTTGACGCAAAAGAGCATATGCTTTTTCCCCCGCCTCGCCGGGTGTGAGATAATAAGTTTTGTCAAAATAGATAGGATCAATTTCTGCCAAAGAAACAAAATCTATGATATCAATAGTTTTAGTTTTGGCATCAGGCACTCTTTCCAGATCTTCCTCATTAATTATGACAAAACGTCCGCTTTCATATTCATAACCACGCACCAGCTCTTCCTGGGGCACTTCTTTGCCACAGGCTGAACAGACACGTTGATACTTTATCGGAGCCTGGCAGGGTTCATGCAAATAACGAAATTTTACATCCTTTTGTTCGGTGGCGGCAAAAAGTTTTACCGGGATACTGACTAAACCAAAACTAATTGCCCCTTTCCAAATTGTTCTCATCCTGGACCTCCCTTTAGTTTATGCTTGCAACAGCTTTTTTAAGTAGTTTTTAACTAAAAACGAACAATATACAACCCCCCCCTATTGCTTTAGGACTGGGATAATTTCCTGGCAAGTAAAAAAGCAGCGGCGTTCCGCTGCTAATTTAAGCCAAAAACGTCATTAATTTTTTGCTGTAGCTGTTCTTTCGGGAGAAAACCTATTTGTGTGGCAACAGTTTCTCCGTCTTTGAAAAATAAGAGGGTAGGAATACTCATGACCTGATAGCGTTGGACGGTTTGTTTATTTTTGTCGGCATCTACTTTGACAAACTTTACGCGGTCATTCATTTCGCGCGCCAATTCCTCAAAAATCGGTGCCAGCATACGGCACGGGCCGCACCAAGATGCCCAAATATCAACGACCACCGGTTTATCGGCTTTAATAACTTCGTCCTCAAAATTATTATCAGTGATTTCCGCTACATATTCGCTCATTTTTTTGCCTCCCTTTCTTTCATTTCATCAACATAATGTCCGGCACGGACTGCCGCAATGGCTCCATCAGCAACGGCCGTAACTACTTGACGCAAACTCTTTTGGCGAACATCCCCGGCCGCAAAAACCCCAGGTACGGAAGTTTCCATTTCTTCATTAGTTATCACATACCCTTGTGCATTAATTTCTATGCTCCCATTTAAAAATTCTGTATTGGGGATGAGACCCACATACATAAAGATCCCGTCAATAGGCATTTCCCAGGTTTTATTCTGACCTTTATGGTACAGTACGACGCCTTCCACGCGGTCTGTACCCTTAATTTCCTTTACTTCTGTTTCTAAAATAAATTCAATTTTAGGATTAGCTTTTGCTTTTTCCTGTAAGAGATTTACTGCTCGTAATTGGTCACGGCGATGAACGATATAAACCTTTGAGGCAAATTTTGTTAAATACATCCCTTCCTCCAGCGCTGAATCACCGCCACCTACAACTAAAACTTCCCGATCCTGATAGAAAAATCCGTCACATGTGGCACAATAAGAAACGCCCTTTCCTTTTAATTCTTCCTCCCCCGGCACATCCAATGTCCGCGGCCGGGTACCGGAAGCAATGATCAGGGTACGCCCCCTAAATGTCCCTTCAGTAGTATGTACTTCTTTGATTGCTCCTGCCACGCTTACGCTTTCCACATTGGCCAAGACCATCTCGGCGCCAAAGTTGCGTGCCTGCGTTTCCAAAAGCTGACCAAATTCTATGCCTCCTATACCCTCGGGAAATCCGGGATAGTTTTCCAGACTTTCCGTGGTGGCAATTTGGCCGCCCGAAAGTGCTGCTTCAATAACAAGCACCGACATTGTCGCCCGGGCAGCATAGATAGCGGCTGTTAAACCGGCCGGGCCGCCTCCAATAACCAGCATGTCATATAGCTTATCCTGACGGGTCATTTAATAGGCCTCCTCCACTAAATATTGCTTAATTAAATATCCTTCTAACTGCTTCTGGCCGGTTGCTAATGGCTTGGTCAATTATATCAGAAATAGTAACAAAAAATATTACAGCAAAATTAAGGTCAAGGATTTATGCCATTACACCGGCACTACAGGAAATTAAATTTCCGCAAAAGGCAATTCTAAGATAATCTGTTCACTAATACTGCCGTCTTTTGCATTTTGCGTAAATAACACCAACTGCAAAGGTGATCCTACAGGTAAATTTTCCTCAATCTTTAGCTCGAGGACAAAGTATTTCCAATCACCCATGGCTGCAGTACTATAACCGGCAACTAATGTTTTCCCAAAACTATCCGTTAATTTATATTGGAAATTCCCCTCAACAACATTGGCTATCCCCTCGACGGTAAACCTGCGTCCTACTTGCGTTCCCGGTGGCGGCGAAAAAATTTTAATCCCATCTGCTTGTGCCACTATCGGTTGTAGGTAGTCAATTTCCAATAATTGCGGCACGTACTCCTCGGCTCCGTGGACAACAAATTTTACCGGCAGCCCTGTGGCATCAATGCTTTCCAAAGCATACGGATAAGTAATTAAAGTCTCCGCATTCTCGGTCTCTTGTGGTTGCCTGAAAGTGACATGGACCTCAACATGATCTTCTAATTTTTCAATTTCTGTAATCTCTACACTATACCCACTGCTTTTTTTTCTGCCATACGTAACTAAAAAGTACTGTTTCCCCGCCAGCTCGCGACTTTGCGCTAAAAAAATATCTTTTGAATTTTCTATCCACTCCTCCAGCTCATCTTCCACTGTTTTTACCTCGGTTTCCGCCTCTGCTGCATCCATTATTTCTAAAGCATCCTCATTTGTCTGTGCCGGCACATCCGAAAGGTTATTTTCCCGGGAACAGGCTGTAGCAATGCTGCTTAGCACTATTATCAATAATATACCAATAAGCTTGCATGAAAACTTGTACATCTTTTACACCTTCGCATCATGTGAAAATTTAGTTTTGCAGTCTTTATTCTATAATAGATCATGCATAAAAGAAAGGAAAGGCAAAAACAGCTCTTTTTTACAGGAATTCTTTACGCAAGTCTTCCGGAGACCTGGGCGAGATATAAGCTAAAGGAATATCGAAAATTGTTTTGGCACCATACTGACCTTCTTGCTGCAAACGATAAGCCGCCCTGGCATAAGCAACCAGAACACTGGCTGTAAACTCTGGATTACTCTCCAGTTTTAAGGAAAACTCCATGAGTTGTTTATGTTCTTGCTTAATGCCGGTAACACCGTTGCGCAATACGAAACCGCCATGGGGCATTTTAACATGGTCTTGTTTAAATTGTTCTTCTGTAATAAAAAATACATGTGTTTCATACTCAGCAAAATAATTTGGCATAGATTTTATGGCGGCAGCAATTTTATCTTTGTCCGCACCTTCTTCAGCCACCACAAAACATTGGCGCAAATGCTTGTCCCGTGCAGACAATTCCGGAGTTTCACCTTTGCGCACACGAGCGACGGCGTCTTCTTTGGGAATGGTATATTGCACCCCATATTTAACTCCCGGCACCTTTCTGATGGCATCAGAATGGCCTTGGCTAACACCACGTCCCCAAAAAGTGTACTCTTTACCTTGCGGCAATACAGCATCTGCCAACATACGCTGCAGTGAAAACAGTCCCGGATCCCAACCTATACTGATAATGCCTGTCTTTTTGCCCTTTTGCGCCGCCTTATCCACAGCCTCAAAATATTCCGGTATCTTTGCGTGCGTATCAAAACTATCCACTGTATTAAACATTTGCGCCAAATAAGGGCCCTGCTGTGGTAAATCCTTGGCAGATCCACTGCATAAAATCATGACGTCAATCTCGTTAATCATTTTTTCCGCTTGCGCTAACGGTAAAACTTTGGTTGTACTTGTATTTACATTTATTAATTTGGGGTCTCTTCTGGTAAAAACAGCAATTAACTCCATGTCCCGGTTCTGCTGCACAGCCAGTTCGGCACCTCGCCCCAAATTACCATAACCGGCAATACCAATTCTAATTTTTCCAGTCATGCCGTCTCCTCCCTGCGAAAATATATTTTCTCATACCATATACAATAATACCGCCGGATTGGAGATTTTGTCTATCACTACATTAAAATTAGAGCATTAATTGTTATACCGTATCTATAACCTCTAAGAAGATATAAGGAAATCGCCGTTCCGAAAATCTGGAACGGCGATTTTGTCAGCTGCCGTATTTATTCCTCATAATATATATCCTGGTAGTAAATGCTTCCGGCTATCATGTATTCTACGCCGGCCAGTTCAGGTGCTTCCGCCCTGGCGCCCACCGACTCGCACAATCCATACCAGGGTGTGTAGTCCACGAAAATTTCTAACGCTTCATACAACAGATCTGCTCTTTCCTCAGGATCATAGGTAGTTAAAGCTTTCATGC
>JAAYMK010000006.1 GCA_012521405.1 Bacillota bacterium
GCCTGTTCCTTTAATTCATCCAAACCTAGCATCAAAACAGCCTTAAAATCTGTATCATGGGCAAAGTTCAGGTAAAATTGTGTATATTCAATGACGCGATAACGTGTTCTCAGCAATTTCCACATATACCAAACATCATTGACGGAAAGTTCCTTTTGCAGACTTTCCCGGTTTTGCAGGGCATCTACTAATTCATGCAGCTTTTCTAAAAATTTCACTACCCTCACCTCGCTAGCTTTAGTATGTATCAGCTTGCAAATATTTATCATGCGGATTTTTTAGTTTTGTTTTTGGACAAAAAATCCCCGGCCAAATACTGGCGGGGATTTGCACTTTACTTTAGTTTTTAAATTAACAGGTATTTTTTGGCATAACCCGCTCCAACACCTTCCGCTCCTTAAAACCGCCGCGTCTATGTCTTTTCTCCTCAGCTTTGGCAATTAAAGTGGCAAAATCAACGCCTTTGGCGGCGGCAGTGGCTCTTACCACCTCCAAGATATCAGCCAGCTCCTCCACTTCCCCGGAAGCAGAATATTCCCGCACTTCTTCCCACAGTTTCTCCTTCAAAAGGTATAGATACTCTTCAGCGCTAGCAGTACGCCATACCGCCCTTTGTCCTGACTGCTCAATAATATCCGGAATTTTGTCCCTCACCAGTTTATAAATTTCGCCGTCGCTTTCCGTATCTTCCAAGGGATAGGGCACCACACTTTTTTTAATTTTGCGGATACCGCCCCGGGGATTTTTCACATCTCCCTTGTACCGGGGAATCACATGAACATGCAGGTGGAAAATACTTTGCCCCCCTGCCTCCCCCACATTGACCCCGATATTATAACCATCCGGCCGGTATTTTTCCGTCAAAATTTCTTTTACGGTAAAGATTAACTGATTAATGGCCTGCAGTTCTTCCGGTGTGGCTTCAAAATAAGTAGCCACATGCCTTTTTGGCACCACTAAAGTATGTCCTTCATTGACAGGAAAATTATCATAAAAAGCCTTGGCCAATTCATTTTCACATAAAAGTTCTTTATCATGCTTTTTACAGAAAATACATGCCACTTTATTTTCAAACTCCTCTACCATGCTATTCACCAATTATTTTTACCAAAACACGTTTTTTCCGTTTCCCGTCAAACTCACCATAAAAAATTTGCTCCCAGGGCCCAAAATCCAACTTGCCGTCCGTTACCGCCACCACCACTTCCCGTCCCATAATGGTGCGTTTTAAATGGGCATCGGCATTATCTTCAAAGACATTATGCTCATACTGTTCATACGGTTTTTCCGGAGCCAATTTTTCTAAAAAGCGTTCAAAATCTCTGTGCAAGCCTTGCTCATCATCATTGATAAAGACACTGGAAGTTATATGCATGGCATTACATAAAAGCAATCCTTCTTTAATGCCGCTTTCCCGCAAACACTCCTCCACCAGGGGAGTAATATTAATGAATTTGCGCCTGGTGTCTGTGTGGAACCATAATTCTTTGCGGTATGCTTTCATCCTCTCACCTCACCGTCTTTTTTACAGTGTTTCCAATTAAGCCGTTACAAAGTCTATTCTACACCTGTAAAGCAGTTCCTTTCCCTGCTTCCCCCGCCGCGGCACCGACTGCCGTAAAAGGCAAAAAGAGGAAGGAAAATAATGACCTTTGCCGAATTATTTGTTAGCAATTATCTGACAAGTAAGAAATTAGCTGCACCCAATAAACACAAACACTATCTACAACATTTTGTTTTGGCTGTAGAGGAAAGGAGGAAAATTGTTTTACAGCATTCTTTACCCCACCAAGGAACAAGCTGAACGGCCGCGGGAACACCGGGA
>JAAYMK010000062.1 GCA_012521405.1 Bacillota bacterium
CTAAAAAAATTAAATATTCATCTGCAGGATGACGGTGTGGAACACGGTCAAGAAAGAAAGGTTTAACGAAAATTTGGAAGCCCACATTAAAATTGGAACCCGGAATTTGCGAAGCCCCTCGAAAATAAGCTTGCGGCTTAATCACAAAATCAGGGTCATCGCCTTCAGCCACAATTTCGTTAAACTCTTGGGGAAAAGTAAATACCAGTTTTTCGTACATCTGCCTCCGTCCTTTCCAGTATATTTTTCTCAGGAAACAAAAGCTTACAGTTTTTTTACTGTGGGTGAGAGCAAACATGTCCTACTTTTGCCCAGCTAAAACAGCTTTTTTAAAATTTTTCCCTCAAGATTTGCAATTGAACAGCACAATTTTATCCGTCCTTCCTTTAAACAAATTATTATTATCAAGTTGAATTTATTACTTATTTAATATTCATTTAGTATCCAGCCAAAAAGCAGCCTGCCACCGGACAAGTAGAGGTTTCTCATCCACATAAAAAATAAAAAAAGCTTGCTTCGCGTGGCGAAGCAAGCTTTTTTGTGTTTGCCATTTAACCTACCTTTACAATGATGGTAGCACTGGTATCACCGGCGGCACAACCGGTTACCATGACATACCCGCCGCCTTTAATGACAGCTTCTTCAATGGCTTCTATCAGCATGCGTCCGGTGGTAGGACCTTGCGGATGACCATATACCAAAGAGCTGCCATAATTGTTAAATTCTTCTGCTTTAATGCCCAGTTCTTTAGCTAAAACCAAGTCGTTAACAATAAACGGGTTGTGGTTTTTGATGGCTACCATATCTTGCGGTTTCTTACCTATGCGCTCAAGGGCCATGCGGGAAGCATAAATGGGAGCCTCCGGCATGTATGCTTTGTCTGCCCGTGCATAGCCGTAGGAAACAATTTGAATGGGAATATTGGGGTCCTCACTCAAAGCGGCTGCCCGCTCTTTTGTGGTGACAATGATCCCCATATTGCCGTCGGCGGGGTGAGTTTGCCCACCGTAGGTAAGGATACCGCCTTCCATTACAGGCTTCAGACGTGCCAATTTTTCCCGAGAAGTTTGCGGAACACCCTCGTCGCATTCCACAATTTTCTTTTCTTTACGCGAAACCGTGACTTCCGCCGGGAACATATAACGCTTCTGGAAAGCACGATCATTGGCCAGAGCATCATCATACTGCTTGTAGCGGATTAATACCAGCTCATCCGCTTGCTCTCTGGTAAAACCATGTTTTTTGGCCACATTTTCTGCTGTATTCAGTGTACCTTGCCCGGTGGAGGGGTCCGCCGCCATATTGTCCATGTTCCAGTTCTCAGAAATAACCTCACCACCAGGGCCCAAGGGGTTAGGCCAGATTGTGTGTGGACCGTTGGAACAACGGTCTACACACAAGCAATAGGCAGTGTTAACATTTCCTAATTCCACTGCTGCAGCAGCATTATAGACAGTTGTGGTCGAAGTTGAACAGGCCTGCATAATGGTCATACCCGGGATATCCGGCGTACCCATGAGGTAGGCTGCCCAGGTTGAACCGAAGAAAACACGGTGTTGGCCAATGGTAAGACCTAAATAGAGATATTCAATCTCTTTAGGGTCAATTTTTTTCTGTTCCAGCCAGCGTTTACTGGTTTTTGCCCCCAACTCAATGGAGTTGTCATGTTGCATACTGCCCTGCCATTTACAAAACGGCGTGCTGTAATATCCCCTATAGGGAATGTATGCTTTTGTAAACATAAGGAATCCTCCTAACGTACTTATTATTTACCTTGGAATTTGGGAGGACGTGTGGGATTAGACAAGCCGGCCAGCGCATCCTCAGTACCAAACATGTAGTACAGTTTATCCATTTCAATTTCAATAGCTTCTTTAATGGACACTTTTGCTTGCTCGTTAATCATGTTATTGGCTTCACGAATGGCAATGGGAGCCTTTTTGGAAATAATTTTCACAAGCTCTTCCGCCAATTCGGGGGAGACGCCTTCCGGCTTTTCTCCTTTTACCAAACGCTCTGCATTTTCATCGCTAAAGGCTTTAATGATTTCATTGTATTTTGCCGGAATTTCACGCGGTGCATATTTGTCAAATTTGCCTGCAGCCACCACTTCCTTAATGCCGGCTTCAGTGTCAGCCCGATCAACCAGTTTGGTAACAATACCCAGCTCATATGCTTCTTCGGCAGAGATTCTCTTGCCGGTAAAGACATAGTATTTTGCCAGCTCTTTACCAAGATGTCTTTCAATACGAATCATGCCGCCCAAACCGGGGCAAATACCAATACCGGTTTCGGGGAAACCGAAGGAACCTAAGTCGGTAGCCACAATAGCTTGGCAAGCCAGTGCCAATTCACTACCGCCACCAAGGGATAAGCCGTCAAGCAGCGCAATTGTCAGTTTCTCTGAATTTTCTAAGCGCAGGAACAGGTCATGGCCTTTGCGGGTAAAATCATAAGTCTTATTAACAGTATTGTTTTTAATGTTATCAACAAAGAATTTAGTATCTGCACCGGCCACAAATGCTTTACCTGCACCTTGAAGTACAATGGCTTTAACTTCCGGATTCTTTTCAGCGGCATCAAAATTCTTTTCTAGCTGATCCATAACCGTCGGGTTGAGAGCATTCATAGCTTCCGGACGATTGATGGTGATGTAGGCAATGCCGTCTTTAATTTCTGTTTCTACGAATTTTAGTTCAAAGGGAACGCCTTTTTTCTTCTGCTCTTCTAAATATTTGGGCATGGGGAAATCGTCACGGCGTTCTGATAATTTTTTCACCATTTCATAAGCTTTATCAATACCCACTTCATTCATTAACTCGAAGGGGCCCTTACGCCATCTTAAACCAATCTTTGTTCCACGGTCAATATCTTCCATGGTGGCAATGCCTTCATCAATCATGGTGCACGCAACACCAAAGACGGCTCCAAACATCCATTCGATTACTTCATCTTTTCTGCTTAAATCTACATCGCCACTGAGATCAAAAAGTTCGTTTTTATCTTCCACAAGTACCCGTAAGGTTTCAGGCGGATGATAGAAGGAACCTCTTTCTTTAGCCAAAGTTCTTGCTGCATGCAAGCCAATGGCAATACCGGAAACGTTTTGTAGTTCAAAGGGTCCCATAGGAATACCAAAAGCTTCCTTACAAATGACATCGATGGAAGGAATATTGGCAATACCTGCTTCATAGATACGAATTGCATTAACATACCAAGGAATAAAGATACGGTTTACTGTAAATCCGGGAGCATCTTTTACCAGGATGGCTGTTTTGGAATGGAGTTTAGCAATTAATTGCACTTTTTCAATGGTCTCTTGGCTTGTACCATCGTGCGGCACAATTTCCAGCAGACGGTTTTTCGCCGGATGGAAGAAATAGTGCATACCAATTACGCGATCCGGACGATTTGTGGCTGCAGCCAAGTCTTTAATGTAGAAACTGGAAGTATTGGAAGCAAGAATTGTTTCCGGCTTACAAATTTTATCCAACTGGGCAAAAACGTCTTTTTTCACTTGCAGATCTTCAAAAACAGCTTCAATGACTAAATCGCAGTCAGCCACATCGTTCATGTCAGTGGTGCCATGAACACGTGAAAGTACTTCCTCTACTTGCTCTTCCGTCAGGATTTTCCGCTCAATAGCTTCTTGCAGAACGCCTTTCATCAAGTTCATACCGCGCTCTACAAACTCCGGTTTGGTATCGACCATAACAACTTGCATGCCTTCTTGGGCAATCTTTTGGGCGATACCGCTACCCATGTTACCTGCACCGATCATACCGATCTTAAAAGTTTTTTTGCTCATACCTTCCTTCTCCTCCCTTTTTTTGATTTTTTATTTAAGCTTTTAGCTTATTAACTTATTTAGCTTTAGCATTAATAATCTCAGCAAGCCCGCCCCATTTCTCGAAGAACATTCCGGGATCCATGGTTTTTAAATTAGGTGAAATAATTGGTTTGAATCCCATGTGTGCCAAGACATCTTTTTCCAAATCAATGCCGGGAGCAATTTCAATTAAAGTCAAGCCTTCTTTTTCTAAAGAGAAGACTGCTCTCTCGGTAACATATATTGCCGGCTGTCCTACCTGGCGGGCATATTTGCCGCTATAGCTAATTTGATCAACATGTTCAACAAATTTTTTATGTTTACCTTCCTGAACAATAATCAGCTTCCCGTCTTTTACGTCTACTTTGAGCCCACCGGCGGTAAAGGTACCGCAATAAACGACTTTGCGGCTGTTTTGGCTGATATTGATAAAGCCACCGCTGCCGACGACACGGTTACCAAATTTAGTAACATTAACGTTGCCGTCCTTGTCTGCCTGTGCCATACCTAAAAAGGCAATATCAATGCCACCGCCATCATAAAAGTCAAATTGAGCATGATGTTCAATAATGGCTTCAGCGTTATAACTATGGCCAAAATCCGGAGGGCTTGCCGGGACTCCGCCTATTGTTCCCGACTCCGTGGTTAAAGTCATTAAGTGTGATACGTCTTCCTCTGCTGCAACAGCGGCAACATCGGCAGGAATACCAATGCCTAAATTGACAATGGCATCAGGAATTAGCTCCATGGCAGCACGACGCGCAATAATTTTGCGTTCGTCTAAAGGCATGGAAGGAACTGCCGACAGCGGAATTTTAACTTCTCCGGCAAAGGAGGGAACATAGTATTTAGCTTCTGTCTGCATATGATGTTCCGGCTTTGTGGGTTGGACAATATAATCAACTAAAATTCCCGGAACCTTTACACGTTTCGGGTGAAGTGTATTGGCTTGGGCAATTTCTTCCGCTTGGGCAATCACAATACCACCGCAATTTTTTGCCGCTTGAGCAAGCGGGAGAGCTTCCAAGAAGATTCCTTCACGATCCATGGTTAAGTTGCCGTTCTCATCAGCAACAGATCCTCTTATCAAAGCCACATCCACATGGAAGCTTGGGTAGAAAAGATATTCTTCCCCGTCTATTTCCAAGACTTTAATCAGATCTTCCGTTGTTTTGCTATTCATCTTGCCGCCTTCAATACGCGGATCAATGTATGTGCCAAGCCCAACTTTTGTAATAAGTCCGGGCCTTTTGGCGGCAATTTCCCGCCACAGCTGTACAACCACACCTTGTGGGAAGTTATATGCTTCAATTTTGTTCTCTTGCACTAATTTTCCCAATTTAGGCGCTTGGCGCATAATTCCGGCTATCCATCTTTTAACCATGCCTTCATGGCCAAAACGAGTAAGCCCATACTCTTTATCGTCACCGGCACCTGAACTGGAAACAATAGTCAAATCCCGGGGATGACCCGTTTCCAGGAATCTCCGTTCTATCGCTTGGGCAACTTCTTCCGCCCATCCGGCTAAACCCATTAAACTAATACCTATGGTCATGCCGTCTTCTATGAGGGCTGCCACCTCATCAGCTGTTCTAAGCTTGCTCAACACTATCACCTTCCCGTAATTAAAATAAAACAGAAGAGACCAACTTTTTCCCTTTACTGCCATTGCTCGCCGTTATTTTTTCAGTGAATGGCTTCACTTAACTATGTTTCGCTATTGATATGTCTATTTCCTTTTAAATAAATTTAATATTTGCGAAATTTATACCACTTTTTTTGACCGGGGACACTGCAACACAGGGCAAAACTAAAGGATAATATGCTCATCTGCAGTTAGGGAAATTTTTACCGGACCGTCTTTTGTTACCTGCCAAGTATTCTCTATACCGACCACCCCCAGACCGGGGAAAGTAAATTTAGGTTCCACGGCAACCACAGTGTTTTCTGTTAAAACATGAGGAGAATTTTTCGCCAAAACGGGAAATTCATTTACCTCCAGACCAACACCATGCCCCACAAATGGGACTTGCGTACGACCGAAACCCATAAAATGTTCAATCAATCCCAGTTTTTTTGCAGTCTCCCAAGCAGCAGCGAAAATTTGTGCCCCGGTAATACCGGGATAAAGCAAAGCTTTGACTGCTTCCTGCACCTTTAGGGCAGCTTCAAAACCGCGCATTAATATATCCGGCAATTTTCCAAACGAATACAAGCGGGTTTGATCCACCACATAACCGCCGTAAATACCGCCATAATCAACTGTAATAGGTTCATTGGCGGCAAAAGTTTTTTCCCCGGCACCGTAAGGCATAACGGGGGATAAACCTTTTTCGCCGGTGGGACTGTCAACAAAACTTGCCTCGGCCCCTTCAGCCCCGCTTAGAACATGACCGTAAAACATTTCTTCATTAAAACCACGCATCCGGGTATAACCCTGATGTCCAAGTTTACGTAAATAAGCTTCACATTCAGCGGCAAAAACAATTTCCTTTTTACCAATCTCCAGTAGATCCGGTATTTTTTTATGTAAAGCATCAATTTGTTTGGCTGCTAAACGCAGCTGCTGCAGTTCATATGCGGATTTTTTTTGTCGTGTTTCCCGCACCATGGTGCTGGCATCCAGAAACTCTGTTTCTGGCAGCACTTTCTGCAGCTGTAAAAAATCTTTACCGGCACCACATCCATTTCCAAACCTAAACTTTTTATCTGAAAACCGGCATCCGCTAATTTTACCGGCACATCGGCAAAACGGTCAATGGCTACTACCGGAATTCCCGCCTCTTCTTTTGCGCGGCAAAAATTTTTACGGACTAGGCCTAAACACTCACCAACAGCAGGAATAAAGACATATGCACACTGCATGGTGCCGGAAAAATAATACATAGAAATATTCTGCATTAAAAGTAGCCCGTCCAGGTTTAACGTTTGCATTTTTTCCTGCACAACCGTTCTGCGGGCTTGCAATTCTTCCCGGGTTATCATGACAAACTCCTCTGCTGACAAATTCCTGCCATGTTAAGCTTTGCTTAACCGGCTACACGTATATTTTAACATAAGATAAAATTTAGGCAAAAAAAATTAAAGTCTTTTTATACTTTTGCCAATAACAGGCACTTGGTGGTGGTATAAATTTACACTATGAACAAAAACATTAATAAACGACAGAAAAATTAACTTTCTAGCTGCTTTTATGCCTGTTTTACCTAAAATTACTACTTTACACATTATTATTCGACTTAATGCGACAATTTTCTACTTTCCGCTTCTTGTCAAATTTTCACTTTAACTATATGATAATGTTATGTGCTTCACAATGGGGCAGCTTATGTAAGGGGGTGCGCAAAACTAATCTAGATTTATTAGGTAACGCCTAAAGCAGGAAATCCGAAGAATCAACTTGTAACGATGTCGGCAACATTGCAGTAACGAACTAATTATTGATCGCACTATAAACTTGAGGAGGTCATGAAAAGATGTCAGCAAAATTCCTTCGTAAGTTTGGCTGTCTACTTTTAATCCTACTAATGATTCTGGCAGTAGGCTGTTCCGACACATCAAGTAAAACCGGAAACGATGAAGCAGGCAACAATGCTGGTGACGAAACTTCCGGACCGGTGGAAGGCGGCACGCTGAGAATTGTTCGTCCTTCCGGACCCATTGTACTTAGCTGGGTGCCCGACTTCGGACCTGCCGATTATGCACACGCCCTTCCGGGTGCGGAATCTCTCCTGGCAGTTAATTCCGATCGGGAGTTGGAAGGGTTACTGGCTGAATCATTTGAGGAAGATCCCGATAATTTAACCATTACTTTTCACCTGCGCAAAGGCGTAAAATTCCATGACGGTTCAGATTTTAATGCCGAAGTGGCAAAATGGAATTATGAAATTGCCGGAAAATATAGTACCGGTGACACCAGCTTCCTGAAATCCATAGAAGTTGTGGATGATTACACATTAGTTTTTCATCTGAACGAATGGCATAACCAGATTCTCCCCAACATGGGTATAAGCCTCATGTTCTCCAAAGAAGCCTTCGAAGCTAATGGCGGTGAAGAAGGCGGCGGTATCGAATGGGCACGTGCCAATTTGGTTGGAACAGGCCCCTTCATTTTGCAGGAATATAATCGTGACAATAATATGATTTGGGTAAGAAATGAAAACTACTGGGGTAAGAAAGCTTACTTAGATGCCATAGAAATAACTTTTGTTCCGGAAGCTTCTACCGCCATGGCTCTGATGCAAAATGGCGATGCTGATATGTGGGTTGAAGGTCCGGCACAAAACTATGCAGAACTTGAAGCTTTAGGTTTCATTAACCAAAAAGGTTGGGCCGGTGTACAAATGCACCTAATCCCCAACACTGTTGATCCCGACTCTCCTTTCCAGGATAAACGAGTCCGTGAAGCTTTAGAGTATGCAATAGATAAACAGACACTGTGTGATGTTTTAGGTTATGGTTACATGAGTCCCATCACAGCCGTTTCGCCTCCGGGAGATTGGGGTGGCGACGTAGTTTACCGCGAATATGATCCTGAGAAAGCAAAACAATTATTAATTGAAGCCGGCTATGAAGACGGTTTAGAATTTACATTGCTGGCCCAAGCAGGAGCCGGCGGTCGTAATGAAACGGCAGAAGCAGTTGCCGGCTTTTTAGAGAAAGTTGGTTTTAAAGTAAAGTTGGATTTGGCCGACACAGGTCGTTTTTACGGCGCAGCCTTCGGTGGCGGTTGGGAAGATGTGATTTTGGCATTTAGCGGGCAAGACGCAAACTATCTCACCTCTTTCCAACGCTGGTGGGGCCATAATGTGGGACCAACCTTCCCTAGCATCGGCAAACCTGAAGAGTTAATTGAGCTATCTAAAGAATCTATCTTGAAACGTACACTTGAAGAACAAAAAGAAATTACAGAAAAAATGGTCGATATTCTTGGCCGGGAAGCTTTGGTTATTCCGTTATTCAATGCACCCAGCTCCTTCATGCGTTCTCCCAGAGTGCATACTGACTATTTAGCACAAGGCATGTCTCGTTGGAAAACCAATGAAGTGTGGCTGGAGCCGGAAAAATAGGGCAGTGCTTTAAATGCGGCTGAATACAGCCGCATTTTTCCTTTTTTCTTAATGTTGCTGTTTTTAAAATCTTAATCTTCTTAACTTTATTGCTTGTCTCTAAATAAATTATGCTGTATAGTTATATGTGAAGAAAAACTTTTTAAAGGGGGTATGCTTAGAGGTTAAGTCGATTTTTCTCACAAATTAATGAAAAATGAATATGTAGTGCTCACGAGGGAGTCATGTATTTCTCGTCCTACCAGTAAATATAGCACTATTTCCACCATAGATCTAATAACTTTTGCGGCAAGATAATTAACAATTATTATTTTCTGAATTGGAGGCAAAGTAAAATAATGACAGGAAAAGTCTTCCGTAAACTCGGTTGCTTACTACTCATCCTTTTGTTAGTTCTGGCTGTAGGTTGTTCGTCAAACACCAATGCTCCAGATTCTAACCAAAAAAACGGTCCTGTTACGGAGGATCCTGCCGGAGAAAGCAAAGGTCCGGTTAAAGGCGGCGTTGCAAAAGTCATCCAAGCAGCAGGTCCCACTGTCCTCGGCTGGGCACCCGATTTTGGCCCTACCGATTATTCTTTCGCCATGATCGCAGCGGAACCGCTGCTGGCTGTTGCATCCGACCGCACGCTTGAGGGAGTCTTGGCGGAAAGTTTTGAGGAAGATCCGGAAGCTAAAACAATTACTTTCCATCTGCGTAAAGGTATTAAGTTCCACGACGGTTCCGACTTTAATGCCGACGTTGTTATCTGGAACGCAGAAATGGGAAGAAAATATGCCCGGATTGCTAACGAAGACGTAGATTATATTGAAAAAGTAGATGATTATACTGTAGTGTACCATCTTAACAACTGGACCAACCAAATGCTTGAGGGTCTTGGCATTGCCCTGCAATTCTCAAAAGAAGCATTTGAGGCTAACGGCGGCGAAGAAGGTGGCGGTATTGAATGGGCACGCTTCAATGTTGTCGGTACAGGTCCCTTTAAATTAGTGGAATTTAACCGTGACAACAACCTCATCTTTGAGAAAAACGAGGATTACTGGGGCGAAGGGCCTTATCTTGACGGCATTGAAATGATCTTTGTTCCTGAGGCAACAACCGCCATGGCCATGTTGGAAGCCGGGGAAGCCCATATGTGGTCAGGAGCTCAACCGCAACACCAAAAAGAACTTGAAGAAAAAGGCTTTGTCCGCCAGTATGGCTGGGCCGGTATTCAGTACATGATCGTTCCCAATACCGTCCGGGAAGACTCTCCCTTTAAAGACAAGAGAGTCAGAGAAGCCATTGAATACGCCATCGACAAACAGGCATTATGTGACGCCCTTGGTTACGGTTATTCCGAACCGCTGAACACAGTGGCTCCTAAAGGAGACTGGGGTGGCGACAAGGAATTCCGTAACTATGACCCGGAAAAAGCGAAACAGCTTCTGATTGATGCCGGTTATGAAAATGGCCTGGAAGTAACTCTCATGGCTGCCGCCGGCGGTGGCGGGAGAAACGAAACTGCCGAAGCCATTGCGGCTATGCTAGACAAAGTTGGCTTTAAAACAAAATTAGATATAGCCGACTCTTCCCGTATGGCCGGTGCCATGTTTGGTCCGGAAGGCTGGCAAGATTTAATTCTAGGTTATGCCGGTCAAGACGCTACCTACCTGACTTCCGTAACACGTTGGTGGGGCCACCAGGCACTGGCATATGCTAGCATGTACAAGCCTGAAGAGTTCCTCAAAATGTGTGAGGAAGCAATTTACCTTCCCGACCGCGAAGATCAAAAAGCCGCGACGGAAGAAATCGTCTACTATATGGCGGAAGAAGCCATGGTCATTCCCTTGTTTGAATCTAAAACATCCTTCATGCGGAGTAAAAAGCTCCATACAGACTACATGGAGCAAGGTATGACCCGTTGGCGTGTCAACGTCATGTGGTTAGAACAATAAAAAAGCAGGCGCAAATGCCTGCTTTTTTTTATTACCTTCCCCCAGAGGAAACTGTCGTGTTCACCTGTTTTCTGCCTTTTAAATACCCCCACAAAAACAAGCAAAAACTTAAAAACAACCCGGGGAAAAGCGGCTCTATGGGCAAAGGTTGAAAAAATACCCAAAGCGCTACCGCAAGGGGCGCCAGTACTGAAGCCCATACGGCTGCTTTTTGCTCTATTTTACCCCGCAAGAAAAGTGCGGTAATCATCGGTAAAAATGCCGAAACACCGCGAAAACCGTGTGACAAATAGGACCAATTTAAAATTACTGTTTCTCCTCCGGAGAATAAAACTATGCTTAAAGCAAAAGCAAATAAAATTATGATGGAGGTTCTAAACATAAAAAGTATGTTTTTATCGCTTGTTTGCGGAGATAGTTTTTGGTATACATCTTTACATAAAATCGTGCAGGCACCAATGGCAATGCCCGCAGCCGTACCAATAACGGCAAAGAGCAAAGTGGCTAAAACTACTCCCGCCAACCAATCCGGTAAATACCAAGTCACAAATAAAGGTAAAGCTTGCACGGCAATAATTTCCGGATGTTTGGCGCGCATGAATAAACCGATCAAGACGCCACCTAACCCGATCAGCGGCCCTAACACGGCGCTAATTAGCGTCCCTGCTCTCGCACTACGCAAACTTTTGGCCGCAATAATGGCCTGCAAATATGTCTGTCCCGATAGGACCCCTATAAGCAGTGAAGTTAAAGACGAGATGTCGCTGCTTATTTTCTCGCCCCAAAAACTAAACCATGGATAGCGGGGAAAGGAAGCAAGCATACCTTCAACCCCGCCAAATAACCATAAAGCCATTCCCCCTCCTACCAGGAGGCCACCGGCTGTTAAAACAGTTTTGAGGATGCCTAAAAGGCCTGTTCCCCATACACCGCCGAAAAAAACATAGATAATCATGAGAATCACAGCCATCACGGCCGCGGCGGTAAGGGAAAAGGCAAAAAAAGAGGATATTAAAGCAGTAGCCGAAACAATTTGCGGGATAATATTGACAATCATTGCTACTGACATAAAAAAAGTTGTCGCCATCGCAGCCTTTTCGCCATATGCCTCTAGAATGATTCCGGTAATGGTTATTTGTTTATTTTGACGAAACGGTTTGGCAAAAACAACACAAAATATTAAGCAGGCTAGGCCACCACCTAATGTAAACCACCAGGCTGAAACACCTTTAATAAAAGCCATCTGTGCCGTACCTATAGTTGAGGCACCACCGATCATGGTACCTAAAACAGTACCGGCCACAAGCGCTCCCCCGGCATTCCTGCCGGAAACAGAAAAATCCTCAACACTTTTAACTTTTTTTCCCGAATATACGCCCAAAAGTACAAAAGCTAAGACTGTAACCAAGGCACCAACAAAATGCTGTATTGTAGAAATCATGTTACCACTCCTGGTATTTTTAAACTCCATATAAATTTGTTCGCTCAATTTCGACAAATACCTTTTTTACTATTCATTATCCGACATACGAATTTTGACAGTTGTAATAATTTTTAATTTTCGCACTTGTCAGATATGCTTCTTTAAGGTATAGTTAAGGATAGCCAGGAAGTGTAAATAGGGGGTGGTAGTAGACAAGCCAATTTGTTGTGTATATCGTTTCTTACACGAGGGGAACAAATTACTGGTCTTGCCAAATTGCCAGCCGATATAGAGAAATATTTGCCGCAACAGATACAAAAAATTGTATTCTGAGAAGAATTAAGGAGGCAAAGAAGTGAAAGCGAAAAACTGGTTACACAAATTTGGTTTGTTACTGCTTGTGTTGCTTTTAGTAGTTGCAGTAGGCTGCTCAGGCGGCAATAACAAAAAGGAACCCGCCAATAACTCTGGAAGCGCGAATAATGAGACACCTATTACACCGGAGGAAGTAACGGGACCTGTTGAAGGTGGAGTCTTGAAAGTAATCCAGATGTCCGGTCCCATCGTCATGAGTTGGACCCCTGATTTCGGACCTTCTGATTATGCTTATGCCATGATTGGCGCCGAACCCCTGCTGGCGGTAGCGTCTGACCGGACTTTGGAGGGTGTTTTAGCAGAAAGCTTTGAGGAAGATCCGGAAGGTAA
>JAAYMK010000063.1 GCA_012521405.1 Bacillota bacterium
ATAGCTCAGTCGGTAGAGCAGCGGACTGAAAATCCGCGTGTCCCCAGTTCGATTCTGGGTCTCGGCACCATGCGGAAGTAGCTCAGTGGTAGAGCATCGCCTTGCCAAGGCGAGGGCCGCGGGTTCGAATCCCGTCTTCCGCTCCATAAACAGATAGTCAGGGCGCACTAGGTGCGCCTTCCTTAATCAAATGCCAAGTTGATTTAATTAATTACTTGACGCTCAAATGTGCGTTATGCTATGATAAGTATGCTAACGAACATGGGGCGACATAGCCAAGTGGTAAGGCAGAGGACTGCAAATCCTTTATCCCCGGTTCAAATCCGGGTGTCGCCTCCATTTTTATTTGACGATAAGTTTGCCGGAGTGGCGGAACAGGCAGACGCAAGGGACTTAAAATCCCTCGGTCTTACAGAAGACCGTACCGGTTCGATTCCGGTCTCCGGCACCATTATTTATAAATTATAAAAGTAAGGCATTTTACCCGCAAAAAAGCCATCTACAAAAAGATGGCTTTTTTTTGTTATTCAGCGGTTGCATCTTCAATTAAAGTGGCTGCTCTAAAATGATGTCTGTTTCTGGCAGCAATTGTTGTCACCGCTTGCAGGTAATGAACATGCCTGTCACCCACAGGAACTGCCCTGTAGTTTTGCCGTAAAATCATGGTAATGTCCTTCATAAAAATCAGTACGGAATTCTACCTGATGGATAAGGTCTGCTACTTGTCTCTTTTTTATTGTATGTAGGATAAATAACTATGTGACTAAAAGGGCCATAAATTAGTCTATCGCTAAAGTATCTAAGCCCCTTTGACAAATACAGCGTTACGGTTATTTGCATGCCTTTTATTATTCTGGAGACACTATAACGGCGGATTAAATATTGCCGGATGCACAAAGATATGTAAAGGGAGATTGATGATGGCAAGAAAAGTTACCATGGACGGAAACCAGGCGGCTGCTTACGCCTCTTATGCCTTTACAGAGGTAGCTTCCATTTATCCCATTACTCCTTCCACACCTATGGCTGAACAAGTTGAGGAATGGGCGGCGCATGGGAAAACAAATTTATTTGGCCGGCCGGTTAAAGTTGTGCAAATGCAATCCGAGGCCGGTGCTGCCGCCACCATGCGCGGTGCCCTACAAGCCGGTGTTTTAGCCACTACATATACTGCTTCCCAAGGTCTTTTACTGATGATACCAAGTCTTTATAAAATGGCCGGTGAACTTTTGCCGGGAGTGTTGCATATTGCGGCTAGGGCCATTGCTACTCATGCTCTCTCTATTTTTGGGGATCATCAAGACGTCATGGCTTGTCGCCAGACCGGAGTAGCAATGCTGGCCTCTACCAATGTGCAGGAAGTAATGGATTTGGCTTGTATTGCGCATTTGGCTGCCATTAAAAGCAGAATACCTTTTCTGCATTTTTTTGATGGTTTTCGTACTTCCCACGAATATCAGAAAATTGAAGTGCTTGATTATGCAGAGCTAAAGAATTTA
Source organism: Bacillota bacterium (assembly GCA_012521405.1). Classification (GTDB taxonomy): domain Bacteria; phylum Bacillota; class Dethiobacteria; order Dethiobacterales; family Dethiobacteraceae; genus JAAYSO01. Next base: position 1,500 of record JAAYMK010000063.1, read on the forward strand.
CTGGATTTTGAAGCTTTACAGGCATTTCGCCGGAGAGCTTTGAATCCCGAACACCCTGTGGTACGAGGAACTACGCAAAATCCTGATATTTATTTTCAGATGCGGGAAAGTGCCAATCCCTTTTATGAGGCTGTGCCTGGTATTGTGCAAAATTATATGGAGCAGCTATATAAAATTTGTGGGCGCAAATATTCTTTGTTCGAGTATTATGGTGCCCATGATGCGCAAGAAGTGCTTGTGGCCATGGGTTCTGTGTGTGAGACAATTTATGAAACCGTAGATTACCTTTTAGCTCAAGGAGAAAAAGTCGGTGTTGTCAAGGTGCGTTTATACAGGCCCTTTGCGGAAAAGGAGTTTTTAGCGGCTGTACCCAAGAGTGCAAAAAAAATTGCCGTTTTAGACCGGACGAAAGAACCGGGAGCTCCAGGGGAGCCTTTATATCTTGATGTGATCAAGGCTTTTAATCATGCCGGCAGGAAGCCACTAATTGTAGGCGGGCGGTATGGACTTTCTTCTAAAGATACCCGGCCGTCGCAGATTATTGCTGTTTATCATAATCTAAAAAAAGCAGCGCCCCAGGAGCGCTTTACCATTGGCATTGAGGATGATGTAACTTATTTATCATTGCCGGAAACAGAAATCGTAGATACAACGCCCACAGGTACTATTAGCTGCAAGTTTTGGGGTTTGGGTTCGGACGGTACTGTAGGCGCCAATAAAACAGCCATTGAAATTATTGGCGACAGGACGGATTTGCATGTACAAGCTTATTTTTCCTATGATAGTAAAAAATCAGGCGGGACAACTGTTTCGCATTTGCGTTTTGGTACAAAACCCATAAAATCTGCATACCTGGTTTATGAGGCCGACTACATTGCCTGTCACAATAAAGCTTTTGTTAATCAGTATGATTTACTTAAAGGCCTGAAAAAGGGAGGTACTTTTGTTCTCAACTGTCCCTGGAATGTCCAACAGCTAGAAGAAAAGCTGCCGGCGGCTTTGCGGCGCAGCCTGGCCGAGAAGGAAGCAAATTTTTATATTATTGATGCCATGGCTATTGCTGACCAGGTTGGTTTGGGCAACCGCATAAATATGATTATGCAGGCAGTATTTTTTAAACTGGCAAACGTCCTCGATTTTGAAAAGGCCATTCAGTACTTAAAAGAAGCAATCCAGGAGATGTACGGCAAAAAAGGGCAGGAAATTGTGAAAATGAATCATGCCGCCGTAGATAGGGCCCTGGATGCGCTGGTCAAAGTAGATGTGCCGGCTGCCTGGAAAAACGCAAAAGATTTACCGCTGCCGGAAAAAGCAGAACCTGACTTTATTAAAAATATTCAACGTCCCATGGCGAGACACGAAGGTGATGAATTGCCGGTAAGCGCATTTGCCGGCATGGAAGACGGTACGTTTCCCTTGGGGACCACAGCATATGAAAAGCGTGGTATAGCACCGATGCTGCCCCAATGGCAAATGGAAAAGTGTATCCAGTGTGGGATGTGTACTTTTGTTTGTCCCCATGCCACCATTAGGGGGTTTTTATTAACCCGGGAAGATGTGGAAAAGGCGCCGGCTGCTTTTCGCACCAAAAAAGCCACGGGAAAAGGTTTGGAGGGCTTGCATTACCGGGTACAAATTGCACCCCTGGATTGTACCGGCTGCGGCAACTGTGCCGATATTTGCCCGGCAGAGGGTAAAGCTTTAATCATGCAGCCTGCGGAAGCGGAAAGGCAAAGGGAAGCGGAAAACTGGGAGTATGCAATGACCATTACAGCAAAGGACGATCTAGTTGACCCACAAACAGTGAAGGGAAGCCAATTTGTCCGACCGCTTTTAGAATTCAACGGTGCCTGTCCAGGTTGTGGCGAAACTCCTTATATCCGTCTTTTGACACAATTGTTTGGAGACCGCATGTTAATTGCCAATGCCACCGGTTGTTCCTCAATTTGGGGAGCATCTGCACCGTCCATTGCCTATACGACCACTGCTTCCGGGAAAGGCCCTGCGTGGATTAACCCGCTTTTTGAAGATGCTGCCGAGTTTGGTTATGGTATGCTTTTAGGAACGAAAGCAAGACGGGAACAACTGGCGGTCGTTATGGAAGAAGCACTGACTTTACCGTTGCCGCCGGCGGTAAAAGAAGCTTTTGCTTATTGGCTGCAAGTAAAAGATGACGGCAATGCCTCAAAGGAAGCGGCGAAAAAGGTTTTGTCCGCACTGGAAAGCGTTGATAAAGAGCATAAATTAATTGCTGAAATCATTAAGAGAAAAGACTACCTGGTTAAACCTTCCGTTTGGGCAATAGGTGGTGACGGTTGGGCTTATGATATCGGCTACGGCGGTTTAGACCATGTTTTGGCTTCAGGGGAAGACATTAATATTTTTGTGATGGATACTGAGCTGTATTCCAATACCGGCGGGCAAAGTTCCAAGGCAACGCCCACGGCAAGTGTGGCTAAACTGGCGGCAGCAGGCAAGGAAACGAAGAAAAAAGATTTGGGCCTGATGGCTATGGCTTATGGGCATGTTTATGTGGCGCAGATAGCCATGGGGGCAAATTTAGGACAAACATTAAAAGCCATGGTGGAAGCAGAAAAATATCCGGGTCCATCATTAATTATTGCGTACGCACCCTGCATTAGCCATGGAATTAAAACAGGCATGGGAACCAGCATTATGGAAGAAAAGCGGGCTGTGGAAGCAGGGTATTGGCACCTTTATCGTTTTAATCCGGCATTGCGCAAAGAAGGGAAAAATCCGTTTATACTGGATTCCAAACCGCCCAAAACCGATTTCAAAGAATTTTTGCATGGAGAAATTCGTTATGCACAGTTGCAAAATGTTTTCCCCGAAAAAGCAGCAGCATTATATACTTTAGCCGCGCAACATGCCCAAGAACGTTTTGAGCGCTACAAACTTTTGTCTGAACAGCAAATTTTTTAAAAGTGTAAAACGGTGTTAAACTTTTAAGGTTTTAAACAAGTTGCTGGATGCGTAAGCCCCGAACCTAGCTAGGTTTACGGGGCTTATGGCTTAGAGAGATAATACCTGCGATTTTTTCCAATTTTGATTTGGATCACATACTTTTTTTCCAAAACAAGCTATGCTGAAAGCAAAATAACAGGAAAGGATGGGAGTTAAATGACAAATAAACACATTTTTCAAGAAATAAAGGATAAACATTTTCGGACTTTGGAGCAATATGTGCCCATTGTGGCAAGAGTGCACGGAAAAAGCCACCCGGAGTTTTTTGAGGTGAAAAAGCTTTTTGACGTTTTGACACAGAAAATCAAAGAAGCCGGTTCAGAGTTGCCTGATTTAAATGAGGAATTTGCACAGCTCCGCGAGCTTACAAACAATTATACTGTACCGGATGATGTTTGTGAAAGTTATGAGGCAGTCTACAATATGTTGGCGGAGCTGGACCAAGCATACCGGATTTAATAAAGTTAAGAAGGCGGGAGCATGCAAAGATTTATACTTAGTCATAAAAACCACATAACTTTAATCAGTGCCATTTTCATTGTGCTGGGCTTTGTCAGCGGTTTGGGTTTTAAAAATGAGACTATGGCTGCCTGGGCTTTAGCTATTGCTTCTTTTTTTGGTTTGGCCCCCATTGCCATCCAGGCGTATCAAGCTTTAAAAGTTAAAGTGGTCAGCATTGATGTGCTGGTTACCATTGCTGTTCTTGGCGCGTTTTTTATCCGAAATTTTGAAGAATCTGCCATTGTGACATTTTTGTTTTTGTGCGGTGCTTATTTAGAGCAGCGTACCCTTAATAAAACACGCTCGGCCATTAAAGAACTGACGGAAATGGCACCGGAAAGCGCCTTAAAACAAATGGCAAATGGTGAGTTTGCAGAAGTGGAAGTGGATGAAGTGGATGTAGGTGATATTTTACTGGTTAAAACCGGAGCCAAAATACCGGTTGACGGTACCGTTATCTCCGGTGAAGGCAGTATCAATGAAGCCAGTATTACCGGGGAATCTCTCCCTGTACTCAAAGGTAAGGGTTCCACAGTTTATGCCGGCACCATCATGGACAATGGCACCATTCAGATTGTGGCCGATCGCGTCGGCGAGGACACCACTTTTGGTAAAATTATTGAACTGGTGGAGGAGGCGCAAGACTCCAAATCAGAGGCGGAGCGTTTTATTGATCGTTTTGCCAAATACTATACACCGGCGGTGCTTTTGCTGGGCATACTTGTTTGGGTTTTTGCGCGGGATCTGGAGCTTGCCATCACTATTCTTGTTTTGGGCTGTCCCGGTGCACTGGTCATCGGTGTCCCTGTGTCCAATGTGGCCGGCATCGGAAACGGCGCACGTCATGGCATTTTGCTGAAAGGCAGCGAAGTCATTAGGGATTTGAGCCGGCTGGATACAATGGTATTTGATAAAACAGGCACTTTGACTGAGGGGAAACCGTCCGTTGTGGGAAAAAAATACTATGGTGACAAGATTGATGCAGCTCTAGGGTATCTGGCAAGCATTGAACGCGAATCTGATCACCCCTTGGCTAAAGCAGTTTTGGAGGAGATTGGCGAAATTTCATTTTTGCCAGTGGAAGATACGGAGGTTGTAAAGGGCGGCGGCATTGTAGCCACTGTTGATGGACACCGGGTAGCGGTAGGCAATGTGGCTTTAATGGAGAGAGAAAAAGTTACACTAACTGAACAGGCAAAGGCAGATATTGCTCTGTTTGAAGATAGTGGCAACTCATTGGTGCTTACTGCCGTTGATGGGGAACTGAAAATCCTGATGGGCGTTCGTGATAAGATCCGTCCCGGTGTGAGAAAAGAATTGCAGAGACTAAAAAAATTAGGTGTAAAAAATTTAATTATGCTATCAGGTGATAACCAAGGTACAGTTGATGTGGTGAGTAAAGAGCTAGGTTTAACCCGGGCACATGGCAACATGCTGCCTGAAGATAAAGCGGCTTATATCAAAAGACTCATTGAGGAAGAAGGTCAAATTGTGGCTTTTGTGGGC
>JAAYMK010000064.1 GCA_012521405.1 Bacillota bacterium
CTGATCTAGTAAGGTTGCTGCCGCCTTTGAAAAGCGGCACATTGTTGAAATACTCCATGCCTGTCAATTTTCTTTGTTGTACACGTTTTAATTCCTGCTGGACCGCTTGTTTTAGTTCAGTAATTAGCTCCAGATCCCTTTATAGATTTGCTTCTTTAATTCCGGTGCATGGGCTGTGGCTTGTGTAATATACTCTGACAAATGGAACTTGTCTAGAACAAAAATGGAACCAGGAATGTAGTCTTTATCTGTTTATAAACCGGTAAGAAAACTGCAAGCAAGAGATGCCCTTGCGTTTATTTGGCAAATTTACGGATATACTAGGCATTAGAACTGAAATTTATCTTGATTTAGTTAATTTCTCAAGGAGGGATTAAATTTGCCAAAAGCTTTCACGGTAAAATGGCTCCTGGTAATCTTGGCAGTAGCTCTATTAACCGGCTGTTCACTCAGGGGGCAAGGCGGGGTGAATACGCCTGGGTCCGGTGAAGAAATAACGCTTTATCAAGGCCTGGGAAGTGCTTTTATTTTTCGTGAGGGACCGGGAGCAGATGCCGAAGGTGTTCCCGTCTATAGCATAAATACCGTCTGGGCAGCTGCCGTTTTTGACGCAGAGGGAAGAATTGTTGATGTCACGGTGGATGTTTTAGAAGTAGCCACACCAAATTATGACGGTGCCGGTATGCCCCGGTTTCTTGGTTGGCCGGGAACGGAAGGTTATAACGTCACAGATGTGGAAACAGGGGAAGTTGTCGGTAAGTCTGAGAATACGGTGGAAAACATTGTGGCGGAAATTGAAAGGTGGCGTACGAAACGTGAGCGCGGTGATGATTACAACATGAATCCTACCAGGGATTGGTATGAGCAGATGGATGCCATTGAGGAATGGATGAGGGGCAAAACTATCGCTGAAATTGAAGCTTGGGCGGCCAAATTTACCTCCGACCGCACCGGCCGACCTCTAGACCCCAATACGGATAATGCAGAAGACCGGGCAAAACTGGAAAAATTAACGGAAGAAGAAAAGAAAGAATTAGTTGAATTTCGGTCCCGTGCCACCATGAGTTTAAATGATGCCCACGGCAACCTGATCGGGGCAATCAAAGATGCTTACGAAAAAAGAGTAGAATTTACGGTTGGTGGAAATTAATGCCGGAAAAGTCCCAAACTTAATGTTTGCGGACTTTTTTTGTAAAAGTTATACAAAACTTTTCGTAAAAAAGTTAAGGTTTAATATTGAAATAATTTAGAAAATAAAATACAATATAGTAGCTATGTTATCTAATTGTTAAGCTACCTAAGTGTTTACCGTAGAGGGGGTGAAAAAGTGGATGAAAAGCATAGAGAAATCACACAAAATCTTATGAACGCTTTTTTTCGTTTCCGTCATTTACACCGGCATGGTCGCCCCATGCACGGTTTAAAACATAGTGAGATGAGAATTCTTCTCATCGTCAAAAGAAAAAACGATGAGACGGGAAAGGGAATAAGAATAAGCGATTTGAGCCGGATTATGCATGTAACTTCACCTACGGTGACACAGCTGATTAATCGTTTAGAGGAAAAAGGTCTGGTGCAGCGCAAAAATGACCCCAATGACAGAAGGTATATTCGTGTAGTTTTAACCGCACAGGGTGAAGCCATTTTAAAGCAAGGGGCCGATGCTTTTTTTGCCAATTTCAGCCGTTTGGTCAACCATTTGGGTGAGGAAAAAAGTCAGCTTTTAGCGCAGCTTTTGACCGAAACTTTTGATTTCATCACTTCAGACATGCAAAATTTTCATTCTGAACAGGAGTGAGACAAAGAATGTTAAAACTGTTTCGTTATCTTAAACCTTTTCGTTTAGCAGTTATTGCATCATTGGTCATGGTAATGCTGCGCGCCCTCGTAGATCTCTACCTGCCCCGCTTAACCGCTGAGATAGTTAATATTGGTGTAGGAAATGGTGATATTCCCTATATCCTGCGTGTGGGCGGGATTATGCTGGGCATTGCGGCTTTAGGCGGAGTTTGCGCCGTTCTAGGCAACTATTGTTCGGCACAGGCAGCTGCGGGATTTGGCCGCGTGTTACGGGAAAAATTGTTCTCCCATGTGGAAAGTTTTTCCCTGCATGAGTTTGATCTTTTTGGTACTGCTTCTTTAATTACAAGACTAACCAATGACATTATGCAGGTTCAGCAGGTAACCATGATGTCGCTACGCATGCTCATTATGGCTCCCATAATGAGTATCGGAGGCATCTTCATGGCTGTTTCCAC
>JAAYMK010000065.1 GCA_012521405.1 Bacillota bacterium
AATGTGCCGCTTTTCAAAGGCGGCAGCAACCTTACTAGATCAGCTTTGAGAAAGTTAAATGAACGTTGTTTCGTGTAAATGATGTGGGGTTCAATAAAACCTAAAGTGTCTTGACACTATCTTGTAAAAAACACTGTTTGTCTCTGCCAAGACTTGTCTGCTATAATAGAATGTGTTTATACTAGAAGTATTGCACCAGCACAGTTATAAGGAGAGATCTGATGTGACTTACGACTCCGAAGTAAAAGCCAATTTTATCTATAACATTATCACCAAAGACGTGGAGGAAGGAAAAAACGGGGGCAGGGTACATACCCGCTTCCCGCCTGAACCAAACGGTTATCTCCATATTGGTCATGCAAAGGCCGCACTACTTAACTATAAAATGGCAAAATTATTTAACGGCAAGTTTAATGTGCGTTTTGATGATACCAACCCGGTGAAAGAAGAACAGGAGTTTGTAGATTCCATTTTAGAGGATCTGCGCTGGTTAGGTTTAGATTGGGAAGATAGGCTTTACTATGCCTCGGATTCTTTTGAGCTAAAATATGAATTTGCCTGCCGTTTAATTAAGGCGGGACGGGCTTATGTTTGCGATTTAAGCCCGGAAGAAATACGTGAATACCGCGGCACCTTGACGGAACCGGGCAAGGAAAGCCCTTACCGCAACCGCAGCGTCGAAGAGAATCTTGCTTTATTTGAGCGCATGCGTAATGGTGAATTTCCGGAAGGTTCCCGCGTCCTGCGGGCTAAAATCGACATGGCTTCAGGCAACCTGAATCTACGTGACCCGGTTCTCTACCGTATTCTACACACAACCCACCACAGAACCGGCGATAAATGGTGTATTTATCCCATGTACGATTTTGACCATCCTTTCACCGATGCACTGGAGGGAATTACGCATTCGCTTTGTTCCATTGAATATACAGATCACCGTCCTTTATACGACTGGATCGTGGAAAATGCCCTGGAATTAATGCCGGAAGTGATCAAAACACGTTCACAACAAATTGAATTTGCTCGCCTAAACATGACTTATACCGTTTTAAGTAAGCGCAAACTGCGCCGCCTGGTGGAAGAAGGCTATGTGGACGGCTGGGATGATCCCCGGATGCCCACCATTGCCGGGTTGCGCCGTCGCGGTGTAACTCCGGCGGCCATTGAGGATTTTACTGAACGCATAGGTGTTGCCAGGGCCGACAGCATCGTTGATTTAGCTTTATTTGAGCACTGCATTCGCGAAGATCTAAATAAAACTGCCCCGAGGATGATGGCGGTACTTGATCCCATCAAAGTCGTCATCACAAACTGGCCGGAAGGCAAAACGGAAATGCTGCAAATCGAAAATTTACCGGGGGATGAAAATGCCGGCTTCCGGGAAGTGCCTTTTAGTAGAGAGCTCTATATTGAACGGGAAGATTTTATGGAAAATCCACCGAAAAAGTTCCATCGCCTTTCACCCGGTAAAGAAGTGCGCTTAAAAGGTGCTTACATCATTCTCTGTGAAGAAGTAATTAAGGACGAAGCAGGCAATATCATTGAACTGCGCTGCACTTATGATCCGCGCACGAAAAGCGGCCAAGATACCAGCGGCAAAAAAGTCAAAGGTGTCATTCACTGGGTTTCTGCTCCCCATGCAGCCAGGATCACCGTACGCTTGTATGACACTCTTTTTACCAAAGAAAATCCGGAAGAAACAGCAGAGGAGGATTTTACCGAGTATATAAATCCCAATTCATTAATTACCCTGGAAAATATACCTGCCGAACCGTACTTGGCCACAGCCCCGCCCGGCAGCCGTTTCCAATTCTTGCGCAAAGGTTATTTCTACCTTGATCCAACGGAAGCCAAAAAAGGACGCATTATCTACAATCGCATTGTTACACTCCGGGATACTTGGGGGAAAATAAAAGGCAAGAAAAATTAAAAAAAGAGCGTGGTGTTCTCGCAACGCCACGCTCTTTTTTTGCTAAACCATGACTCTACAAATCATTTCCGTTAATGCCACCGGATCCTCAACGGGTAGACCTTCAATTAAAAGTGCCTGATTATATAAAAGTTCGGTATAAAGTTTAAATTTTTCCTCATCATGGGCAAAGGCGTTTTTTAAAGCCGTAAAAACTTGATGTCCGGTGTTAATCTCTAAAATTTTTTCTGCCTTTACCTGGAGATTATGGGGCAGTTTTTTTAGCACCTTTTCCATTTCAATGGTCAGATCGCCTTCCGTTGCTAAGCACACCGGATGGCTTTTTAGTCTCTGCGAAGCTTTCACCTCTTTGACTTTATCCCCCAACACAGCCTTCATTTTGCGGAAAATTTCCTCTTGTTCCTTATCTGTTTCTACCTTTTCCGCTTTTTCTTCCTTCGCTTCCAAACCTAAATCGCTGCCGGCTACAGGCCGGAATTCTTTACCCTTGTAGGTATGCAACATTCTTATGGCAAATTCATCAATATCATCGGTAAAGTAAAGTATTTCATAACCCAGGTCGGCAATGCGTTCAGTCTGCGGCAATTTACTAATTCTTTCCACCGACTCACCGGCTGCATAATAAATATATTTTTGTTCCGCCGGCATTCTGGATACATATTCCTCCAAGGTGACAAGTTTCTTTTCCTTAGATGAATAGAAAAGTAAAAGGTCCTGCAAATCTTCTTTATGCTGACCATAATCCATGTAGACGCCGTATTTAAGCTGCCGGCCAAAGTTTTGAAAAAATTTCTCGTATTTTTCGCGCTCGTTATGTAGTAACTGCTCCAGCTCTTTTTTAATTCTGTTTTTAATATTTTTGGCTATATACTGCAGCTGACGATCATGCTGCAGCATTTCCCGGGAGATATTAAGGGAAAGATCCTCCGAATCAACTAAACCCTTCACGAAGCTAAAATAATCGGGCAATAAATCCGGGCACTTACTCATAATGAGCACGCCGTTGGCGTAAAGCTCCAATCCTTTTTCGTAATCCTTTGTATAAAAAGCAAAAGGAATACTTTCCGGAATATAGAGGATGGCTCTGTAACTGATAGTACCTTCTGCATTGATGTGAAGATAAGTGAGCGGTTTGTCAAAACCAAAGTGTTTTTCGCGATAAAAGTTTTCATAATCTTCTTTTTTCAGCTCATTTTTATTTTTACGCCAAATAGGTACCATGCTGTTAATGATTTCTTCTTCCACATAAGTTTCAATTTCCTTATCGCTGCCTTCCTTAAGACGTGTTTTCGTGACCTTCATTTTGATGGGATAACGGATAAAATCGGAATATTTTTTAATAATGGCACGCAAACGGTACTCATTAAGATAATCGTCATAAAACTCATCTTCCGTATTTTCCTTCAGGTGTAAAATAACTTCCGTGCCTACTTTTTCCTTTGTGCAAGGCTCAATAGTATAGCCGTCTGCTCCTTCCGCTTCCCATTTATAGGCTTCATCGCTGCCTAAAGCTTTGCTGATGACAGTAACTTTTTTGGCTACCATAAAGGCGGAATAAAAACCGACACCAAACTGGCCAATAATATCATAACCGTCTTTAATCTCATGTTCCTGTTTAAAAGCCAAGGAACCGCTTTTAGCAATGGTACCTAAATTCTCCTCCAATTCTTCTTTAGTCATCCCGATACCTGTGTCCTCTACCGTCAATGTACGCTTTTGACGATCGGGAATAACTTTAATATAGTAATCATCTTTATTAAACTCAATGTTTTCATCAGTTAAAGCTTTGTAATAAATTTTATCAATGGCATCGCTGGCGTTGGAAATTAATTCCCGCAAAAAAATTTCCTTATGGGTATAAATGGAATTAACCATTAAATCTAACAATCTCTGAGCTTCCGCTTGAAACTGCTTTTTTGCCACTTAGATTACCCCCTTCAGCAATTTGCTGCCAAAAAGCATTTAGCACTCTCGTCATCAGAGTGCTAATATTTTATATAACAAAAAGAGCATATGTTGTCAATTATGCCGTTTGCACGCTGCTTTCCCTTTAACAAGCAACAAGGAGACTACCAGCCGCGGGAATAATCGTCAAAACAGTCCAAGCAAACCTTTTTGCCTTCCGCCAGCCTGATTTTATGTTCCGGGGCGGTTTCCCCGCATTTTTCGCAGACTACAGAGGCAAAGATTCTGGCTCTTTCCGGCAGGGAATAATGCGGCGTTTTAAAGTCAAAGATTTCTTCTAAGGGCGCATTTAAAATATATTCCTGTCTTTCTTTACGGTCCATTTCCCTGGATGAAGGTTTTAAAACGATTCTTACCTGCTCCCCCGTTGCCCGTTTAAAAAAACTATAGGCCATTTTACCGGTATCACGGTAAATAAGATTACCTTTGCCGAAGGTACAACCCAGTAAAAACTGAATGGCATCTACACCACAGGCATCATTTTCTGTAACACAAACAATTTCTTCGTCTTGGGAAAAAGTTAAATTTAATTTTTCTTTGGCGGCTTCACAAGCCCTAAATCCAATGGCCAGCCCGGGGCACTCATGCCCGTGAAAGGCTACAGTTTCTTTCCAAAGTTTTTTGTCCATCCGTATTCCTCCTTACAACCGGCATTTATGGTTAAGTATACACTTTGCGATTTTTTGCAGAAAGTGGCGCGCAGCTTACTTTCTATCATATCATGTTGCCCCAAAGAAGCAAAGATCTGCCGGCGGTTCCCTGGAGACGCGCAGGGCAGATGTTGAAAAATTTCTTCCCGCTTACGGATAACTAGATTTGAAACAGGCATGATAAAAATAAAACTTCATTGTCAATTTTGTAAGGAGGTATGATTATGAATGTCGTACAAATTATGCAGCAGCGCATGAGCTTTTCTTTTGAAGTATTCCCTCCGAAAGAACATCAACCCTTGGAGCCGCTTTTTGCAACTTTGGAACAGCTATATCAATTCCAACCGGATTTTATCAGTTGTACATATGGTGCCGGCGGGACCAATGCCGGGCGTAATGTGGAAATATGTAAAGCCATGAAAGAAAGCGGCAAAACTATTCCTGTTACCCACTACACATGTATCGGTAATACAAAAGAAAAAATTAAAAGAGAATTGCAAGGTTATTTGGATATTGGCGTTGATCATATTTTAGCTCTCCGCGGTGACTTTCCCAAGGGCTGGGAGGAAACAAGGGGCGATTTTGATTACGCCAATGAACTGGTAGAATTTATCAAGACAAATTTTCCCCAATTTATTATTGCCGTGGCCGGCAATCCGGAAAAACACCCCGAATCAGCTTCCTTTGCCGATGACATAACTCACCTGCGCATGAAACAAGACGCCGGTGCCGATTTTATCATGACGCAGCTCTGCTATGACGTGGAGCATTATAAATGGTGGGTTGATGAAATTCGTGCCGCCGGTATTCATTTGCCCATTGATGTGGGTGTGATGCCGGTGCTGTCTAAAGACCCTACCATCCGCATGGCCGTCACCAACGGCAGTGCCATACCAAGAGAATTGGCAGAACTTATTGCCAGATACGGCGATAAACCGGAAGACTTTAAAAAAGCCGGCAAGGAATATACCGTAAAACTAATTTTTGATTTTATTGCCGCCGGCATTGACGGACTGCACATCTATACTTTAAACAAATGGGAAGATGTCAGTGATATTATTCTTGCCACCGGCATCAGAAAAAAGACTACTTTACAGTAAAAAAATTTAGCCCCGGCTGTTGGCGGGGCTTTTGTCGTCATACAATAATAACAGGTTTGATTAAATCTATAAAGTTTTCTATCCATCCCACTTCACCAAGTTTTGCGATTCTTTTAGGGCGGCAAAGAAACTTGCAAACTGTAACCAAGGCTGTATGGGCGCGGGAAAACTGGTAAAAGTCATACTTTCTTTGCGGGTAGGGTGATTAAAAGTAATTGCATGTGCCCATAAAGCAAGTTGCTGTCCCGGCTGATTAACGGCGCTACCATAACGCTGATCGCCAAATAAAGGATGACCGCAAGCGGCAAACTGAACGCGCACCTGGTGTGCCCGTCCCGTGTGCAGTTGTACTTGCACTAAAGTTAGGTTTGCTGTGGTATCCAAAACACGGTAAGAAAGTATTGCTTCTTTTGCCCCTTTACCCGGCCCTTCCACCACGGCAACAAAATTAGTTTTTTTGTTTTTTTGCAGGTAATGTTTTAAGGTGCCCTTTGCCGGGCTTATCTTACCGTGTACCACGGCCAGATAAGCCCTGGTAAAAGTGCCGTTTTGTATTTGTGCCGCAAGGCGGGACGCCGCCTTTGATGTTTTGGCAAAGACCATTACTCCACCTGTGGGACGGTCTAGCCGGTGCACAAGTCCCAAGTAAACATTACCGGGCTTTTGATATTTTGCTTTTAATTTCTGTTTTAAAATTGTTAACAAATCCGCATCCCCGGTACTGTCGCCCTGGGAAAGCATATTGGCCGGTTTTTCCACCACCAGCAAATGGTTATCTTCGTAAAGCAGCGGAATTCTCGGTGTCATAGGCACACTCCCTCTTTTAAACGGCTAAAACTTCCCGCTTACTTAATTTAAGCTAAAAAGAAAAATATATCAAGGAAAAAGCTAAAAAAGAAAAATCACCGTTTGGAGAAAACTCCGCACGGTGATTTTCTTTATCCTTTTAAATAGTGTTTATAAAGCTCTCCAGTTCCAGTCTCTTCCGCCTTTAAACACATTGGCGTTCATTTCCAGGCTCAAAAGACGCAGGGTGGCATCGGGGAAACGCATTGACATATTATAGTAGAAGCTGGCCACATCATTGGTTTTTTCCAGTTCCTCATCATTGGCAATAATGTATTCCCGTGTAAAGTAGACTGAACTCAAGTCAAAGGGCATACCGGGCTTCTGGTGGCCGGGGATAATGACTTGCGCACCCATTTTTTCAATATCATCCAAAGCTTTGAGCCACTCTTTACGCTCTTCTGCTGTTACTTCGCAGGTAAAGGGGTGGGCCTGGTTAAAGAGCACGTCACTACCGTAGAGAGTTTTAATGGATGGAATCCAAACCATAGTTTGGTCAACCATATCGCCCACAATATTGGGGATAATCTCTAAGCGTTCTCCTTCCAGCTCCAGGTAGAGATCATCCAGCACTTCTACGGGAACTTCTTTTCTGCAGACATTGTGAGCACCGATGATGCTTTCCCAATGCTCTAATTTACCGAAAAACTGTTCGTTAATAAGTTTTGCCGTATTTTCCAGAGCTAAAACTTTTGCTTCCGGAAATGCTTCAGCAATATAACCGGTACCGAAATAATGGTCCGGGTGGGCGTGGGTTAAAAAGATGTACTTTAATTTTTTACCTGTTTCTAAAACTTCAGCAATGACACGGTAGGCATTGGATCTAGTCCATTGCGTATCAATTAAAACAGCTTCCTCTTTACCCATGACAATGACGGAAGCAACCTGAAAACCTGCTTCGTCACTAAAAAATACTTTTACGGCTAATTTGTCAGGCCCATTTCCTACAAGTCTTACTTCCATGCAGAGATCCCTCCATATTTTATTAATAGCCGGTCTGACTATTTGTCCGTATATGTACTGATGACCAGCCAGTACATAGCTTGACGTATTATCAATTCGCAAAGGAAGCTGCTTTTTCCTTCTAAATATATAAATTTTCAGACAAATAATTTTGTTTGTTTTCCTAAAGGGATTCTCTAAAAAAATGATCTTCGCCGCTAAGAATATGCTTTTTTTAATCTGATAATTGTCCAGGTGAGCACCATACCGTAAATTATGTGTACCAAGAAAGATAATTCAATGGCTAAAATGGAAGCAACCGGGGGAAATTGGCTTAAGGAGCGGCTTAAAACGACATAAAAAACACTCCAAGTAGTTGCGCCGATAATGGCTCCTTTAAAAAGATAGTGGCTAAAACCCGAGTATTCCAAAATGAAAAGAGTTACTAAACTAACAGCAACACTAACCACCATATCAATTTGCAACCCAATGGCCGTGACCCAAAAACCGCCTGCCATGACTTGTGCCGGCGGTAAAAGGATACAGGCCGCAATACGTACACAATTTAAATATGAAGGAAGAAAATAAATTATGCTAAACCCAAGCAAATATCTAATAAGGGAAGAAAATATTCCTGCCAGCACACCAATGATAAAGAAGTCGGGACGACGTTTTGCCTGCATAAAGTCACCTCCATGAACGTTAGTATATCCATTTTTGCAAAAAAATGTCCCCATAACGACTGCCGGCAAAGAAAAAAGCAATAAAAAAGAGGTTAAGCCGTAGCAAAGGCTTAACCTCTTTTGCTTGCCTAGGCAACTATTCTAAACCGCTGTTGCACTCTACCAAAATTTTTGGGTACTTGCCTGTCAGGTGGGTTTCGTAGGCTTCTTTGACTTGTGCCAGCGGGAAAACTTTTTCGGTGAAGGGTTTTAAATTTAACCGCGGCAATAGCTGCAGTGCCCTGGGAAAAGCATAAGGGGCCACATAAAACCCGGTAATGGTTAATTCATTGAAATAGCAATACTGATAAAGATTTAAAGGCATTTCAAAATCCTTGGGATACATGGCAGCATACATAAGGGTACCGCCTTTAGCGGTAATCTTAGGGAGATTACCTACGGCCGCAGGAGCTCCGGAAGCATCAATGACAACATCATACCCCAGCCCCTTGGTAATACGCAGGGCTTCTTCCACCACATCCTGGGTAGTAGGATCAATTACATATTCAGCACCAAAAGCTTGGGCCAATTTTCTTCTCTCGGCAATAGGTTCAATCATGGTCAGGGAAGTGGCTCCGTACATGCGTACCGCCTGTAATGCCAATTGGCCAATGGGACCGCCGCCGCAAATCAGAACACGACTGCCAATTTTCGGAGCAGCCCTATCCAGCATCCGGGTAACAATGGCGGTGGGTTCCAACAAACAACCTTCCTTGAGGCTAACATTATCGGGAAGCTTATACACTTGTGATTCATGCCAAACAACATATTCTGCCATCCCCGGCCGATCGTATTCCTCTGTTTCCGTGCAAAACTGCTGCTGTCCATTTTGACAGTAATAGCAAGTACCACAGAAGCGCAGAAAATTTGCCGCCACCCTGTCGCCTACTTTTAAACCTTTCTTGGTTGCCTTTTTGCCTAATTCCACCACCACACCGGAAACTTCATGGCCTAAACCAATGGGTATTTTTTTGTCAAAAATACCTTCCGCCACATGCGGGTCAGAACCACAGATAGCACAAAATGCCACCTTGATTTTAACATCCTCATCACCCACAGGCTGCTCCGGGAAATCTACCAATTCGATTTTTCCCCGCTTAGCTTCATCGGGATCTTTTAAATTGCCAATCTTTGTGACTGCTGCTGCTTTCATGACAGTACCTCCATTTTCAGCAAAATTTTGGGAAGGAAAACATTTAGACAAAAGCAATTACACCTTTTTTTGTTGTTGTTCTCTACAGAAGAAAAAAATCCTGCTGGCCGTTTCCGGACGAGTTTCCCGGCTTGCGCATGCAATCATACCCAACCGCTAAAAAACCGTCCGTTATCCGGACGGTAAAATACACCCTTAATTGCCCCTGAAAACATTTCCGGCGGCTCTATTTGGGAAGACCGGGATCAAAAATTACGGTTAAAAGCATTTTAAATCTTTCCACCGCCAGCAGGGCGTGGGGGATATTGGCGGGCATGACAATGGACTCCCCTTTACTTAAAAGAAAACGCTCATCCCCAATGGTAATTTCCGCCTTACCGTCAAGGATATAAACAAAGGCATCCCCGGTGGAAGCATGAGTGCTGATTTCTTCGCCTTTATCAAAGGCAAACAATGTTAAACTCAGATTTTTTCCCTGGGAAAGTGTTCTGCTGACCACTTGTCCCTCCGCATAGGCAACCAGTGACTCCAGCACAAGGGGCTGGGAAAATTCAATATTTTTCAAACGTGGTTGTGTCATAAAATTTCTCCTTTCCTCTGGTATATTCGCTCTCTTTCTTATCCTCTTTATAGCATAGAAAGAGCATACTAACAACTTTTTCCTTCAAGTTAGGTTTAACGCCTGCCAATGGTAACCGAAGCAAAAGAGGCTGCGCCAAGTGCAGCCTCTTTCCTGCCGGTATTAACTTCTTTCTGCCATTCTCTTGTAGGTTGCGTACCTTTCCTTGGCTTCTTTTTCAGTTTTGGCAAAAAGTTCTTCGGCAACATCCGGGAAAGTTTTTTGCAAGGAAGTATAACGAATCTCGCTGTTAAGGAATTCTCTAAATTCCTTGGTAGGTTCTTTAGAATCCAAGGTAAAGGGATTCTGCCCTTCAGGCACTTGCGGGTTGTACCTGTAAAGGTGCCAGTAACCTGTCTCCACGGCAAATTTCTGCTGGTTCTGACTCTTGCCCATACCGGCTTTAATGCCGTGGTTAATACAAGGAGCATAAGCAATAATCAATGCAGGTCCGTCATAAGCTTCCGCTTCCTGAATGGCTTTTAAGAATTGATTCTTATCGGCCCCTATAGCCACTTGTGCCACATAAACATAGCCGTATGTCATGGCAATGGCGCCCAAATCTTTTTTCTTCACACGCTTGCCGGCGGAAGCAAACTTGGCTACAGCCGCCGTCGGTGTGGCCTTTGAAGACTGACCGCCTGTATTGGAATAGACTTCTGTATCGAAGACTAAAACGTTGACGTCTTCACCGGAAGCCAAAACATGGTCTAAACCGCCATAACCGATATCGTATGCCCAGCCGTCCCCACCGAAAATCCAGATTGATCTTTTTACCAGGTAATCTTTATTGTCCAGGATAAATTTGACTTTCGCATTATCACCTTTATATCCGGCCAAAACTTCAAGAAGTTTTTTCGAAGTCTCTTTGGAAGCTTCGCCGTCATTCATGGTGTCAATCCAGGCTTGGCCGGCGGCTTTGAGGCTGTCGTCTTCCGCCATTAATTCTTCCAGATAGTTTTTAATGGTATTACGGATTTTCTTGACGCCCAGGGCCATGCCGTAACCGTACTCGGCATTATCTTCAAAGAGGGAATTTGCCCAGGCCGGTCCTTTCCCTTCAGCATTTTTCGTATAAGGCATGGACGGCGCTGAACCGCCCCAGATGGAAGAACATCCGGTAGCGTTTGCCACCATCATTCTGTCACCAAAGAGTTGTGTAATTACTTTAGCATAAGGTGTTTCTCCGCAGCCGGCACAGGCACCGGAGAACTCCAGAAGCGGTTGACAGAACTGGCTGCCTTTTACGGTCTTAATGGGATAGACATCTGTTCTGTAGGGTACATTATTAACCACATAATCCCACAGGGCAATTTCTTGTTCTTGTGTAGCAAGGGGTTTCATGACCAGTGCCTTTTCTTTGGCGGGACAGATATCTGCACAATTACCGCAACCTGTGCAGTCTAAAGGTGAAACTTGGATTTTATACTGATAATCCTGTGCTCCCTTACCCACGGCTTGCTTTGTCTTCAATCCCTCAGGGGCAGCCTTGACTTCTGCTTCTGTCAGCAAGAACGGTCTGATGGCAGCATGGGGACAGACAAAGGCACACTGGTTGCACTGGATGCAGTTTTCTACCTGCCACTCGGGCACATGCAGGGCAATACCTCTCTTTTCATAGGCGGAGGTACCACTGGGGAAGGTGCCGTCAGCCATCGCTTTGAGTGCGGAGACGGGCAGATTGTCGCCTTCCTGCCTGTTCATGGGAATTAAGACATTCTTAATAAAATCAGGCAGTACTTTTTCATTGGTGGCCGCTGCTTCGTCGGCTGCAGCTTTCCAGCTGTCGGGTACTTTTACTTCTACTAAAGCATTCATGCCTTGATCAACAGCTTTATAGTTCATCTGCACAATATCGTCACCTTTACTGCCGTAAGCACTCTTAATGGCATCCTTGAGATATTTTACGGCATCATCAATATCAATGACTTTGGCCAGCTTGAAGAAGGCTGCCTGCATGATCATGTTTGTTCTTCTGCCCAAGCCCACTTCTTCCGCAATTTTGGAAGCATTAATAATGAAGAATTTAATTTCATTTTCAGCAATATAATTTTTCATGCTGACAGGCAACTTGGCGTCCAGTTCCTCTTCTGACCAGGTGGTATTGAGAAGGAAAGTACCGCCTTTTTTCAAACCTTTTAACAAATCATACTGGTATACATAAGCTTGTGTGGAGCAGGAAACAAAATCTGCCTCATCAATTAGATAAGTGGACTTAATGGGCTTTTTACCGAAGCGCAAATGGGAAATGGTAACACCGCCTGATTTCTTACTATCGTAGGAGAAATAACCTTGAGCATAAAGGTCAGTGTTATCACCAATGATTTTAATGGCGCTCTTATTGGCACCAACCGTACCGTCTGAACCAAACCCCCAGAACTTGCAGGTAATTGTACCCTCCGGTGTGGTGACGATTTTTTCTTTTTCTTCCAGTGAGGTGAAAGTCACATCATCTACGATACCAATGGTAAAACTATTTTTGGGCTCATCCTGCAGCAAGTTTTGAAACACAGCATAAATTTGGGAAGGAGTTGTGTCCTTTGAACCAAGGCCGTAACGACCGCCCACAACCACCGGTGCATCTTTTTGACCGTAGAAAATTGTCCGTACATCCTGATAAAGCGGCTCGCCTAATGCTCCCATTTCTTTTGTTCTGTCTAAAACAGCAATTTTCTTGACTGTCTTCGGCAGTACGTCCAGGAAATACTTGGCCGCGAAGGGACGATAAAGTCTGACTTTAATGACGCCGACCTTTTCGCCTTTTGCCAGCAAGTAATCAACCGTTTCTTCAATAGTTTCAACCACGGAACCCATGGCTACAATAATTCTTTCGGCATCGGGAGCACCGTAATAATCAAAGGGTTTATATTCACGGCCGGTTAAAGCCGAAATTTTCTTCATATACTCTGCAACTATGTCAGGAATCTGCTCATAATGCAGGTTAGCAGCTTCCCGAGATTGGAAATAAATGTCTGGGTTTTGAGCAGTACCTTTTTGTACCGGTTTTTCCGGATTTAAAGCTCTGTCTCTAAACCGCTGTAAAGCTTCATAATCCACCAGTTTAGCCAAATCTGCATAATCTATAGTGTCAATTTTTTGAATCTCGTGTGATGTTCTAAAGCCGTCAAAGAAGTGTAAAAACGGTGCATGTGCTTTAATGGCGGATAAATGAGCAACTCCGGCCAAATCCATTACTTCCTGTACACTGCTGGAAGCAAGCATGGCAAAACCTGTTTGCCTTACTGCCATGACGTCCTGGTGATCCCCAAAAATAGATAGGGCGTGGCTTGCCAATGCCCTGGCACTGACATGGAATACCCCGGGCAGCATCTCGCCGGCAATTTTGTACATATTGGGAATCATTAAAAGTAAACCCTGCGAAGCCGTATATGTTGTGGTTAAAGCTCCAGCCTGTAATGAACCGTGTACGGCACCGGCGGCTCCGGCTTCCGATTGCATTTCCACCACATCTACAGTTTGGCCAAAAATATTCTTCTTCCCATGCGCCGCCCATTCGTCAACTAGTTCCGCCATGGTCGATGACGGAGTGATGGGATAAATAGCAGCAACTTCTGTAAAGGCATAGGAAATGTACGCTGCTGCCGTGTTCCCGTCCATTGTTTTCATCTTTCTTGCCATTGAGCAACCTCCCTGTACAATACAAATGATGCGGAAAACAATATTGTCACTGTACGAAAAAGTTTGAAAAGTGCAAAATCAATACTATTTTCCCTTGTTTATTTGTAGAAAGACATTTTGCCAAGACCATTACCATTATACCACGTCTCTTAGGGCAAGAAAACCTTTTACCCTAATTTTGTGCAATTTTTCACTTACTCACCCCTTCTTTTGCTTTTTTGCCCTGGCAAAGGTCTCCCTTTAAATTCCGTTTATGTTGCTGCGCATAGTTTTCCAATGACAATATACACCTGTTGCGCTAAAATGTCAAATTTAGAGTTTTCTTGTCAAAAAAACTGCTTGAGAGTATTTTACGCCCTTTGGATCTTTTCGGCCAAGGATCTCTTTTTCAATGGATAAATATTTGTCACACGGATTTTGGCAGAAAAGAATTAAAAAATATGTTAACTCTCCCGGCTCAGCCCTCCCACCAGTGTTCTCCTGATTACCGGCTCCAATATGTCCGGTAAAAGTACGTTGCTAATTAAGGCGCGGCAACTCTACAACCCGTAATGCCCTTTATCTCATGAAATTAATTGGTATAGATAAAGAGAAAAATTAGACATTAATAAATTCTTGCATAAGTGGTCCCGGGAGAGGAAAATCTATGTAGCATACAGAATAGATAGGTCTGAAAATTAAACTGGAAGGGAAGGTTGCAAATGGACAACTATGATACTGTATTAAAATTTTTCCAGGAAGCCACTGAGCCGGTCAGGGCATCTGCCGTGGTAGAAGGAACCGGCCTTGACAAGAAAGAAGTAGACAAAATTATGAATCAACTGAAAAAAGAAGGTAAAATTGTTTCTCCCAAACGTTGTTATTGGGAAATAAAAAAATAAGTTAAAGGGACGGCCCTGTGAAAGGTACCGTCCCTCTTTTTTAGACTCCCGCCAGTTCCCTGGCTTTTTGTTTTGTTCTCCCCAGGCTCACATTATCCTTTCTCCGGTCTTGCAACGATTTAATGGGATTGGGTTTATCCTCATAACGATAGTCGATGCCTTTCTTTTGCTGATGCTCGGCAATGACTTTATGACTGGGGGCGGAAGCTACATCTTGATTCACTGTTCCCTGATACCAGAAGAAAGTATGGTTATCAGGCAAGTGGTTAACATTCCAAATTACCTCTTTATTGCCCGTATTTTCAACAGTTTCCGCCAAAACTTTCCGCACATAATCTTTTGTTTCCTGGAATTTTAGTAGTTTGGGGAAGTTGCCGCTGCCCACCACTTGCTGCCAGTCTTTGTGTTCATGTTGGGCCAGCAGATCCTTTGCCCGGTGCAATTGGGCAATTTCTTGTACCAGGTGCATTTCCCAAATAGATTTAATGTGCGGATCTGTTTCGTCTTGATAGAAAGAATAGTAGAGATAACATTCATTAAATTTATGCAGAAGCAGCATCTCCAGCCATGTACAGCTGGGATCAATTAAAGCCCCATATTGTGTGACATGGACTTCTTCCACCATGGCAATTTCCTGGTACAACTGCCGTCCCAGATCATTATAGTATGTAGGCCCTATATTCATATAAAAATTCATTGTTTGTTGTTCCGCAGCAGTGATGGTAAGGATATTGAGCTTGGTGCGGATATCTGCGTTTTTAAAATTAATATAACCTCTGACTGTATCGCTGGGGTGCCGGTGATGGGCGACTGTGGGTCGGCCGGGATAAATTTCTACATATTCTTTCACCAGATTTTGCGCCGGAATGTTTTTATCCAAATCCATTAAATTGGCATAACGGTACAGGTGATCAAAATCTTCCAGCAAAGCCAGATCCAGCGTCTCTTTCACGTAAAAATCAGGCTCATTTTGTGCCAGCCATGCCGTTAAATCAACCGCCACGTGCTCATAGCCAATGGTGGTTTCCAGGGGCGTCTCTCCTACCGGGGAAAGCCAGTTAATGCGCTTTTGTTGCTGCTGATCAATGCGACGCATAAAAGCTATATCCCGGCGCAACTCATTATCTGTGCAGTGGCGATGGAATTGGTGGGAGAAAAAGATTGATTCCACTTCAATACCATTCATCAAGATAACCCGTACTTTTGTGTAAGGATCTGCTTGGTACTTGTCATACGCTTTAGGATAAAGAGCTTTCCAATCCTTAATGGCTTCGCCTAAAAGTATTGGTTTTTCTGCAAACGGATTAAACATTTTCAAACTCCTTTCCTCTGAAATCATTTTCATTATTCCAAGTTCTCTTAAGTTTATTCAAACAGGCTAAGCTCTCCCTAAAAAATAAATTGAGGCAAACGGATTTTTACCGTTTGCCTCAATTTATATTATGCCCTGCATTTTTGCCTGACAAGTTCAAATTCATTTTGAATTTCCTGTGTTTCCGGCTGTGATAGGTAAGAAACAAGCACAATTGCAACACAGGAAAGCACAAAGGCCGGCAGCAGTTCATAAATCCCAAAGATACCGCCCAGTGGCTTCAGTAATAAATTCCAGATAAAGACCATGCACCCGCCTGTAACCATACCGGCAATGGCACCTGCTCTTGTGACTCTTTTCCAAAACAGGGAAAACAGGATAATAGGTCCAAAAGTTGCCCCAAAACCGGCCCAGGCGAAGGATACAATTGTGAAAATAACACTATTTTCATCTAGTGCAATAATCATGGCCACGATGGCGATAATCAGCAACGTTATCCTGGACGCAATTAATACTTCTTTGTCTGAGGCATCTTTTTTTAAAATACCTTGATAAATATTTTTGGAAAGAGCAGAGGCTGCAATCAACAAATAAGAATCTGAAGAACTAATGGTGGCAGCCAAGATACCTGCCATAATGATACCGGCGAGAAAAGGCACAAAAAAGTTGGTGGACATGACAATAAAAATTCTTTCTGCAGCGCTTTGCGTTAAAAGTTCCGTAGGATAAAGGACACGACCGATAATGCCGATGGCAACGGCCGCCGTTAAGGAAATAACAACCCAAACCGTGGCCACTCTTCTGGACGTTGTTAATTCTTTAAAGTTTTTAATGGCCATAAATTTCAGCAGTACTTGCGGCATGCCAAAATACCCCAGCCCCCAAGACAACGTGGAGATGATGGTCAACCAGCCGTAAGTGGCAGCTTCACCAAATAAAGCTTGGCCGTTTTCAGCAATCTGCTGTACGCCGTCAACAACTTGCGGCTGGGCAATCCCAAAGAAATCAAAAAAACCGGGAATCGATTTGGCATTGGCCAGCACGGCCTCTATACCGCCGGCATGGGAGATACCGAAAAGCAATACTAATACCAGCGCAAATACCATCACTATAGCTTGCATAAAATCAGAGGCGCTTTCCGCTAAAAAGCCGCCGATAAAAGTGTAGAGTACCACAAAAATGGCACCGGCAATCATCATATAGACATATTTTACGTTAAAAAGCGAACTAAATAATTTCCCCACAGTAACAAAGCAACTGGCAGCATAAACACTAAAAAAGACAAGAATGAAAAGCGCGGCAATAGTTAAAATTATTTTTTTATTTTCCTTAAATCTATTGCTTAAAAAGTCAGGAATGGTAATGGCATCACCGGCAACCTGCGTATAAACACGCAGCCTTTTAGCCACAAATAACCAGTTTAAATATGTACCGATGGCAAGACCGATTGCCGTCCAGGCCGCATCGCTTAAACCATACCAATAGGCCACTCCCGGCAAACCCATTAAAAGCCAACCGCTCATATCAGAAGCTTCCGCTGCCATGGCAGTGACCCACGGACCAAGGGACCTGCCGCCGATGAGAAAATTATGGCTGCTTTCACTGGCTCGTTTTGCATAATACACACCAATCACTATGACCATGGCAATATACAGTACCATGGCAATCACAATTTGCACACTTGATTCCACTATCCATCCTCCCCCAAATTATAATCTTGGCTCCGTTAAAGCTGACAAGTAACTTCCTATGTTAACAGACCAACTTCAACAAAGTACTCCCCCTTATTGTAACGAAAACTGCCAATATTGTACATACCAAATTTTAATAATTTAATTCGGTAAAGCAAAATTGCCATAAACTGTAGTTAAAAAAAATAAAGCACCTTGACATGCCCACCATATTAGTGTACTATTTAACTAACACGCTAATACTGTCCGGCACGGAGGTGAAGTAATGGAATTTGATCAACACCTGCCCATATATATGCAAATTATGCATGTAATCAAAAATAGAATAGTTTCCGGCCAACTGCGTGGAGGTGATAAATTGCCGTCAGTAAGAGATTTAGCAAAAGAATTTAAAGTAAACCCTAATACAATTCAAAGATGTTACCAAGAGTTGGAAAGAGAAAATTTAGTTTTTACGCAAAGAGGCTTGGGCACTTTTGTCACTGAAGATGTAGAGACCATTAAAAATCTTAAAACAGGCATGGCTCAAGAGTTGACGCAAAATTACCTTGAGCAAATGCAAAGACTTGGTTTTACCCCCCAAGAAATTATTAAACTTATTTCTACCAGGGTTAACAGGAGGGATGATCATGACTAAAATTGTGGAGATAAAAAACCTGACAAAAAAATATTTTACCAAGAAAGCTTTAGACAATATCAATTTAGACATAGAAGCCGGAAAAATTGTCGGGATTTTAGGCCCCAATGGCAGCGGCAAAACAACCCTCATCAAAATTTTAACCGGCTTGTTACGACAAACCAGCGGTGAAGTACTTATAGACAAACATAAAATAGGCGTCTATACAAAATCAATCGTTTCCTACCTACCGGACCGTAATTTCCTTTACAAGTGGATGAAAATTGAAGACGCCTTTCAACTGTTCAAAGATTTTTATCCGGATTTTGACACAGAAAAATTTGCCGAACTTTTGGCTTTTATGAAGCTGGAAATGAAGATGAAAATTGACACTCTTTCTAAGGGTATGATGGAAAAACTAAATTTGTCCCTGGTGCTTTCCCGCAACGCAAAACTTTATATTCTAGATGAACCTATAGCCGGCGTAGACCCGGTGGCCAGGGATCAGATTTTAGATGCCATTATCAATAATTATCATGCAAACAGTTCCATGCTCATTACCACCCATTTAGTCAGGGATATGGAAAACATTTTAGAAGAAGTGGTCTTTTTAAAAGAGGGAAAAATTGTGCTTACCGGCGACACCGAGACTTTACGCGCAGAAAAAGGCAAGCAAATTGATGCTATTTATAAAGAAGTTTTTGCTACAGAGGAGGGTTATCATGCTTAAATTTATGAAATATGAAATCCGGGGAACATATAGGTTTATTTTGGGAGTTTTAGTTTTGGCATTCATTCTTATTACCGGCATTTATTACTATGTAACAAAAGGAAACTCGGCTGGTGGTAATATTTTTATCGGGCTTTCAGTCTTGTTGCTCTTTGGCATCGCCCTGGTAACTTTCCTCTATATTGTGGGTTCTTTCCGTAAAGAGCTCTATGAAGATACCGGTTATCTTACCTTTACTTTACCCCTCACAGGTAATCAAATTGTCGCCTCCAAGCTTATTGTAGCCTTACTCTGGTTTTTTCTTTTGGGACTTATGCTTGCCCTGTACAACTTGCTGATGCTGCGCTTCTTTGTGCGCATTGACTTTAGCATTATCGCGTGGCTACAAACTTTAAGGCATTTTCTTACCAATAGGCAAGCCGTAGCCCTTATTCTAGGTGCAGTAATTTTCGGCATCAGCCTGCTTCTGCTCATTTATTTTTCCATTACTTTAAGTAGAGTTACCTTTCGCAACAAAAAAATCGGCAATTTCTGGTTCATTATCTTTTTAGTCTTAAGTGCACTGTTAAGCTACGGTCAAATGAAAGTGGCAGCTTTCGTGCCCTATTACCTGGATCTTACCACCTTAAATATCGGCACTTTAGCATCAATGGATATTCTCCACATGACCATTGAACAAGGTGCCATCACCATCACTTCTTCCCAGTATATTAATTTAGCAGTTTTACTTTATAAAATTATTGTTATTATTGCTTTATTTCTTGGCACAGGATTTTTAATTGAAAGAAAAATTGACCTGTAACTTCAAAGCGATTCTTTTACCAAGAAAAACCGGGCAGCAAATTGCCCGGTTTTTTTGCTTGCTACTTTTGCACCTTTATTTAAACTGCTACTGCTTTTTTTTGCATATATGGCTGCAGCTGGCGGATCCCGCCGGCTAAAGAAATTATTTTAAATATTTCATCTTTATGTTCACAATCCCACCAGGAGCCGGCCAGCACCGTCAGCCGGCTGCTCTGCCAGCCTTGAGGATACATGGGGGTTGAAGGACCGACCATCACAATTTCCCGTGCTCTGCTGCACATTGTCAGCAGGGAATCAATCGTACCATTAATGGTCGTGGTACCTGTAATGATGACAACATCGCAGGTGGGCAATAACTCGGGCTGCTTTTCCATAGGCGAAAGTCTTGGATCTTCTGCACCTTTATCAAAAATTATGACCTCTTTAACTTTTGCAGACAGTTCTTTTACCACTGGGCCAATAAGCCCAATCATCCCTACAGTATCACCGGCTTTAAAATCAACCCCAAAAAGCTTGCCTTGAACATTATCATCAGGCAAATTTTGTTCGTAAGAAGCAGCAGCCAAAACAGCCGAGGCAATGGCCCTTTGCAACGAATTTTCGCCGCTGATAACCCAGCGCGCTATTTCCAAAGCAGGTTTGCCGATAGCCTCCTTGGCAAAAGGAAAATTAGAGCAGCCCCGGGGAATTTCCTCGCGCATAACATAAGAAACACCCACATGCCCGCTGTCAAGCTGGCAGCCTATTAAGGAAAGACCAATGACCAGGTCTTTGACAGTCTTATTAACCAGATATGGTTCGGCAGCCTTGAGCACCTTTTCCATAATCATCTCCATCCCCCCCTCTTAAGCCTTTACTTTAATTCATCATTTCAATAAAGAGCAGATCATTAATTTTCCCACCGGCAATGGTTAAATCGGGGAAGGAGCCGTTAATGGCACCGGATAGTGTGCCTCTGATTTCACCGGTTTCTCTTTCTGCCGGTGCTACCGGGATATAAAACTTATCAGTAGCCACATAGCGGTATGTTACTTCAGGATCCCAACCTATAGTATCTATCAGTTCCGCCGCATTATAGACAGACCCGCTGACAACGGAATAAATAACTTCGCCGGCTTGCGTCTGGGCAAAGAGAAAATCTGTAATCTCCGTGCCTGTTTCCGGATTGTAAAGGACCGGCGGCTCCTCAGAAGTAAAATCAATGCTGACATACATGCCGGCAAAATCTTCAGCCGCCAAAGCCTGTTTGCTACCGTCATTGAGCGTAATGGTTACTTCGCCCTCTAATCCCTTTGTTAAAAAATCAATGGCATAACTTAAGGAATACGCTTCCACATTGTCGCCGTTATATGTGATTGTTTCTGCGGCCGGTTTGGTTTCAGGAGTATAGAAGCCTTCACGGGAGTAATTAAGGGAATTTTGCAAAAACACTATTCTTTCTGTGGGCTCTAGCTGGTCGTAAGGCACCATTTTTTCCTTGTATGTGGGTTCCTTTTTCTCTTCACCGCCGCTTGCTTCCTCCTGCACCGGCCCTGGATCTAAATTCTCTTCCGGTTCAGCGTTTTCATTGCTGCTGCATGCTGCCAAAGCAAATACTAAAAGCAACACCAGCAATAAATACAGAAATCTTTTTTTCATCACAAACCCCTCCTATTTTTTGTCGTAATTTTATATAAAATCCGGTTCACAGAAGCGAATTGCTCCCGCTTCGGTTTCCGTTTGATGAATTTTAATTTTTACCCCATAAGCTTTTGTTAAATTTGCTTCCGTCATCACCTGCTCCACGGGCCCTTGCGCTACCATTCCCTGGTAGCCAAGCAAAGCCACCTTTGTACCAACCTTCCAGACATGGTTGGGAAAATGGCTGGTCATAATAATGGTCAGTCCTCTTGCGGACAGCTTTTTGATTGTGCTCAACACCAAAGCTTGATTTTTAAAATCTAAATGTGAAGTAGGTTCATCAAAAAGAATAATCTCCGGTTCCTGGCAAAGTGTGCGGGCAATCAAAACTAACTGCCGCTCGCCGCCGGAAATATGCGTGTAGCTTTTGGCGGCAAGATGGGCAATGCCTAAATCCTCCATAATGCTGTAAGCCAGTTCGGTATCCTGTTTTGAGGGTGATTCAAATAAACCCAGGTGAGGCGTACGCCCCATCCGCACAACTTCCAGGGAAGTGTAAGGAAAGGGAGCAGTATGCTCCTGAAAAACAATACCCACCGTTTTTGCCAACTCGATGACGGAAAAGTCCCGGATGTTTTTTTGATTTACATAAATTGCTCCTGTCTTAAGCGGTAAATTACCGGCAATGCAGTTGAACAAAGTGGTTTTGCCACAGCCGTTAGGTCCAAGCAAACATAAGCATTCGCCTTCTTTCACGTCAAGATTAAGGTTTTCCCACACCATCTCTTTTTTGTTATAACTAAAGCCGGCATCCCTGATGGAGAGTTTAACGGTCATTAGTTCCACCCTCCCCTGGTTTTACGCAGTAAATAAGCAAAAATGGGTGCACCAATTACCGCTGTGAGAATACCTAAAGGTATTTCTGTTGCCGTTAATAAACGGCACAAATTATCAATCATAATTAAATAGCCTGCTCCCACCAGCATAGTGGCAGGGATTAAAACTTTATGATCGGGACCTACAACCATGCGGCAAAAATGTGGAATGACCTGTCCGACCCAGCCGATAATACCGCAGAAAGCAACGGCTGTAGAAGAAATAACGGTAGTAAAAACAATAATTAAAGCTTTAATCAGCTCGCTGTTTACCCCTAAAGCGCGTGCTTCACGGTCTCCCATGGAGAGCACATTCAGCCGCCACCTTAATAAATACAGACCTATCATGGAAATAAGCAGGGGAGGCACCGCAATGACCAAATCCTGCAAGCTGACACTACCCAGACTCCCCATTAACCAAAAGGTAATGGCCGGTAGTTTCTCATCATCATCTGCCAAAAATTTAATTAAAGACAACATGGACTGAAAAAAAGTTGAAACCACCATACCGGACAGCACAAGCATTAAAATTGGTGTAACCTTATAAATACGTGCTGTAAAATACGTAATGGCAACTGCAATCAGTCCAAAACTAAAGGCTATCAACTGTATGCCCAGAGCCGGCAACTCCAGCACCAAGCCCAATGCCGCCCCGAAGCTGGCTCCGGCAGATACACCAAGGACAAAAGGACTTACCAGCGGGTTCTGAAACATACCCTGGAAGGAAGCCCCTGACATGGAAAGGCCGGCCCCTACTAAAGCAGCCATGATAGCCCGCGGCAGGCGTACTCTGATTACTACAGTCTCTATGGTGTCCGTCCAAGAAGTTTCAATGGGCAGGCGCAAAAGCTTTTGCCCAAAAATAGCAAAGACATCCCTGGGTGGTACCGGATACCGGCCTAAAAAAAGTGTGATGACAAATAAACAGACCGGGAAAAGAAGCATTAGCGCCCATTTTAGAGAAGACGGTTTCTTCTCAATCTGACTGAGATCAACATGTAGTTGCTTGACGTCTGCTTTATTGCTCATAAGTCCGCTTCGTCACCAACTCTTTCATACCAACCATCCAGCACTTTTTGTGCCTGCTCATCGGTAAGTTCATACTCATAAAACTCGCGGTAGTAATATTTAATTTCTTCGATAATATCGATATCAGAGAAAAGCTCCGGCTGGACAATGGTGGCAAGCCACAGCATCATTAAGGTCGTGGTGGTGCCTTTGTCCAGGAAAAAGACTCCCGCAGGGATCCGATACAGTTGTCTCTTGCTTACAGCCTGCAAAGATTCCCAAATGGAACCTTCTTTGTACATGCTTTTAATAACTAATTCCGGATAGTTGCCATGATTATCAACAAGAATAATTTCCGGATCCCATTCAAATAGCTGCTCCCGGGTAACTTCCGGAAAATTACCGGTGCCTACGTCCGGGCCCAGTAATTTGCCACCGCATAACCAGACTTCATAATAACGGTTGGTAATCTCATAAGAAGCAAGAATATTCTCACCCCATGTATTACCCCAATAAACTGTTTTACGCTCTTCATCAGAAAGCTGATGCGTTCGTTCGTACAGCATGGTAATCTTTTCGCGGCAGTATTCCTCCCACTTTTGGGCTTCAGCCACAGCTTCCCCACCCAGGATTTCGGCTAGGGTTTTTACAGCAATAGTAGATTTGTCAATAAACTCATCCAATGATTGTGACATAATTTCTTCCACGGAAGTGACAGGATTGGTGTTTAATGTAAGGACCACTGCCGGGATACCCACGGCATCAAATTTTTTTAGTTCATTCCCGTTATTATAATAAATAACCAAATCTACCTCTCGGCTTAAATAGTCTTCTATATTAACTGCCGAGCTGGGATTGGCACCGATACCATCATAGTTTGCCAGATCAGGATTCGTCAGCAGCGCCAACGGGTAATTGGTGGTATGGCCGCTTTTTGTCATGACAATCCGGTCATGGCCTCCCAGCATAAACACCATCTCATAAGACGGGCCGGTCATAGCCGCAATGCGAGAAGGGTTTTTAGGCACAAAAACCTTTCTTCCTGCAAGATCAATAATTTCTTTTTTTGCCCCCTGCTCGTTAGCAGCATTTTCCGCACCGCACCCAACGAAAACTAAAGGAAGAAATGTAACCAGCAGTATTAGTGCTGTCCATTTTTTCCACATCAATCTCCCCTCCTTAGACGCCAAACTTTTCTTACTCAATCATCCGCTCAAGTCCAGCTTGGACTCTTTTAGCTTGGCCAGCAACATTTCCAGCATGAACAATAAAACCTCGGGACCGGCAACTCCCCGAGTGCTATCGCTTCATTATGTTTTCTAATACATAACGATATCAACAAAAAATAAAACTTTCAATTATCAATAATTTTGATAGCACCATGACCGCTATAGGTTTTATATGTTTTAAGCGAGTCCATACTCTACCCACAAGAGATTCATTCTCCGCGGCTAAACTGACGCAAGCCCTTGTAACTTTGCCTTAATTTTTATATAGTAGTAAATATCAGAACATTAAAAAAGATTGTGGAGGTATGTAAATGGGTAAGCTTTTAAGCGGAAAAGTTGCGCTTGTTACCGGCTCCGGGCAGGGCATTGGACGGGCTATTGCCATTGCGCTGGCGGAAGAAGGCGCAAAAGTTGTCACCAACAACCGTGCCCCGGTGAAAAAGAATGTTACCAACCAACTGGATGAAGAAAAACTTGCTCGCCTTACTCCCGAACAACTGAAATGGTATCATGAAGAGTTGGAGAAATATACAGGCGACGCTGAAACAACCGCAAAGGCCATTAGGGATGCCGGCTATGAAGCCACTGCTATTTTCGGTGATATCGCTGATTTTAATGAGGCCAAAAAAATTGTTGATAAAGCAGCGGAAATTTACGGCTCTGTGGACATTGTGGTAAACGTGGCCGGTGCCTTTGGTTTTGCTCCCATCGAAAAAATCACTGAAGAACTATGGGATAAAGTTAATAACGTTAAACCTAAAGGTCATTTTAACATTATCCGCCACGCCGTTCCCTATATGAGAAAGAACAAGTGGGGCCGTATCATTAACTGTTCTTCTCCTGCCTGGACGGGCGGCGGCGGGCTACGTCAGGCCGAATACTGTGCAGCCAACGCCGGCACAGTAGGTTTAACTTGGGCACTGGCGGAAGAACTGGCAGAAGACGGCATCACCGCCAACGCTTTCTGTCCTGCAGCCAAAACAAGAGCATCCATTGACATGGAACTTTTTGACAAAGTTGTGGCTGAAGATGAAAGGGCCACCAAGGACGGGAAGCCTTTTGTTCCCTATGACGAAACTCCGCCACCAGAGCTTTTTGCTCCTTTTATTGCCTATCTTGCTTCAGATGAAGCCGCCCATATCACAGGAGCCGTTTTTATGACCATGGGCAGCTTTATTGGTCTTTATGCCCACCCTGTGGTCACCACCAGCATGGTAACTGACGGACCTTGGACAATGGAAAAAATTCTCAAAGAAGCTCCAAATACATTACTGAAAAACTATAAAAATATCCTGCAAAAATAGCGTGCAAAAAGATTTAAGGCCTGTCTCCTTTTTTGGAACCAGGCCTTTTTCTTTGCCTAAAAAACAAATGGTCTGCAGGCATCCAGGCTAATTTTGTAATTCACTATCCTGCACAATTACACTTCCCGTTTTGGCTTTTGCTATCTGTTTCAGTGCGGCTGCAATTTCGGAAATATGCCTATGGCTGACAAGCTCCCGGTGCTTGTTGGTTACAAGGACCAGCGAGATGGTGATTAAGGGAACTTTAACGTCCTCTTTTCCGCGGTTAATGGTCACGACATAACCTCTTTCCACGTCCCTTGGCTGGTAAAGTTTTTTTGTTTTTACATCAAAATCGGCAATAATTCCCTCGGCAATGGTTACCGCCCGTTCCGGTGTAGAAATAATAAGAAAATCATCTCCGCCGATATGTCCCACAAAATCATCAGCATTACCAAAACGTTTTACATTCTCAACAATTATATCTGCAGTCATTTTAATGGCTCTATCACCACAGGCATAACCATAAACATCATTGTAAGCTTTAAAATTGTCAATATCTGCATACACCACGGTAAATACTTGTCCTGCCGCAATTCTTTGCTGTATTTCCCTTTCTATCTCAATATTACCCCGCAAGCCCGTCAGCGGATTGGCCCACCTGTTTCTGTCTATGCGCTTTAAAGTGTTGCGGACCCTACTAACCAATTCTCTTTTATTAAAGGGCTTAATAATATAATCGTCCGCTCCAAGCTCCAGACCGGTTAGCTTGTCATCTTCATTTTCTTGAGCCGTTAGCATAATAATAGGCATCAAATTATTCCTGTCGTCGCTTCTTAAAAGTTTACATACTTCAAAACCACTGATGCCGGGCATGACAATATCAAGGATCACCAGGTCAGGCTTTTCTGTTTCCACTTTTTGCAGCCCCTGGTAACCGTCTGCGGCAGTGATGACATCATAACCGGCCTCTGTCAAAATTTCAGAGATTAAATTAGCCATAAATTGAGAATCATCGATAATTAAAATCTTTTTTTTCGACATGCAGTCAGACCCCTAGCAGAAATCGTTGATAACTGAA
Source organism: Bacillota bacterium (assembly GCA_012521405.1). Taxonomy (GTDB): domain Bacteria; phylum Bacillota; class Dethiobacteria; order Dethiobacterales; family Dethiobacteraceae; genus JAAYSO01. Next base: position 26,697 of record JAAYMK010000065.1, read on the forward strand.
TTATACAATAATATACTCAATTTGGAAAGTTTAATCATTAAAGTAAATAGTTTAAGTAAATAGTAATATAAGACACTTATGCCGGTTATCTCTTAGCAGAGAAAAGCCGCTTGCTACCAGAGCAAGCGGCTTAAACGCAGCTAGAAATGTTAAAAGATTTCCTTGCTTAATTTGTCGATTTCTTCGCTGATTGCCTCATAAACTCCGGGATAGACGCTGCCCGGTCCCCCTTGAGTAATGCAGGGAATGAAGTAATGTTTTCCGCACTCTTCAACAGTTTTACGCACCAAATTTCTAATTTCTTCCTGTGACCAGTCTTCTTTGTCAATGAGGGAGTTGTCAATACCGCCCATAAAGGAAATTTTACCGCCATATTTTTTAATGAGTTCAGGAATATTATTCTCGGAGATGCAGCCCTGCCAAATATCAATACCCATTTCAATCATATAAGGTACTAAATTTGCCGCATAAGAATCACTGTGGTGTACAATCAATTCCACACCGTTTTCTTTGTAGAAACCATAAATTTTTTTATAAGCGGGCACAATGAATTCTTCAAACATGGCCGGAGATAAGAATGAGTTTTTGGAGCTACCCCAATCGTCGTGGTGGAAAATGCAATCGGGTTTAAAATACTTAACAATTTCCGCGGCATACTTTAATTCAAATTCAGTAATATAATCAATCAGGGCATGCATTTCCTCAGGTTCTTCGTAAAAGTTAATTAAGCAGTCGTCCATACCCATTAAATGGTGGCACATCTCAAAAACTCCGGGGGCTACAAACATGGTGGCAAACACTTCATTGCGGTCGATTTTTTCAACTTCTTTTACATACGGTTCCCATGCTTCCGGCGGGAAATCCGTTTTGGGCATTTTGACAACTTCTCTCCACTTTTTAATATCTTTTACCACTTTATGCTCCTCATCGTGCATGGGAAACGCACCGGGAACATTTTCCGGCCAGGCAAAGGTAACTCCCCACATGTTTTTTTCAGGCTGGCCGCCGGGCATAGGGTGTTTTCCTTGAGCGGAAATCGGATCTCCCATTATCATTTTGTAAAGAGCATCTGTGCACTCAAAAGCTTCATACTGGTTGACAAGCCGGTCAGGGTTGCCTCCCCTAATGGTTTCGAGCAAATTTTGCCTTTTAGTTAACATCCTTTTACCTCCTTATATTTTTACCTCTTCCGGATAACCCAAAACTCATCATTTCATCTTAATTATTCTCCCAGTAGTATTATTTTCCTGCCGCCGCTGCGCAAATAATTGGCCCCGGCGGCGCAGGTATACTTTAAAAGTAGTATAAGCAATAAAGGCGCACTGCATACCACAAGAAATACGCTTTAAAAATCCTGGCAAAAATAACAGGGTGCCGCTGCACCCTGTTATTTAGCCAAATTAAATGGCCTGATTTACCCCGTTTGCTGTTTGTCTTGCCACAATATTGGTGGCCCCGAATTTTTCCCTTAAACGCGGTTTTTCAATTTTTCCCGTTGGATTGCGCGGAACTTTAGCAAACACTATTTTACGCGGCCGCTTATAACGCGGCAGTTTTTGACA
>JAAYMK010000066.1 GCA_012521405.1 Bacillota bacterium
CAACAATGTGCCGCTTTTCAAAGGCGGCAGCAACCTTACTAGATCAGCTTTGAGAAAGTTAAATGAACGTTGTTTCGTGTAAATGATGTGGGGTTCAATAAAACCTAAAGTGTCTTGACACTATCCAGTAATGTAGGTATCCTTGACAAAAACAAATGCTATTTCTACAATAAAAATGAGATTGCAAAGTTTTGTACGGTAATATCATGGAGAGATTTCCCAAAACCGCTGCCGCGCAGGATAAGATAACTGGCCCGGCATAAATTGGCTGCAAGAAAGACTTGCAAAAAAAGAGAAAGCATTGTAAAATAGTTCATTGTCAGGCAATATATTTTGTAAAGACAATTTATAGCTTTGTTTATAGTCCGGAGAGATGGCTGAGTTGGACGAAGGCGCTCGCCTGGAAAGCGAGTAGACGGGGCAAAACCTCGTCTCGAGGGTTCGAATCCCTCTCTCTCCGCCATTTTTTTTAAAAAAGTTTGCCGTGCTAGACGGGGAGGTAGCGGTGCCCTGTACCTGCAACCCGCTATAGCAGGGTCGAATTCCGGCCCCCGGTTTCGCCTTTCTAGGGTCTGACCCGGGCAAGTAGCGTTGACGGCCGGGTCCCGTGCGGCGTAAGCTTGTGAACCCCGTCAGGTCCGGAAGGAAGCAGCGGTAAGCAAGAACTTGCGGGTGCCACGGGGTAGCCTGGCTTGAGCCAACTACCAGGGTAACGCCTAGAAAAAGAAATCAAAGGCCGGTGCACGGCTATAATTTAAGTATAAATCCTCCAGTTTGTTGGAGGACTTTTTTTATAAAAAGTAAATTTATATTTTGCGGAACAGATTTGCCGCACAGCTAATAATAATGATACAATTATGAATAATTAAAGCTGATTCATGCCAAATAAAAAATCATAGGTGGTTTTATGACATATCAGGCACTATACCGGCAGTGGCGGCCACAGACATTTGCTGAACTTGTGGGCCAGGAGCATGTGACAAAAACCTTGCAAAATGCGCTCAGGCAGGGAAAGTTGGCGCATGCTTATTTGTTTTGTGGTTCTAGGGGTACCGGGAAAACAAGTGCAGCAAAAATCTTAGCCAAAGCGGTAAATTGTGAGCAAGGTGAGTCCGTGGAGCCATGTAATCAATGTGCGGCTTGCCAAGGAATCCAAGCCGGCCGGGTGATGGATGTTTTGGAAATTGACGCAGCTTCCACCCGGGGTATCGATGAAATCCGCGATTTACGGGAGAAAGCGCGCTATGCCCCCGTGGAAGTACGCAAAAAGGTCTACATTATTGATGAAGTGCATATGCTGACGGCAGAAGCCTTTAATGCCCTTTTGAAAACATTGGAAGAACCGCCAAATCAGGTGTTATTTATTCTGGCAACCACAGAACCGCATAAACTTCCTGCTACTATTACCTCCCGTTGCCAGCGGCTTGATTTTCGGCTCATTGACTTTGATGTGATTAAAAAGCGTTTGGCAGAAGTAATTGCCGCTGTGGGACGGGCTTGTGAAGAAGATGCTTTAAATCTCATTGCGGAAGAAGCAGCCGGGAGCTTGCGGGATGCCTTATCGCTGTTAGAACAGGTGCTGGCTTATGCTCAAGGTACAGTTAGTTCGGAGGATGTTCTAGCGGTTTTAGGGACAGTGGGGCGTGATGTATTTTATGAACTGACAGCGGCCATCCTAAACCGGGATTTGGCAAAAGCACTTTTATTACTGCAGGATGTGGCCGTGTCCGGAAAGGATTTTCAGCATTTTACGCAACAGGCAATTCTTTATTTTCGTGATTTAATGGTGGTCTTAGCTTGTGGTGAACGGGCGGAGCGTTTGGGCATTGCTGCCGATTGGGCACCAAAGCTTTATCAACAGGCACAAGCCCTGGGGCTAGGCGAAATTGGGCGGATTCTCTCAATTTTGCATGAGCTTTTAAGCGAAATTCGCTGGTCAAACCGTCCGCGCCTATTATGGGAGTTGGCCGTATTTAAAATCTTTGCCTTTGAAGATCTTGCTGAACCTCCAACTTATACCCAGACAGCTGCCACGACGGAAATTGTGCCTGAAAAGCAAGTAGATGTACCGCAAGCACCAGAAGTTGCTGTGCCGCAACAAATAACCGCTAGGGAACAGCTGGTGCGGCAGTGGCCGCGAATTTTGGACGAAGTGAAAAAAGAAAGCATAAAATGTCATGCACTCCTGCTTTCCGGTGAGCTTGGTAATTTTGACGGCAAAAATTTAGAAATTTGCTTTGAAGGGCAATTTCATTATGATATGATGGAAGGCGAGCAAAATAAAAAATATCTTGAAAATGTGCTTGAACGCATATTCGGCAAAAAAATACGTGTGTGCTGCTCGCTGGGAAGCAAGCCGGAAAAAGTAAAAAACGTAGAACAGGAAAATAATCCTGAAGAATTGATTCAAACTGCTTTGGAGATTTTTCGCGGGCAATTAATTGATGAGTCCGAAAAAGAGTAAAGGGGGACCATTATGTACGGAAATATGGGTAATATGATGAAAAAAGTGCAGAAGATGCAAAAGGAAATGGCAAAATTGCAGGCCGAACTGGAGGAAAAAACAATGGAAGCCACCAGCGGTGGCGGCGTAGTGCGTGTTGAAGTTAACGGAAAAAAAGAGCTGGTTAATTTGGAGATTGATCCGGCAGCAGTAGATCCTGATGATGTAGAAATGTTACAAGATTTAATCATTGCGGCGATAAATGAAGCTATGCGTAAAGTTGATGAGATGATGATTAAAGAAATGCAAAAACTGACGGGCGGCTTAAACTTACCGCCGGGATTATTTTAGGCAGGGCAGGTAGGCAGATGTGTATCCTGAAGCAATTGCACGCCTCATTGAAGCTTTGCAGAAGCTTCCGGGAGTAGGACCGAAAACGGCACAACGTTTGGCGCTTTTTATCTTGTCTTTGCCGCGGGAAGAAGTAGTAAAAATGGCCCGTGCCATCGTAGAAGCAAAAGATAAAACGCACTACTGCCGGGTTTGCGGTAATTTTAGTGAAAAAGATTTATGCAGTATTTGTCTTGATAAACGCCGGGATGCAGCTGTCATCTGCGTTGTACAGGATGCCAGGGATATAATTGCGCTGGAACGTATGCGTGATTATAGAGGCTTGTACCATGTACTGGGCGGTGCCATTTCCCCCATCGACGGTATTGGACCGGACCAGCTACGTATCCGCGAATTATTGGAGCGGCTGCAGAAAAGCAAAGTTAAAGAAGTGATTTTAGCCACAAACCCTACCGTGGAAGGCGAGGCTACTGCACTATATCTGGCTAAAATCATAAAACCGCTGGGTGTGCGGGTGACACGCTTGGCACACGGTTTACCGGTAGGTGCTGACTTGGAGTATGCAGATGAAGTGACTTTACTGCGCGCCCTGGAAGGCCGGCGGGAATTATAACTAATTTGCAGAAAATGTCTACATCAAATAAACTCCTTTCATTTTTCAAATGTTTGAGAAGGAGTAAATAAAGTACTTTTAGAAAACATGGTTTATTAGGGAGAAGAAAAGCCCTGTAGGCCATGTTTTTTATGTATTAGTTTTAAGGGATAAGGAACAAGGAATAAGGCTAAAAGCCAGAAAAATCAATGGATTAGAAGATTGAATGGAAAAGAAAATGGAATGAAAAATGGGTAAAATC
>JAAYMK010000067.1 GCA_012521405.1 Bacillota bacterium
CAACAATGTGCCGCTTTTCAAAGGCGGCAGCAACCTTACTAGATCAGCTTTGAGAAAGTTAAATGAACGTTGTTTCGTGTAAATGATGTGGGGTTCAATAAAACCTAAAGTGTCTTGACACTATCAATAAGTAGATTAAAGTTGACAACCCTGAAAAGTTAATGATATAAATAAGATGTAATCTTGGCCATGAAGGCAAAACATAAAAAACAGTATATTTTTATAGAGAAGACGCAGACTCATGAAGGGTTACACTCGGTGGTGGAAGCCGAATTAATGATTATACCAATGAGTCTGTTTTATTTTCGTGTTTCAAAAGAAAGAATTTGCTATAATAAAGAAAAAAGAATCATCAGCTGTCAGACGGCTTCATGAAGGTTATTTGGCAAATATAAAAGACAGCAAATTCATTCTAGGGGAGCGGGAACATGAAAATTGCGGTTATTGACGGACATGGTGGCGGTATCGGCCGTGCCATTATCGATAAAATCAGAGCTGCCTTTGGTGAGGAAATTCATATTATTGCTTTGGGCACAAACGCTTTGGCGACGGCAGCCATGCTCAAGGCAGGAGCCAATGAAGGTGCCACAGGCGAGAATGCCATTGCTGTCAATGTGGAAAATGTTGACATTATCATGGGCAGTGTGGCTATACTAGCTGTTAACGGTTTTACGGGTGAGCTAACTGAAAAAATGGTAGCCGCCATTGGTAAGAGTAGGGCAGAAAAAGTTTTAATTCCGCTGAATAAATGTAACATTACGCTGGCGGGCGTGGTGAATAAGCCACTCCCCCATTATATAGATGATGCCATTAACATCATTGGCAATTTGTGCGGTTGCAAAAAAATTGTTGAGACCTAAAATTATAAAAAGAAAGGAAAGGGAAGTTTACCATGTGTGAAGCCAATGTTTACATGCTTCAGGATGACGGTGAGAAAACACTGGTGATGGAAGCGGTAGATAAAGTTATCCCCGGTAAAGATGAAGTGTTTATGGAGAATATTTTTGGGGAACGCAAAACAATAAAAGCAAAAATTGTGGAAATGGCTTTAGTTGATCATCAAATTTTATTAAAGAAGGCAGAAGAATAGTTTTGTCATCATCATAAACGGATGTGAGAACTTGCGCGAACATCAAGAAAAGGTACCTTTTTTATATATTTTGGAGAAGTTTCAACAGCAGGATTTACAGGATCTTTGCCAAGGTAAAGGACTTAATTATGATGAAAAACAGAATGTGATTACGGTAAACGTAATGAGCGAAAACTATGATGTTTTTTATCCCAGCGGCAAAGTTTTCAAAGAAGACGGCCGGGAGGTTACATCTTATCTTTTAAAAACTGTTTTGCTGCGCTATTTGGTAAACGGGAAAGGCACAAAACCCACATTTAAGTTTATTTCTTATAAAGAAATTAAAGACGGGCAAGTTTACTACCCTAATTTTTACAAAAGAACTATTCAACGTTTAGCTCAACTGTATGAAGCTGATCCCGATCTCTTTGATTTTCCGGATAAATTAGAGCGTATTCCCATGCCCAGAGGGGATTTAGCCTTTGCCTTTGAGTTTTTACCAAATGTCTATTTTCAGTTCATTCTCTACCGGGGCGATGATGAGTTTCCTGCCAGTGCCAACATTTTAATGGATGCAAATATTGAAGATTACTTTAACGCAGAGGATTTAGCCGTAGTTGTAGATATAGCCATCGAATACTTTGTGCATAAAGGTACAATTCCTCCGGATTTAGGAATGTATCATTTCAAAGAGAGCTGTTAAAGTCTTATTGGCCATTTGCTCTGGCAAAGCCTTGAAAAAATTAAGCCCAAAAAAGGGAGGACCGTTATGGTAGAAAAACTGGAAAAACTAAAAGTATTAATCAATCATCTGAAAGAGCATAATGAAGATCACGCCAAAGAAATTACGGAATTGGCCCAAACGGCAAAGGAATTGGGGCATCAAGAGGTACATGATTTACTGCTCCAGAGTGCTGAAGAGCTTCGTGCTTCTAATGTTTCGCTGGCCAAAGCAACGGAGCTGTTAGCAAAGTAAGGAGGGAAACAAAGATGTGTTTAGGTAAGTTGTACGTTGATAATCATAGTAATCCTGTACTAGAGAATGTAACCGCTTTAGTTGCTGACGGCAATCAATTGAAATGCACTACACTATTTGGTGAAGAAGAGATTTATACAGGTAAAATTACCAAAATTGATTTTAATAAAAGTGAAATTTTTATTAGCAAAGAAAAAATTTAAATTTGCTTCGTGCAAAAAAACGAAAATGAAAAAGCTTGCGCTCCCAAGAGGTGAGGTGGCAAGCTTTTTTTCTCTGTTTGCCAGCGGCATTATTGTGCGAATAAAAATGCATAAGGTTTTGAAATTTCCAAATATTCAAGCGATACAATGCCGCTTTCTATGACATTATCGAAAAGTCTGAGGCGGCTGAAATTACCGTAAAAGTCAACTGTACCGTTTTTTACTTTGGCCTTAAATGTTTCCAGTTTCGAGATAATGATTTCATCTTTAATGGAAGGGATAATTTCATAAGCATTAATTTCGTGGGACAAATCCAGTTCATTATGGTCGTTAATTTCATAATTTTTAGACATTTTTCTGCCGCAGCAAGTACAGGTAACTTGCCAGGAGATCTTTGCCCCGTCTAAAGAAAAATCAAGATAAAATTTTTTTATGGGGATTTGTTGGCGACAACTGCATTTTTGCATTATCAGAAACGGATAGGGGAAGCTGATTTGCCTCATAAAATCGACCTCCTTTTAAATTTCTTTATACTTTTAGTATATGTTTTCCAGCAATTAATATCAATAAGAAAATTTAATATCAGTTAAGAAATTTTGGTATTCCTGTATTCTTTACTTTTTGTGCTTGACAAAATTTTCACAAGCAAGTAAACTAGAGTTAGAAAAGTACATATCTGTATATACAGGTATGCCATTATGCCGTCTTTCGGGGAGGTAAAAAAATGAGTCATGAAGTCTTAGAATTTGATGTCATCAGTGATCGTCTTATTGAAAAGGCGGAGAGGGATGGCGCCGAAACAATGTGGGACAGAAAGGTTGCTATGAAAGCACCTTGCGGTTTCGGCGAAAAAGGTATTTGCTGCAAGAACTGCTCCATGGGTCCTTGCCGCATTAGCCCTGTTGCTGGTAAAGGCGCACAGCGTGGTTTGTGCGGGGCAACTGCTGATACCATTGTTGCCAGGAACTTTGCCCGTACAGTAGCCGGAGGAACAGCAGCCCACTCTGACCACGGAAGAGACATAGCTCATGTTCTGTATATGGCCAGCGAAGATGGAAATTATAAGGTCAAAGATGTGGGCAAACTTATGAGATTGGCTGCTGAATGGGGCGTAGAAACAGAAGGAAAAGATACGTACGAAGTTGCTCGTGAAGTGGCTGAAATTGCCCTCATGGAATTCGGTAAGCCCTTTGGTACTTTGAGATTCCTTGAGAGAGCTCCTGAACCGCGGAAAAAGCTCTGGAAGGAACTGGGCCTTGAGGCCGAAGCCATTGACAAAGAAATTGCTACCATTATGCACTCAACTCATATCGGATGCGCCAGCGATCCGGAAAGTATTCTGGAAATGACCATGAAAGCTTCTTTGGCTGACGGTTGGGGCGGCTCCATGATCGGTACCGAATTGAGTGACATTTTATACGGTACACCCACAGCCAGAGGTACGGAAGCAAATTTAGGTGTCATTGAAGAAAATATGGTTAATATTCTTTTGCATGGTCACGATCCCAGCTTTTCAGAAATGATTGTTCTGGCTGCCGAAGATCCCGAGCTGGTACAACTGGCAAAGGATATGGGCGCAGAAGGTATTAACCTGGTGGGTATGTGCTGCACCGGTAACGAAGTTACCATGAGACACGGTGTAAGAATTGCCGGTAACTTCTATCAGCAGGAATTGGCCGTGATTACGGGAGCCATTGAGGCAGTTATCGTTGACGTACAATGTATTTTCCCGGCATTGGCAAGACTGTCTAATTGCTATCACACCAAATTCATTAGCACATCTCCCAAGGCAAAAATCGAAGGCAGTGTCTATATTGAATTTAATCCAGAACATGCCCTGGAAACCACAAAGAAAATCGTCAAGGAAGCTATCCTGAACTATAAAAACAGAGACCGTTCTAAAGTCTATATTCCTAAAGAGAAAAATAAAGCTACTGTCGGCTACAGTGTAGAAACAATTATTCAACATTTAGATAAAGTTGTCAATAGTCATGTTGATGAGTTTAATACTGTAAAACCCTTAGCCGATGTTATTTGGGCCGGTGTACTACGTGGTGCTGCCGGTGTGGTTGGCTGTAACAACCCCAAAGTTAAACACGATAAGAGTCATATTACCATTATTAAAGAACTAATTAAAAACGACATTATTGTAGTGGTCACCGGTTGTGCAGCCCAGGCTGCTGCCAAGGCAGGACTTCTGACCATGGAAGCAAAAGAGTTGTGCGGCCGTGGTTTGAAAGAAGTCTGTGAAAGAGTGGGTATCCCGCCGGTACTGCATATGGGTTCCTGCGTTGATATCAGTAGGATCCTTGACTTGGTCAGCAGAGTGGCAAAATTAAAGGGCCTTGACATCAGTGACCTGCCTGTAGTAGGTGTTGCACCTGAGTGGATGAGTGAAAAAGCTGTTGCTATTGGAACGTATGTAGTTACCTCCGGGATTGATACCTTCCTGGGAGTAACTCCTCACGTGACCGGTTCAGCAAGATTTACAGATATGCTCACCAATACGATAGAAGAAAAAGTCGGTGCAAAATTCTTCTTTGAAGAAGATCCGAACGCCTGCGTACAGAAAATTATCGATCGCATTGAAGAAAAGAGAGCCAAATTAGGAATTTAGGTGAAAAGGATGAAAATCGCTATTACTGGTAAAGGCGGCGTGGGTAAATCCACCATTTCTGCTGCGCTGTGCAAAAGTTTTGCGGAAAGAGGATATCGTGTTCTGGCCGTTGATGCTGATCCCGATGCTAATTTAGCCTTGGCGCTTGGTATGGATGCAGAAACAGCCTCGTCGATTACACCAATCTCTGAAGCAAAAGATTTGGTGGAGGAAAGGACAGGGGCAAAGCCGGGCACATTTGGTGGAACCTTTAAAATGAATCCTAAAGTTGATGATATCCCGGAAAAATATGCCCGTGATTTTAACGGAATCAAAATCTTGGTCATGGGTAGTGTTGATACAGGGGGTTCCGGTTGTGTTTGCGCAGAACACGTGCTTTTAAGAAGGCTTACTTCTCATTTAATTCTACGCGAAAAAGATGTTGTCATTATGGATATGGAAGCCGGAATTGAACATCTTGGACGGGGAACTGCCAGCGCAGTAGATGCCTTTATCACAGTAGTAGAGCCTGGCGAAAGGAGCATTCAGACCTTTACAAGGGTAAGAAAACTGGCTTCCGACTTAGGCGTAACCAAAGTTTTAGTTATCGGTAATAAGATTACCGATGGCGAAGATGAAGCTTTTATTGAAAAACAAGTAGGGAAGGAAAACCTGCTGGGTTTCATCTACTACGATAAAAAAATCAGCCTGTCGGACCGAGAGAACACATCGTCTTATGAAGCCAGCCAAGTTTTAAGGGACAGTATTAACCAAATTGCTGAAAAGCTAATCAGCAATATAAAATAGCGGATGAGTAAGGGAGGATCAGCAGAATGAATCTGTTTAAGATCATTTATGCGGGGAAAGACCAGTACCTGAAACGGGCAGAAGAAATGGTGCAAAAAGCCATTGCGGAAAAAGGTAAAGAAGCTGCCGTCAGGTTCCCCGATACGGCTTATGCATTACCTGTCATCTATGCCATTACGGGTGAGAAAATTACCACTGTCGGTGATTTGGAAAAAGCTTTAGAGCTAGCAAAAGGTTTTATCCACGAAGGCAGACTGCTTCAAGATGCTTTGGATTCCGGTACAGCATCGGCAATGCTTGCCGAAATTATTGAGGCAGTTAAATATACACTGGAAGAGAAGCCCTATAAAGAGCCTTTACATGGCCATCTATCCGACGCTCAAATCAGAGCTTTTGGTGTGCCCCTAGTTACGCAAGATATTCCTGGGGTTGCTGTCTTAATTGGTCAGTGTAAAGACAGTGATACTGCCGGCAAGATTATTAGAGATTATCAGGAAAAAGGTATTTTGACATTCCTTGTGGGCAAGATCATTGATCAAGCCATTGAACAAGGCGTTAAAATGGGCATTGATTTAAGGGTAGTTCCGGTTGGATACGAGATCGAATCTGTCATCCACGTTGTCTCTGTTGCCATTAGAGCCAGCCTTATTTTCGGTGCAGTTGAGCCGGGCAATTTTGCGGCCCATAAACAATATACAAAAGATAGAATTAAAGCATTTGTTAACGTTTTCGGTGATTGGGATGAAAAAATTATCGCAGCCGGTGCCGCAGCCATTGAATTAGGGTTCCCGGCAATTACCGAAACCTATATTAACGAAGTACCTACCTTATTACTTCACCAGCCTGACAATGAGAAAGTTGTCGAAACTTCCTTAGAAGCCAGAAATATCAAGATTAAAGTTACAAAGATCGATATACCGGTGGGCGTTGCCTCCGCCTTTGAAGGTGAAAGAATCCGCAAAGGAGATATGTATGCAGAATTTGGCGGCACCAGAACAAAGTGCTTCGAACTGGTACAAATGAAAGATCTCTCTGAAGTTGAAGACCATAAGATTGAAGTTGTCGGTCCTGACATTGACACTGCTGATACAGTCCCTTACCGTTCACCGCTGGCCATTGTGGTTGACGTTGCCGGTAAGAATATGCAGGAAGATTTCGAACCGGTTCTGGAGAGAAGGCTACACTACTTCATGAACTATACAGAAGGTGTCATGCATATCGGACAAAGAAATATTGCCTGGATTCGTATCGGCAAAGAGTCTTATGAAAGAGGCTTGCGGTTAAAGCATCTGGGTGAAGTAATTTACGCCAAAATGAGAGACGAATTTGACAAAGTTGTAGATAAATGCCAAGTCACCATTTACACTGATCCGGAAATGGTGGAAAAACTGGAAAAAGAACTGGCTTTACCCAAGTATGCAGCCCGTGACGAAAGATTGGCATCCTTGGTGGACGAAAATGTCGATACTTTCTACACCTGTACCTTGTGTCAGTCCTTTGCTCCGGCTCACGTCTGCATTGTGACTCCGGAAAGACTGGGTCTTTGCGGTGCCGTCAGCTGGTTAGACGCGAAGGCCACCAAGGAATTGGATCCCACCGGTGCCTGTCAGCCTGTACCAAAAGAAGGTCTGGAGGACGAAGTCAAAGGTATTTGGAAGTCTGTTAACGAGGCTGTAGAAAAAGCATCACAAGGTGCTGTAACAAGAGTGTCTCTCTACAGTATCTTTGAAGATCCTATGACTTCCTGCGGTTGCTTCGAATGTATCTGCGGTATTGTTCCCGAAGCAAACGGGGTTATCATTGTCAACAGAGAATATGGCGATATTACACCGGTCGGTATGACCTTTGGTGAATTGGCATCCATGACCGGTGGCGGAGTGCAAACTCCAGGTTTTATGGGACACGGTAGACACTTTATCGGTTCGAAAAAATTCATGAGCGCCGAAGGCGGACTGGCAAGAATTGTCTGGATGCCCAAAGAACTAAAAGACGATGTAAGGGATCGTCTAAATGCCGCAGCAAAAGAACTGTACGGTATTGACAATTTTACTGATATGATTTGTGACGAGACTATTGCTACGGAATCGGAAGGCCTGCTGAAATTCCTCGAAGAAAAAGGGCATCCGGCATTAAAATTAGATCCGATCATGTAAGTATCCCTCCGGTTCCATCTGAACCTTGCTTACCCCGTAATGTATGTTAAAATTTAAATTACGGGGTAAGCCAAATTTATTTTAATTATTAGGAGGCCAGATATTATGTATAAAACAATTGCAGCGGCTGGAAAAGGTGGAACTGGAAAAACAAGTATCACCGGGTTAATCATAAGTTATTTAGTCGAGGCAGGGAAAGGACCAATCTTAGCTGTTGATGCAGATGCCAATTCCAACCTAAATGAAGTCTTAGGTGTTGAAATAGAAGAAACTATCGGCAATATCCGCGAGGAAGTCAATTGGGCGGAACGTACTGGTGAGCCCATTCCTGGCGGGATGACGAAAATGGATTATCTTGAATACCGGCTGAACCAGGCAGTTAGTGAAGGCGACGGTTATGATATGTTGGTTATGGGCAGGACACAAGGTGAAGGTTGCTATTGCTATGTTAACGGTGTTTTAAAAAGACAAATTGAAAAACTTTCCGCCAACTACAATCATGTCGTCATTGACAATGAGGCAGGGATGGAACATATCAGCCGGGGAACAGTGGGTAAAGTAGATTTACTGCTTCTTATCAGTGATTATTCGCGCAGAAGTATTCAAGCTGTTGGCCGCATCAGGGAACTGGCCGATGAACTGAAGCTGGAAGTAGATAGAATAGGCCTCATCGTCAACAAAGCACCAAACGGAGAATTAACGGAACCTATTAAAGAAGAAATTGAAAAACAGGGGCTGGAACTGATTGGCGTTATCCCGTTGGACCCAATGATTTCCGAGTATGATGCCAACGGTGAACCGTTGGTCAACATGCCTGAAGACAGCGCGGCGAAAAAAGCCATCAAAGATATACTTGCCAATCTACAGCTTATTTAAAGGAGGTCTAAACAGTGGCTTATACGAAAGTCGCCAAAAAGTACAGTGGTAAAATTAATGAAGTTACACTGGGAACCGGTGATAAGGCAATAACCATCGGTGGCCGAAATGTACTTCCTTTCCATCATTTTGACGGAGAAATTGGGCATCCCCCCAAAGTAGGTATTGAAATTACAGATATTGTGCCCGATGACTGGAACAATGCTCTCAAAAATCTTTATGGAGACGTTATGGGCGATGCGGCTAAATGGGCTAAATACGTAGAAGATAATTATGCCCCTGATTTTATTTGCCTGCATTTTGTCGGCGCTTCTCCTGACGGTGCCAACAAAAGTGTAGAGGAATGTGTTGAAGTTGCCAAACAAGTGGCGGCTGCCATTACGACCCCGCTGGTTGTAGCCGGGTGTAAAAACGACGAAAAAGACGGCGAGCTGTTTGCTGCTGTGGCGGAAGCTTTACAAGGCAAAAATATCCTGATTTTGGCCGCCAAAGAAGAAAACTATAAGACAGTGGGCGCAGCCGGTGCCTTGGCATACCAACAAAAGGTTGCGGCAGAATCCTCCGTTGATATTAACCTGGCCAAGCAGTTAAATATTCTTATGAACCAATTAGGGGTTAAAGCGGAAGATATGGTAATGCATCTTGGTGTAGCCGCTGCCGGTTATGGATTTGAGTATTTATCTTCCACCATGGATAGGGTAGTTTTGGCCGCACTGGGTCAGAATGATACGACACTGCAAATGCCCATCATTACCCCTGTATCCTTTGAAACTTGGGGTGTTAAGGAAGCCGTTGCCACGGAAGCTGACGAACCTGAATGGGGCAGTGCGGAAGAAAGAGGTATTCATATGGAAGTTGCCACTGCCGCAGCTTGTCTCGTTTCAGGAGCCGATGCTGTCATCGTAAGACATCCGAAGTCTTTACAAACCGTTAAATCCCTCATTGAAGGCTTGTTAGAATAATAGCGCAACCACACTAAAGGAGGCCGAGAGCAGATGGCTTTAACTGGTTTAGATATTTTTAAATTGACACCACGGAAAAATTGTAAAGAATGTGGTTTTCCTACTTGTATGGCTTTTGCCATGAAAGTTGCATCCGGTGCTGTTGAAATCGAAAAATGTCCTCATATTTCCGATGAAGCAAAAGCAAAATTATCAGAAGCCACGGCACCTCCAATGAGAACAATTAAAGTCGGTACCGGCGATTATGAAAAAGCTTTGGGCGGGGAAACAGTTTTATTTAGACACGAAAAAACTTTTGTTAACAGAAACTTATTTGCTGTGCAGTTTGCTGACCAGATGACAGATGATGAGGTGTCCGGTAAAATCGCCAATCTTAAAAAAGTGGACTACGAGCGTATTGGCGAACAAATGCATGTCGAGGCTGTTGCCGTTAAATATACCGGCAACAAAGAACGTTACTTGGATGTAATTAAGCAGTTAAAAGATTTAAATAAAGTCTTTATCTTGGTATGCGATGATGCAGCCGTAGCCGCTGAAGCCGTAGCTTTGGTCAAAGAAACTAAGCCTGTTTTGGTAGGAGCCAATGCCGGCAACCTTGACGAGATGGTTAAACTGGCCAAAGACAATGGCGTAGTTTTAGGATTAAGCGCTGACACCGTTGAAGACCTGTACGCACTGGCAGAAAAAGCCCAGGGTTTAGATTATAAAGAGTTAGTCTTAAATACAACAGGCGAAAATATTGCTAAGACTTTTGAAAAAACCATCGAAGTCAGAAGAACGGCTTTGGAAGGCA
The DNA here is from genome assembly GCA_012521405.1 of Bacillota bacterium. Taxonomy (GTDB): domain Bacteria; phylum Bacillota; class Dethiobacteria; order Dethiobacterales; family Dethiobacteraceae; genus JAAYSO01. The sequence continues at coordinate 10,436 of JAAYMK010000067.1, forward strand.
AGGACAGAACATTTGGTTATCCCTCAATCGTTTTTGTCAATGATTTAGCCAAAGACAATGCTTACCTGCAAACAGCCCTTGCTGCAACATTCATCCTTAAATACGGTTCCATTATTGTCTTAGATGATATTGAATATGCCAATGCTTTACCTTTATTCGCACTTAGACAAAATATCTTTACCGATCCACAAAAACCCATGCGCGTTGAACCTAAAGTATATGAGTTCGCCAATCCCGATGCTGAATCTCCTGTGCTCTTAACAGTTGACTTTGCGCTCACTTATTTTGTTGTTTCCGGTGAAATTGAAAGGGCAAAAGTACCTGCCTACTTGGCGGTTCCTGATGCCGGCGGCTTGTCTGTACTCACATCCTGGGCCGCAGGCAAGTTGGGCGCAAGTGTCATTAGAGATATGATTAAAAATAGCGGTTTAGAAGAAAAACTAACAAGAAAGAGACTTGTTCTCCCTGGTAAAGTGGCAGTCTTAAAAGGTGAAGTGGAAGAAGAACTGCCCGGTTGGGAAATTATTGTGGGACCGGAAGAAGCAATGCAGATCCCCAAATTCTTGCGCGAACTTAATTAATGACAAAAGCAGGCAGAACAATATGCGCAACTTGCTCTGTTGTTGTTCTGTCTGCTTGCCATAAATTTATCTTTTGCCGATAAAAAAGATAATTCCGGAAAAAATAAATAAGAAAGAAGGTAGAGAAATGCAAAAGTTTATGATTATTGGTGAGAGAATTCACTGCATTTCACCGGTAATTCGCAAGGCCTTGGAGGAAAGAGATCCTGAGCCCATCTTAAAGCGGGCCAAGGAACAAATTGCTGCCGGTGCAGCATACCTTGACGTAAATATTGGCCCGGCGGAAAAAGACGGTGAAGAAATTATGCAGTGGGTTGTGCAACTGATCCAGTCTGAATGCGACAACATTCCCTTGGCTTTAGATACTGCCAATAAAAAGGCCATTGAAGCCGGCATTAAAGTATATAATCGCTCCAAAGGAAAGCCTATCATTAACTCTGCCGACGCCGGTGACAGGATTGACAATATTAACCTGGCAGCAGCCAATGATGCCATGTGCATTGCTTTATGCGCCAAGGAAGGAATTCCCAGAGATAATGATGAGCGCATGATGTATTGTCAGCAAATGCTGGAAAGAGCAATGGAAGCAGGCATGGATCCCGAAGACCTCTTGTTCGACCCGTTGTTCTTAGTAATTAAAGGTATGCAGGAAAAACAAGTGGAAGTGTTAGAGGCCATTAAAATGATGAGCGAAATGGGTCTGAAAACTACAGGCGGTTTAAGTAACGTTTCCAACGGTGCTCCCAAACATTTACGGCCCGTTTTGGATGCTTATACCTTGGCCATGGCCATGATGTGCGGATTGACCTCTGCCATTGCCAATCCTTGTGATCCCAAATTGCAGGAAGCTGTCAAAACTTGTGACATCATTTTAGGCAATACTCTTTATGCTGATTCTTACTTAGAACTGTAATATTTGTACTACTATTCATAGAATTCAGATGGGACAAAAGTCCCATCTGAATTTCTTGCTCCTGCAAGCTTTGACGGTTCCTATAAACACTTCATGAAGGAGGTTGAAAAGAGAACATGAGTCTAACTGCCGTTATTTTTTCAGGTGCTAAAGCGGCGCTGGAATTGGCCAGGAAGGCCGTAGGCGACGCCATTGCCGCCACAGGAAAAGAACATAAAGTTGCTTTTCCGGGTACTGCTTATGCTTTACCGGTAATTTATGCGGCCACAGGAAAGAAAATTACTAATTTGGGAGAGCTGGAAGCTGCTTTAGACGTTGCCGCAAGCCTCATTGTGGAAGAGGATGATTTGGCTAAAGCGTTAAATGCAGGTCTGGCAACTGCCGTCTGTGCCGAAATCATTGAAGCAGTTAAATACGCCACAGAGGAAAATGCTTATGAGGAAGAAGCCGGTATTGGGTTCATTCCTGACCCTGTGATTCGTTCCCTTGGGGTACCGCTGGTGACCGGTGACATTCCCGGCATTGCCGTCATTGTGGGGGAAGCGGAAAATCAGCAAAATCTGGTGTCTATCGTTAAAGATTATCAAGAAAAAGGTTTACTGACTTTTCTTATCGGCAAAACTGTAGACCAAATCGTTAATTCAGACGTAAAAACAGGTTTGGAATTTAGAGTAATTCCCATCGGATACGATATTACATCCGTCATTCATGTGGTATCGGTAGCGGTACGGGCCGCATTAATTTTTGGTGCCCTCACACCCGGAGATTTAGACGGATTGTTGGCTTATACCAAAGAAAGATTGCCGGCCTTTGTCAATACTTTTGGTCCACTTAATGAAGTGGTTGTGGCTGCCGGTGCCGGAGCCATAGCGCTGGGCTTCCCTGTTATTGCTGATGTGGAAGTGCCGGAAGTGCCGGGGGCTTTGATTACGCAAAAAGACCATGCGCAAACTGTAAAAACTTCTTTGGAAGCGCGCGGTATTAAAATTAAAGTAAAAGAGATTCCCATTCCGGTAAGCTTCGCCGCCGCCTTTGAAGGGGAAAGAATTCGCAAAGACAATGTATATGCAGAGTTTGGTAGTAAACGCAGCAAAGCTTGGGAATTGGTCAAAATGAGACCTTTAGCAGAAGTGGAAGACCATAAGATTGAGCTCATTGGGCCGGATATTGATGCCGTTGAGCCGCCAGTATACTTACCTCTGGCCCTCTTGGTGGAAGTGGCCGGGAAGAATATGGAAGAAGATTTTGAACCTGTGCTGGAAAGAAGAATACACTACTTCTTAAATTATATGGAAGGTGTCATGCATATCGGGCAGCGCAATATTGCCTGGATTCGTATCGGTAAAGATGCCTATGCTAAAGGCTTAAGATTAAAACATTTCGGCGAAGTTCTATATGCCATGATGCATGATGAATTTGGTACGGTGATCGATAGATGCCAGGTTACAATTATCACCGATGAAGAAAAAGTACATCAACTGGAGCAGGAATTGGCGCTACCCAGCTATAGAGCCAGGGATGAGCGTCTGGAGTCCCTGACTGATGAAAGTGTCGATACGTTTTACACTTGCACACTTTGCCAGTCCTTTGCTCCCGCCCATGTATGCGTTGTCACACCGGAACGTTTAGGCTTATGTGGTGCAGTGAGCTGGCTGGATGCAAAAGCTACAAAAGAACTAGATCCCACCGGAGCTTGCCAACCTGTACCTAAAGAAGGTCTGGAAGACGAAGTTAAAGGTATCTGGTCAGCAGTCAATAAAGCAGTGGAAGAACGTTCCCAAGGAGCTGTTTCCAGAATTACTCTTTACAGCATTTTAGAAGATCCCATGACATCTTGCGGTTGTTTTGAATGTATTTGCGGCATTGCTCCGGAAGGCAACGGTGTTATTATTGTGAACCGCGAATATGCCGGTACAACACCGGTAGGTATGACATTTGGCGAACTGGCCTCCATGACCGGTGGAGGTGTGCAGACGCCCGGATTTATGGGGCATGGCAGACATTTTATTGCCTCTAGGAAGTTTCTTGCTGCCGAGGGCGGTCTACAAAGAATTATTTGGATGCCTAAAGAATTAAAAGACGATATAGCGGAAAGACTTAATAAAACAGCTAAAGAACTGTACGGCATTGACAACTTTGCTGACATGATTTGCGATGAAACCATAGCTACAGATATTGAAGATGTGGTAAACTTTTTGACCGCCAAAGGCCATCCTGCTTTGACCCTGGATCCCATTATGTAATGAGCTAGACTGGGCAGGCTTATGCCTGCCCATGATCCCAAAAATGGAGGTGCACCAATGATTGATTTAACCATAAAAACGCCAAATGAAACTCTACAAGTAAAAGTTCAGCAAGGTGAAAACCTGTTGCATGCGCTTCGCACAGCCGGGGTAAATATTGATGCACCGTGTAATGGAAATGGAACGTGCGGGAAATGCAGGGTAAAACTTGTGGACGGCTCCGTCAGGCAAAAAAGTATGTTTAAAAGCAAAGAAAACGGGACGGTTCTGGCGTGCTCCTGTGCTGTGGTTGAGCCCGTAACCATTTACGTTCCCCAAGAATCTCTTTTAGACGTTAACAACATTCGTGTACAAAATAATACAGAAAAGTATGAACGGCAGTTTTATCAAGTTAGGGATAAATTTGCGTCAACCTTTACTACGGAAAGTCATGTACGAAAAATTGAGTTGGAACTGGATGAACCGACTTTAGATGATAATATTTCTGATGTTACCCGGATAAAAAAGCATTTGCGACTTCAGTTAGGCTGTTCTAGGGTTGAAATTAATACGCACCTTTTACAAAGAATCCCTTTAATTTTAAGGGAGAATAATTTTAAGGTTGCGGTTGTATATACATGGCTAGATGATGATAAAATAAGGATTATTGAGATTAAGCCGCCAGGAAAAACGGCAGGATATGGAGTTGCCGTTGATGTTGGCACCACGTCTGTGGCTGCTTGTTTAGTAGATTTGGAAACCAAGCAAATTCTGGGTGAAGCAGCCTGTGCCAATGCACAATCAAAGTATGGTGCCGATGTCATTAATCGTATTATTTATGCCATCAAAGGTGACGGCTTAAAATTATTAAAGGATGCCGTGGTTAAAGAAAGCATCAACCCTTTGATTATGGAGTTGTGCAAAGCCAACAAGATTAGCTGTGAGGAAATAGTTATGTTCACAGCTTCCGCCAATACCACCATGACCCAGCTGCTGCTGGGAATTTATCCTGATTTTCTGAGAAAAGAGCCTTATATTCCAGCCTTAACCGACACAAGGGATTTAAATATAACAGCAGCTGATATCGGCCTTTGCATTAATAAAAATGCTGTCATTCATCTTTCTCCCGCCGTGGCCAGTTATGTGGGCGGCGATATTAGCGCCGGCGTTTTGCCTGCCTTGATTCGAGAAAGTGAAAAAGTCAGTATTTTAATCGACTTGGGTACAAATGGAGAAATAGTGCTGGGTAATAGCGACTTTTTAATGACATGTGCCTGTTCCGCCGGGCCTGCCTTTGAAGGCGGTGAAATTTCTTGTGGTATGCGTGCGGCCCCCGGAGCCATTGAAGCCGTAACCATTGGTGATGATTATAAAGCCCAATTAACTATTATTGGTGCGGAAAAGCCCTATGGCATTTGTGGTTCAGGGATTATTGATCTAATTTCTGAATTAAAGCGCGTAGGCCTCATTGATGCCAGAGGCAAATTTAGGAAAGATGTGACAACCAAGTACGTAAAGTTTGACCAATATGGTATCGGGCAATATATTGTGGCGGAAAAAGAACAATATGGTCTGGATGAAGATATCTATATTACCGAAGTAGATATTGATAATTTTATTCGAGCTAAAGCTGCCGTTTATTCAGCTACTTGTGTCTTGTTGTCCAGTGTCGGCATGGATTTTGACGATTTAGAGGAAGTAAAAGTAGCCGGCGGAATCGGCAACCATATTAATATTAAAAATGCCATTAATATTGGGCTATTTCCCGATATTGACCCGGAGAAATATACTTTTATCGGCAATAGCTCCTTAATCGGAAGTTATTTGAGTTTAATCAATAAAAAAGCCAAAGAATATATTGATGAGACGGCAGAGCAAATGACTTATATTGAACTTAGCGTTTATCCCGGATATATGGATGAGTTTGTTTCCGCCTCCTTTATCCCGCATACAGACCTCCAACGCTTCCCTAACCATAACAAAATGGATGTTCCTTTGAAAGATGTAAAATCTGCTATTTAAGTAACATAGAGACTGAACCAGGAAAATCACCCCTCATACCAGGTATGGGGGGTTAAATTTTTCAGCAGAGAAAAATTATTGCGCGAAAGGTTATTTTTGTTTAAACGAGAATAAAAAAATAAACCTGGAAAACTTAAACAGGGGTGATTGTATGGAAAAGCGTAGATTTTCCCGGGTGCCTTTCCGGATGCAAGTTGAAATTGACACCGGGGAGGAAAAGTTTACCGGTAAAGTAAAGGACATTAGCTTAAAGGGGGCTTTTATTCTTTCTCAACCAACAGCTCCCCCAGAAAAGCAGGTTTCCATAAGCATTCATTTAACCGGTACCAGTGCAAAACTTGTCATTACTATAAATGGAAAAGTTATACGAAATGATGCTGAGGGTTTTGCCGTTTATTTTGATGCTGTCGATTTAGATTCTTTTATCCTTTTAAAAAATATTGTTGATTATAATAGTGCGGATCCGGAAAAAATCCTGGCCGAGTATGCAGCCGCCATGAAGTCGTAAAAATTGCTGCCGGACAAACCGACAGCTTTTTTTTGGCAAAAAAAAGCATATATTATTTTTACATAAAGAAAATAAGGTGAAAAAATTGTGAAAATATTTACATTAATATATAATGTAATTAATCTAAAATATCAGAATAAATGTAATTAGACCGGCATTGCCAGGTTACATGGTAAGAAGAGAAAGGAGAAGGATAATGCACAAAACAAATTATTACTACGATGTACTAGTGGTTGGAGGCGGCGTAGGCGGTGTGGCAGCAGCCATCTCTGCAGCCAGAAAAGGCTTGCGCACAATGCTCATTGACAGTGCCCAGTCCGTAGGAGGCTTGGCTACAAACGGTTATGTCACAGGTATTGCTGGCGTGGTTGAAGGTTTATGTAAGGAGTGGTTGCAAAGGTTGGAGGCAGAGGGTGATGCTATAGATCGTCCCCATCTGCCCATGATAGATCCGGATAAAGGTAAATTGATGTTAGAAAGAATGCTGGTGGAAGCAGGCTGCCGCATTTTATACGGTGTGACGGCCATTAAAGCCATTGTTGAGGAGGGCATAATCAAAGGAGTAGTCTGTCACGGCAAAGCAGGCGAATTTACCACCTGGGCAAAAATTGTGATCGACGGAACGGGTGACGGCGATGTGGCGGCTTCTGCCGGTGCCCCTTATGAGGTAGGGAGCCCCCATTATGCCGGGCTTAATATGTCCACCACCCTTGCTTTTCGTATGGCCAATGTGGACTTGGTCAAATATGGACAGGCCAATGCAAAATGGCGGGAAGAAAATGTAGGCGCAACATCTTTTGGCCTTTTGGCTGAACTGGAAGAGGAAGCCGTAAAAAACGGAGATCTGCCCTTTGTGATCTTTCCCACAGCCTTAATTTATCAAATCCCTAATACTGAAGCTACCGATGCCGATATTACTGTAATGACTGCCCATAGTTTCTATACAAGGAATTTGGACCCGGAGGATTTAACAAGGCAAATTCTTGAACAGCATAATCAAATTTTGTGGTTAGAGAAGTTTTTCAAAAAGTATGTTCCCGGTTTTGAGCGGGCTAGATTAACGGGTATTGCCAATATGCATGGTGTGCGCGATTCCAGGCGTATTCTGGGCGAATATATTTTAAAAGACGCTGATGTGGCCAGCGGTAAGAAATTTACCGACGGCATAGCCCGTTTCCCCGAATTCTTTGATACTCACCATCCCACCAGTCCCCGAATCGGTTTTCTACGGCATATTCATGTTCCGGAACCGCTGGAGGGTGCCGTTTGCAGGGAATCCCAGTGTTCAGATGACATGCATATTTTCGGCAGACCTGCCGGCGTGGAAGCACGCGTGGATCCCAAAAATTATTGTGAAATACCGTACAGAGCCCTTGTGCCGCTGAATGTCGATAATTTACTTGTGGTGGGGCGCTGTATTTCCTCGGAGTTTAATGCCCAAGCTGCCGTACGCATTATAGCCCCGTCCATGAGTACAGGGCAGGCAGCCGGTATCGCTGCTGCCATTTGCCTGGAAAAAGGAATTACCCCCAGGGAAGTTGACGGTAAACTGGTTAGACAAAAAATGATTGCCGACGGGGTGCCCCTTGATCAAGAGTTAACAGGTCACTGGGCAAAAGTCCGCGCTTTTGAAGGGGATTATGTGGTTTTAGCCGGCGATTTTATTGGTATTAAACAGCCGGATGGGAAAATTGTCACACACATGTAGCTAAGAAAGGATGGGGTTTATGATTGATTATGGAATTGCAGGCAAAATTGCGCTTGTTACCGGTGCCGGTAAAGGCATAGGCCAGGAAACAGCCATACAACTGGCACAACAAGGAGCTGCAGTAGTGCTTGTTGGGCGCACAGCCCAACCATTGTCAGAGACGGAAAGGGAAATAAGAAAATTTTCGGAAAAAGTGTTGTCTATATGCTGCGATGTGGCTGTACCGGAAAAAGTGCAAGCAGCTGTGCAAAAAACATTAGATCATTTCGGCAGAATAGATATTCTGGTCAATAATGCCGGAATTGAGGTTGAGGTGGAACCCGGCCAAATGGGCGGGGATCTGTTAATGCATACTACCCTGGAACAATACCAGCGTGTACTGGCCACAAACTTGATCGGACACTACAACTTTATGACGGCAGTGATTCCGCACATGCAAAAACAAAAATTCGGCCGCATTGTGAATGTCAGTTCCGTCACCGCCTTTAATGGCGGGGTGGGCAGCGCCGCTTATGTGGCCTCAAAGGCGGGAATTATTGCCCAAACTAAAAGTTTCGCCCGCAAATTTGGTCCGGATAATATTATAATCAACACAGTTTGTCCCGGCATGATAGATACCCCCATGCACAAAGCAACACCCAAAGAAGAATTTGAGCTGGTGGCAAAAATGACGCCACTAAGAAGAGTGGGAAAACCTGCCGATGTGGCTAAACTCATACTCTTTTTAGTGCAAGAGGATCTTTACATGACGGGGGAAACCATTGCCGTAGATGGCGGGAGTAGCATGAGATAAAGCTAAAAAGTGGTGAAAGAAGGGGGAAAAGACTGTGAAATGTAAAGTGGCAGTGGTTGAAAAGATGGGAGCACCCTTTACCATTGAGGAAATGGAATTGGCAGAACCTAAAGAAAAAGAAGTTCGATTAAAAGTTATGACCTGCACCATCTGTCATAGTGATATTCACGGTATTCGCGGCGAGCATGGAAGTTATGAAGGTTGCGCCACGGCAGGTCATGAAATTGCCGGTATTGTCGATGCCGTTGGCCCCGGTGTAACCTATGTAAAACCTGGTGACAGGGTTGTTTGTGCCATTATTCGTGCGGGCTGTGGCACCTGCGGTCCATGCCTTGCCGACAGGACTTGGTTTTGTGAAAATATTCCTCCCCTGGAGTTTCGTAAGCCGGGCCCTTATACGAGGGCAGACGGTCGGGTGCCTATCCAGACGGCTTCTTCGGCCACCGGCTTTGCAGAATACTGTAATTGTCACGAATCCACCCTTTGTAAAATTGATGACGACATTCCCTTCGCAGTGGCATCCGCCATGTCTTGTGGATTTATTTCCGGTTTTGGTGCCGTTTTAAACCGTTTGCAGGTAAAGCCCACTGAAAGTGTGGCTGTAATTGGCTGCGGCGGGGTGGGTATTTCCGCCATTCAGGGGGCACGCCTTTCCGGTGCTTGTCCCATTGTTGCCATTGATGTAATGGACAGCAAACTTGAATTGGCAAAAAAATGTGGTGCCACGCACACAATTAATCCCACCAAGAGTAATGTGGTGGAGGAAATACGCAAGATTAATAAATACGGTGTAGATTATGCCATTGTGGCCGTAGCCGCACAAGGCATTAAAAGACAGGCATTGGATATTACGGCGCCGTGGGGGACTGTTTGTGTCATTGGCCATGCGCGTTTTGAGGATGAAATGATGCATGATATAAGTGCTATGGAATTTTTGACCGGTAAGAAATTTACCGGCAGCGTCATGGGCGCCTTAAATTTACGTAGAGATTTTCCCAAATATATGGAATTGTACAGGCATGGTTTAATTGATATTGAATGTATGCTGACACGTTATTATCCTTTGGAGCAGATAAATGAAGCTTTTTATGATGCCGAACATGGTGCCGTTAAAAATGTCATTGTGATTGGAGGGCTGGAGTAGGTTTAATGCAAAAAAGAAAAATTATCAACCCATGGCAGTGGAACGAGGAAATAGGTTTTGTGCAAGCGAATGATCTGACCGGCGTGAAAAGGATAGTTTATTGTGCTGGACAAGTATCTGTTGATGATGAAGGCAATCCTCTTTACCCCGGGAATATGGAGGCACAAATCAAGCAAGCTTTAAACAATTTGGAAACTGTTTTGCGTCATGCCGGGTTAGAATTGTCCGATGTGGTGCGATTAAATTACTATACAACCGATATTGCCGCCTTTAGAAAAGCAGAACCCATGTTAAGCGAACGGTTAAAAAAGGCCGGTTGCAGGCCGGTTTCCACCCTCCTGGGTGTGGCGGCGCTCTATCATCCGGATGTGGTGGTAGAGATTGAAGCCACAGCAGTCCAACTGGACTAAAGAGATAGCAGATTTTAAAAACGGAGGTTCTCCCCATCAGGGGGAAAACCTCCGTCATTTTTTATGGTTCTATCCACATTTCATGCATTTTCCAGCGGGTAAAGCCTTGTTTCGGGTAGCTGGTATGGACTGTGCCGTCATGGAGAAAACCGCTGGGTTGATTGAGAATAGGAATTACCAGTGCTTCATCGCCAATATATTTGACGATTTTTTCCGCCCATGCTTTTTTCTCATCTGTAGTCCTGGCCAATAAGGAGGCCCTTGACATTTCTATTAATTCAGCTGGGCGGATAAAACTAATGGATAGTGTGCCGTCATGCCCCCACCAGCGCTGGATGGAAGTCAAATAATTTGTATCCTGCCCGGCAATACTTAAGGCCAGATGTTTCCAGCCGTCATTATACAGTGCTTGCCCAAAACGGCCCAGGTCGGCAAGGTCAATTTTAACATTAAAGCCCACAGCTCTTAGATAATTATAGATGGCTTCCGCCATATCATTTCTGCCACCGGCATTGCTTGCCAGTAAGATGACTTCCTCTCCGTTATAACCGGCTTCTTGTAGCAATTGTTTGGCTTTTTCCGGATCATAGTCACGCCATTTAAAGTGGCCGCCCCAATCTCCGGGAGGGGCTACAGCATAAATTGGTTCGCTGAAGCCATAACCCAAGGCATCGGAAATAGCCTGCTTGTCGATGGCATATTCAACGGCTTCCCGTAATCTCTTATCAGAGAAGAGTTCACCTTCTGCGTTGTTAAACAAAATTACTGTCTGCATGCCGGCCCAACCTTCATTGCGCACGTAGCCTTTATCGACAAACTCCCGTGCATATTGATTGTCAGCATTGAGCCAAGCCCGAGCTTCGCCGGCCTCAAAGGCGGCGGCTGCGGTAGTGGGCTCCGGAATATCGATAATTTCAATACGATCCAAGTAAGGATAGCCTTCCTGCCAATAATCTTCATTTTTCACCCAATAAATGTGCGAATCGCGCACAAATTCTTCTAATTTAAAGGGGCCGGTACCAACTACGTTGGTACTGAACCAGCTTTCGTCATGTGTTTCCCAAGCCTGCTTGGAAAACATCTGCTTAATGCCCCATTCTTCTATAATTTGGTTGTGCCACTGATTAATATGGATGACGAGAGTATAATCGTCTACAGCTTCAATACGGTCGATATGATCAAAGAATCTGAGGCGGTAACGTTCTGCGGCAATTTCAAAGTTCCATTTTGCCACTTCGGCATTAAAATCGGAGCCGTCATGAAATTTTATGCCTTCTTGTAAATAAAAAGTTATAGTTAAATTATCTGGATCTTCTTCCCAGGCCTTTGCCAGCACTCCTTCCAGTTCCCTTTCATCAGAAACGGCCAGGAGAGGTTCTACCGCCGGATATACGGAAGCATAATCTCCTTCCGTGGGATGGCCCAGGTTTAAAGCAGAAGCTGTACCGATCATCTTCAAAGTGCCGCCGTATTGAGGTTCTTTGGCAGCTTGGTTGTTGTTGACGGGGCTTATGTTCATATTGGCACTGTTATTGTTATTATTGGCAGGTTCTGAATTTCCGCTGCAACTTACCACCAAAAACATCAGCAACATCAGCAATAAACAACTGGCAAGTTTTTTGAACGATTGTTTTGACATTCTTCTCCTCCCTTAGATCATATTTAGGATAAAATCTTGCTATGGCCTCCTTTCCGTCCTAAAATTGTAAGTATGCGTCACTATACTTACATTTTACTATATAGGGAAAATAATAACAATCCCGCAATTGGAAATATTGCAAAGTGTCCAAATATTAAAAAATATGAAATTACCGCTTGGCGAAGGATTACAGTTTCTGCGCGGGGAAATAAAACTTGATATTGGAGGTGGATAATATGTGCCCTGTTTTAATTATGCCCTGCCTTGATATTAAAAACGGACGAGTAGTGAAAGGAGTGCATTTTACCAATCTGCAGGATGCAGGGGATCCTGTTGCTTGTGCCCAAGCTTATTGTGAAGCTCAGGCGGATGAACTGGCTTTTTTAGATATTACGGCTACGGTGGAAGGACGCCGGACCATGTTGACGGTGGTGGAAAAAGTGGCTGCTGTGGTTACGGTGCCGTTGACTGTGGGAGGAGGAATTAGTTCTTTAGCAGACATAGAAGCAGTTTTGGCGGCAGGGGCAGATCGTGTGTCCATAAGCAGTGCGGCCTTTCGGAATCCCAATTTAATTACAGAAGCCGCCCAAGAATTTGGCAGCGACAGAATCGTGATCGCCCTTGATGTAGATAAAAACGCCAATCTTCCCTCCGGGTATGAAGTTTATATTAACGGCGGTATGACTGCCACCGGTAAAGATGCTGTTGCCTGGGCTGAAGAAGCGGCAGCCCGCGGGGCAGGGATGCTTTTGCCGACCAGTAAAGCCCATGACGGAGCGAAAACCGGCTATGCTTTGCCGCTGCTTAGAAAAATAAAAAAGGCGGTTAAAATTCCTGTTATTGCTTCCGGTGGTGCAGGACGCCTGGAGCATTTTCTGGAGGCGGCTCAAGCCGGTGCAGATATTCTGCTGGCAGCTTCAGTCTTTCATTTTGGTGAAATTACTATCCCGGAAGTAAAAGCATATTTGGCTAAACATGGTTTTTAGAAAAAACGACGGTACTTTCGCCTGGGAGGAGCATATGCAAAGCGTAAAGCAAAATTTAGTATTAATCGGCATGCCGGGAGCCGGGAAAAGCACCGTGGGGGTGTTGGCGGCAAAAGCATTGGGTATGGCTTTTATTGATACGGACTTATTGCTGCAGCAAAGAGAAAAACGTCTGCTGCAGGAAATTCTTGTGCAAGAAGGTATGCAAAATTTTTTATCCCTTGAAGAAAAAACTGTACTTTCTGTGCACACACAAAATTGTGTCATTGCCACAGGGGGAAGTGTTATTTATAGCGAAAGGAGCATGCAGCACTTAAAACAGCATGGTCTTATAGTTTATTTGGCGTTACCCTATGACGCGCTTGTACAAAGAATTCATAATATGGCGGCCAGAGGCATTGTCATGGGTAAAAATCAGACTTTAGCAGAACTTTATGCTGAGCGTAAAAGTAAGTATGAAAAATATGCTGAAGTGACCGTTAATTGCACGCAATTAACCATTGAAGAGTCTGTGCAACAGGTATGTACCGTCTGGCAAAATTATCAAAAAAATTATTGTCCCCTTGAACTCAAGGATGATTGACCGGCTAAGGCGTAAAGCCAGAGCCAATCACCCAATGGCCGTCATCACAAACCAAAACTAACTGGATGGTTTCCACCGCTTCATAAGAAGTAGGCACCATAAATTCAGCCACAACATTGTTGCCACTTTTGTTGAGTATGCGATACTCCAAAATATTTTCTGCTTTCCACAGCGGGAAAACAAAGCCTATTTCATAGCCCCAAGCTTGTAAGTGATGTTCGTAAAAATCTTTTAGTTCATTATCAACTATTTGAGCTGACCAATATTGTAAAAGCTGTGGGCGCACTTCCGGCCAGGAGGACTTGCCACCATTATACAATTCGTCTTCAAAAGCCTGGCTAAAGAGTTTAACGGTAGCGTAGTGTGCTTGCGAAAAAAAAGCAAGAATTTCTTCCTCCGTTAAATTATCTGCATGCATACAAGGCTGCTTAACGGCAGAATGGCAGCAGATTTTTTGTGCAGAGATGATACCGACAAACAGTACCATTAGCAGTGGAAGCAAAATAAGTGTAAGGCGTTTTTGGCCTTTTTGCATGATCTGACCCCCTGTGTATTGCAAAACTATAGCTGAATAGTTGACGTAGCCTTTAGATAAATAAAGCCGGGAAACAAAACGTGAAAGTTTCACCGGCTAAATTTGTGTTGGCAACATTTACGATCTAGAGTTGGAAATACCGTGGTGGCGGGTTTAAATCCAGTTTGCGAAAGAGAGCTGCTTGCGCAGGGGAAAGAGGACTGGCTAAACCAAACTCACCCTCCTCACACCTATGGTGACCAAGTTGCAAATTCTCCAGCTTGCTTTTTATTTGTGGCCAGCTTTGACCCAGTTGTAGTTCGGCCGTACGTATCAAAAGCAAGCCGAGCCAGCAAAGTAGAACATGTATCTCAATGGATATTTCTAAACTTTGATAGAAGGGATTGCAATCAATAGTTGGTTTAAGTTGCTGCAAACTACGTTTTAGCGCAGAGAGCTGTTTGCGGCTGCTAAGATACTCTGCAATGTTTAAAGTTTCCGTGACCCTTTCCTTTTCTTCTGTGGCAATCCTAATTGGCCGTTGTAAACCCCAGTCAGCCAATTCTTTTTGAGCAGCCGCCAGCACAGTTTGCGGGTCTGTATTTTCCGGCCACACCCGGCAGTAAACTGGAATGCCTTCCTTGGTAAAGGCGTAAGCAATGATGATCCTCGTGGGCTGGTGATTATTTTTTGGTACAGCTGTAGTTTTGATCTTTAAACAGGTTGTGGTGAGATAAATTTTTTCGGAGGTAAGATTTATGTTTTTGAGTGCTGAAGTAAAGACTTGTTTCTGTAAACTGTTACCTGCACGATGAAGAAAGTTTATGGCTTGGTGTAGTAGCTTTTTTTCAATTGTCGGCAAACCGTTGATAAAAACTTTATTTTCCGTCCATTGCTTTAAAGTAAGCGCACTTTTGGAGGCAAGGCAAGAATTTGCCACCAAGCCGAAAATTAAGCGTTCCAGCGATAAATAGTCTTCCCCCGTTAAACAGGTTTTTGCAATAATCTGCTTGATGCCAAGTTTCCTCCACAGCTCATCCAAAAACCACACACAGCCCAGCTGTTTTGCCCCCAGAAATTCCAGTTGCTGCCCCTGGGCAAGTATTGGTGGTACTGCGTGGGGCATATGTTGTTTTAAAAATTTCATAATGCTGGCAGCTAACCGTTTCAGGGCATCTACATCCAGCTTATCTATGCGCCCAAAATTATATAAAATCTTTGCCTGCGACTGACCTGTTTGGGGATGGCGATAATTATGTGCCAACTGCACATATTGCACTGTTTTATTTTTGTTTTTACGGGTTATGGTTCGAATATACATGGTACCTACATTATACCATAAATAAGCCGAAATTTTAAGTTGTGTACGGCAAATCGTGTGCCTACAATTTTATCCTGATACGCAATTATACTAAAAAAAAAGCAGCCTACCGCTAAATGGACGCTGAAAATAGGTAGACTGCATTATATTCTAAAATTATCTCTTGCGTTATCATGATGGTTCTTCAGTAGCAGTTACTGAGGGTAACTTAAAGTGAAGACATAAATCATACTAAACTAAAATTTGCTTGGTTATTGTATTAAGGATGCGTTTTTCCTGTTTTATTTGAGATATTGATCTAAAAACTTAATGACTTTATCCAGGTTTTCCTGGGCATAAAAGCGTGGATCTTCATGGACAGCTCCCGGTAATATTTCAAAAATTACCTTATCTTTACCAATGGCTTCCTCTAGTTTTTGGGCAAAAGAGATAGATTGCTGACAAGGAACAACAGTATCTTTATCGCCATGTTGAATCATAAAGGGCGGTGCCTCCGGGGTAAGATAAGTTGCCGGATCGGCCGGCTTGGCCTTTTCCGGTTCTTGAGATAAATCAGCACCGATAAATAAGTCCTCCATGGTGCAAGCCATTGAATCCCATGAAGGGAGGTTCAGATCCTGCAGTTGTTGTTGCATGGCGGCTAAATTTGTGGGTCCAAACCAGTCCACCACTGCTTGTACTTTACTTGATTGCTGAGGCCACCCCAGGGACAAATCTTCCAGCGCCCCGGTAGCTCCAGAAGTTCCGGCCAGTGCAGCCAGATGGCCGCCGGCTGAATCGCCAAGGACGGCTATACGGTGGGCTTGTAGGTTGTAAATTTCAGCGTGTTGGCGCAAGAAGCGGATGGCTGTTTTAATTTCATAAATTTGTGTAGGAAATTCAGCTTGGTCGCTGAGAGTGTAATCAATGGAGACGAGGGCATAGCCATGTTCCAGCATATAAAAGAGCGGTTCCATATAGGCAACGCGTTTGTGGCCAAGAAACCAGCCTCCGCCATGGATGTAGACAATCACCGGGTACGGGCCTTCCGTACTTTCCGGAAGATAAATGTCCAATTTCGGTCCTTGGGGATTAGTAGTATAAGGAAGATCGAGCCATTTGCGTTTACGTGACGAGACATCAATTTCCGGGGGGTTTAGCATTTCCGGGGGAAAAAGACGGCGCCATTTAGCAATATGTTCAGACTTGGGGATTCCTTTCAGAATAATATCGGAACTGCTCATGGGGATTTCCTCCTGCATATGTAAAATTTTCCTCCTTTTTAATTATAAATGAGAAACACTGGCAAAGGCAATGAAAAAAAATATGACAGAATAAGTTTGTGGCAAAACCTGCAACTTACATTGAAAAGCAGGGAACCATTATGTATAATGACAACAAGAAAGTCGCTTTGCGTTCTTTTTAATGATGCGTCTTTCTTGTCCTTGAGGGGACCACCCACAGGCGGCATGTGGTTTTGACCATCCTGCAAATTTAAGGGGACAACCCCTATCGGTTAGGCGAAAAGGCGTTTCAAAGTTGAGAAAATTTCCTATAACCGGTGATAAAAAGCCGTGGCAAATCACGGCTTTTCATTAAGTTGGGAGGAATACATATGTACCATATATTAAGTTGTGATCAATTCAACCAAGATGAGCTGGAGGGTATTTTTAAACTAACCGATGCAATCCGTGCTAATCCGGAAAAATTCAGCACGTCCCTTAGCGGCAAACTGGTGGCCACAGTTTTTTACGAGCCCAGTACCAGGACAAGGTTATCTTTTGAAGCGGCCGTTTTACGTTTAGGCGGGAAAGTTATTAGCACGGAAAACGCCAGAGAAATGTCATCTGTAATTAAGGGAGAAAGCCTTTTTGATACTATCCGTGTCATTGGCGGCTACTGTGATGCCATTGTGCTGCGTCATCCGGACAGAAACGCTGCCGGTGATGCCGCCAGTGTAGCGCGTGTGCCTATCATAAATGCCGGTAGTGGCAGCGGTGAACACCCCACTCAAGCACTTTTGGACGTCTATACTATTTACAAATATAAAAAATCACTGGACGGGCTTTCCATTGCGGTGATGGGAGATTTACTTTTTGGCCGTACGGTCCATTCCCTGGTTAAACTTTTGGCGCTCTATAAAGATGTTACTATTTATGGTCTTAGCAGAGATGTCCTGGCACTGCCGGAGGAATATGTCTCTTACCTTGAGGAACGGGGTGTCCGCTATGTACCTTGCCGCTCCTTTGAGGAACTGCCATCTGATTTGGATGTATTGTATCATACGCGTACGCAAACGGAACGTTTCCACACCGATCTGCATGTGGAAGAATTTGTCGTTGATCTAGAAGTTATGCAACGCTTTTCTGACCAGACAATTTTACTGCATCCTCTGCCGCGGAGACATGAAATTTCCCCTGCGGTGGATACCGACAAACGCGCAGCTTATTTTGCGCAATCCCATAACGGTATGTATGTACGAATGAGTTTATTACACAGCATTATGGGGACAAGCACTAAATAATGTGCACCCGGGAACAGGCAGGTGGTAAATTATGCCTAAAATTCGCCAAGTGGAGATAAAAAGCTGCCGGCTGGAAACTTATAGTAGCAAAATATGTGTTCCGCTGCCGGCGCAAAATCTGCCGGAACTTCTTTCGGTAGCGCAAAAATTAAAAGAGCTTACTCCTGATTTAATTGAGTGGCGGGCAGATTATTTTAGCGCAAGCGACCCCAAAGAGATTATTGCCGCTTTAGAAAAATTGCGGGCAGTGATCGGGGATTTGCCCCTGATTTTTACCTATAGAGATTATGCTGAAGGCGGTTTTGTCAATCTCAACCTAGAGCTGCGTGCTGCCATCATTGAGTCTGTACTTAAAACCGGCCTCATTGATTTGGTTGATCTGGAATGGCAAACAAAAGTACAGGTCCGTGAGCAGCTGTTACAGGTTGCTCGCGAAAACAAAGTCAGTGTAATTTTATCTTACCATGATTTTCAGCAAACACCGGCCAATGAGAGCATAATAAATATCCTCAAAGCCCAGCAAGAGGCCGGGGCTGATCTGGCTAAAATCGCTGTGATGCCGCAGCAGCGGTACGATGTCCTGCGTTTTATGGAAACAGTTCTTTACTTTAATACTCATTATGCCGAGATTCCTGTGGTGGCAATTTCCATGTCTCCTTTGGGCATGATTAGCAGAATGGCAGGCAGCCTTTTTGGTTCCGCCATTACTTTTGCCGTGTACGGAAAAGAATCGGCTCCCGGGCAAATCCCCATAGAAAAACTGCGTCCCTTACTTAACCTCATGAGTTCGCCTTAAGGCAGCTAAACTTGTGCCACCTAAACTGCTTTGACATTTTGGCTTTCCTTTGCTGCCGGTATTCCATTTTCTTTAGCCAGCTGCAAAATCCCGGCAGGACAGTTAACGGTACAGACGGCACATTTAATACAAGCGGCATCTGTAAATTGATTTGTGGGTGGTAAACATAAATAAGGTTTAAGTTGCATGGGACAAACCTTGGCACATTTTTCACATCGGCGGCATACTTCCGGGTGGGATAGGGAAATTTTAACGTCAGTTTTGGCGGCAGCTCCCAACAGTTTGCCCAGTTTAGCGGAAATTGTTTGGATTAACCCCATGGGGCAAAAGCTGCACCAAGTCCGGGAGCTAATGAACAAGCTCAAAAGAGTACCGGCAACAATAACCATTAGATAAGTGGTGACAAAGACAAGTCCCAATTGGTCCCAAAAGGACGGGGTACCTATTGCCGCAAAAGCATTGAGCATTTTTCTTGTCAGGTTAACGGCAAAAAAGACAAAAACAGCAGAGATAAACCATTTAGATTTTAAAAATCCGGGGATTTTCTGATTTTTACTTAAAGGCAAAAGTGCATCAAAGAGACTGCCGTGGGGACAAAAATTACCGCACCAGTACCGGCCTTTAAAAAAAGCCATAAGCGTTAAAGTTAACATTACGGGGATGACCAGAAGTCCCAGTTTAGGATAGAAAAAACCGCCAATCCCCACCAACAAAGTAAAAATCCAAGCAATTTTCCGCAGCGGTGTAAGCAGACGATTTGTTTTAAGATAAGTAGTTTTCATTTTGACTCCTCCTCGGCAAATATTGATACCCTATACCCCTATATGGTATATAGTATGCTGTTTTCTTTTTGTTGTCAACATTTACTTCCTGCACAATGAAAATTGTACAGGCCGAACAGGATAGTAATGGTGCCCGCAAAAGGAAAGGTTAGCTTGGATATGAAGTGTTAAAAATCTATGTTAACTTTTAGGTTTATGTTGGGTTGACAATAATATTATGTTTATGCTACAATCCTGCTAAATCTTTTCTTGGCAGGAGGGAGCATGAAAGAAAAATTTTTGCTGCGTGATCTTGTTTATATTGCTTTTTTGGCTGCCTTGACCTCGGTTTTGGCCTATTTTGCCATCCCCATGCCCGGCGGCTTACCGCCTCTTACCGGGCAGTCGCTGGGGGTAATGTTGGCAGGACTGCTCTTAGGAGCAAAAAAAGGCGCAGCCAGCCAAATGGTATACCTATGCTTGGGCTTATTAGGTATGCCAATCTTCGCCAACGGCACTGCCGGCGTCGGTGTGTTGGCAGGGCCAACGGGAGGTTTTATTTGGGGATTTGTGGCGGGTGCTTTTGTCTGTGGAAAACTGACAGAAAAAAACAGCCACGCAACTTTTTTTTCTTTAGCCGTTGCAGCCGCTTTAGGCGGAGTTGTTGTGGTTTATTTACCAGGAATTTTACAGCTGGCGGCTGTGGCGTCTGTGACGTTGACGGAAGCTGTTGTCATGATGTTACCTTTTCTTCCCGGAGATTTAATTAAAGCGCTGCTGGCCGCCTCTTTGGCGCAAAAAATCCGGCCGTTAACAAAAAATAGCTAAAAAACGCATTGATACACTAAGTGAGGTGTAGCTGTTGTGGCCAAGTTCCCGCAAACAGATATTTACGGCATTACCTGTGAAAAGTTGTCTAAAGGCAGAGATAATCTTGAAGTGGTGAAGCAGTTGCTGGCTGCCGGCGTTAAAATTATACAATACCGGGAAAAAGAAAAGACCAAAAAAGAAAAGCTCCGCCAGTGCCTGGCCATTAGTAAAATGTGCCGGGAGGCGGGTGCTTTATTTATAGTTAACGATGATGTGGATATAGCCATGTTAACCGAGGCTGGCGGTATTCATGTGGGGCAAGATGATTTGCCTGCAGACGCTGTCAGAAAACTGGTGGGTTCGAAAATGCTTATTGGTGTTTCTGCCGGCACGCCGCAAGAGGCTGCCGAAGCTGTGGCGCGCGGTGCTGACTATTTGGGCATTGGGCCGGTCTTTGGCACAGGGACGAAAGAAGACGCCGGTAAACCTGTGGGTTTGGAATTCCTAAAGTTTATGGTGCAAAATTACAGCTTGCCGCTGGTTGCCATTGGCGGTATTAATGCGGAAAATATTCACCTTGTCAGTGGAACCGGTATCACATGTTTTGCCATGGTTTCTGCCTTGGTGGCGGCAGAAGATATTGCGGCGGCTGTTCATAAACTGCGCCGGCAATTAAAACTTAGGCAAACTACAATTTAAAGGGGGCTTTTTTGCCTGCTTTCAGTTTTGTGGCGCCACTGGAGCAGGCTGGTTACTTTGGAGAGTTTATTTATGTGCGGTTTGCGAAAACCCAGGTACCAGAGGCGTCCATCAAATAATTCTTTTTGTTGGACTTCTTCCACATTATCCGGAAGATGAAGTTCAGGGGCAGCCATGGCATTGGGATGTTTAAAAAATTCTTTGACGATAGGAATTTTGGCCAGTTTTTTCGTGAATTTGTCTGTTTCATCAACAACAACAATTTTGCTTCCAGGTTTAGCCACGCGCACCATTTCCTGTAATGCCAGTGCCGGATCGGAAAAGAAATTAATCCCGCCCATATGGAAAACAACATCAAATTGATTGTCGCTAAAGGGTAGATGTTCAGCGTCGCATAAAAACAGCTGGGCTGAAAGGCCTAGCTTCTTTAAATTTTTTTGGCATTGTTTTAACTGCCCCCAGGAAATATCCAGGCCGAAATACTGCGCATAAGGGGGCAGCAAACATATATTACTTCCGGTTCCTACGGAAACTTCCAATACTTTCATTCCCGGCTCAATTTCCAGTTCACAGAGATACTGGCGCCGTACATCAGCTTCTTTTGCCCCCATGAGAAAAATGGCTGTTTTCGTAACAAAATTATAAAAAGGTGAAAGTAAGTCATATTGTTTTTGGTATTTTAAATTCAAGCCGGAAACTGGCCGCTGGTGGAGAAAATTAGGGATTCCGTTTTTTATGGGATAGATTCTGCCGGATTTAGGCTCACATAAAAACTCTGCACCATTGGGGGCTGTTTGGTAAGAAAGGGGACAGCCGTTATCCGGGTCACGAAGCAACTTGAGAATGTTTGCTTGCATAAGACTCCTTTCTGTGGAGTGAGTTCTCCACAAACCTTCTCAACTTATTACTGTTTGGTGGAAAACATCGGATTTAGTATATTATTTGTTGTGCATCCCAAGTTTATGCAAATTGGCATTAAAAAGGGCTGTTGCAAAACATGTCTTTTTTGCAACAGCCTTTATTTTATGCTTTCTTAGTATCATTATTATACGCTTCTGCTTCCATTTCTTTAAAAACGCGTAAGACGGCTTTTACGGATAAAACAAGCATTTCCCGTTCTTCCGGTGTGAGGCGGTTTGCCAGATTGGTAAAGCGTAACGTGCGCCTTTCGAAAACAAGTCTTGCCAGCTGTCTGCCGTATGAAGTAAGATAAACTCGGACAACGCGCCTGTCGTGTTCATCACCTTTGCGCCGCACTAAATCGGCTTTTACCAATCTGTCTACCAAACGCGTGGCAGCACTTTCTGCCAGGTATGTTTCGGCGCTAAGTTCACCCATGGTTAAATCATCATGCATATAAAGAATTAAAAGTGCATTAATCTGGGCCGGTGTTATGTTTAACCCGGTTAACTCACGGATTTCTTCCTTTTCCAAGTAATGCATTAGTTTGGGAAAAATCTCCTGAAAGACAGTAGTAAATTCCTTTGGGTCTTTGAAATCAACCATCTTTTCCCCCCTTTCTTTGCAGAAATTTCATTTGATTATAACATCCAGACATAAAAATATCCAGCATTGTAACAGAAATGTAAAATTATTGGAAGGAAATTTCCTTAACTAGCCGGCCTTGTTTTTCTTGTTTTTATCTATAAAAAAAGGAATTTCCTAGGAGGCTTTGGTAGTAATTATAAGATAAAATAAGGGAGGACGTAAAATGTTGGTTATTGGGCTCACCGGGGGAATTGCCACCGGAAAATCTACTGTTGCCGCTTATTTCGAGCAATTAGGGGCTTTTCGCATAGATACTGATGAGTTGGCCAGATTGGTAGTTGAGCCGGGCCGTCCTGCCGTGGCAGAAATTGCCCGTCGCTTTGGCCGTGAAGTTATTGATGAAAAGGGGGCTTTAAAACGCCAAAAGTTGGCGGATGTGGTTTTTAAGGATGAGAAAAAACGCAAAGAACTAGAGAGCATTGTACATCCGCGGATCAGGGAGATGGTAATGTTAAAATTGGAAGAAGCGCGTAAGCTAGGCTATAGTATAGTTTTAATTGAAGTTCCTTTGCTTTTTGAAACTGATTTTCACAAATTTGTCGACTATATTGTGGTGGTGGCCACCACCAGTGAGATACAAGTGGCCAGGCTGAAGGAACGTAATGCTTTGACTACAGAAGAAGCTTGGTTGCGCATAAATGCACAAATGCCCCTGGCGGAAAAAATTAAGCGTGCGCATTTTGTCATTGATAATAGCGGCTCTTTGGTCGAGACAAAGCGGCAAGTGGAAGAAATTTGGCAAATTTTAAAGCGGGAGTATGAAAATGACTGTCAAAAATAATTTACTGCGGTTATTATTTTTCACCCTTGTGATCACTGCAATCCTGGTGGCAGTGACACATACGCCGCAGTTTCTAAAATTTTATTATCCTTATCCTTACCGCAATTTAATTGAATTGAATGCAAAGGAATTTGGGGTTGATCCGTTACTGGTGGCAGCCATTATCCGTACGGAGAGTCATTTTCGTGAAGATGCCGTTTCCCCCAAAGGTGCACTAGGTTTAATGCAGATTATGCCTGAAACTGCACGCTGGGTTGCCGAACAATTAAATTTGGGCACGCTCACTGACGAACAAATATTGTCTCCCGAAATAAATATTAAGTTGGGAACGTGGTATTTGGCTTCATTGCTCAAGGAGTTTAACGGGCGTCTTGATGTGGCCATTGCCGCTTACAACGGTGGGCGAGGGCGTGTAAGTAAGTGGCTGCATAATAATACTTGGTCGGGGCATTATCATGATCGTCACCAAATACCTTTCCCTGAAACCAGGCAGTTTTTATATAAAGTGCGTGCTGCCTATGAAAAATATCAGCGCCTTTATTCTCATGAGAAATCATTGTCGCCAACAAAGAATCATGTTAGAATAAATAAGGTACAAGATGAATAAGCCGGGAATATTTGTGTAACTACGCTAAAACGCTTCTTGGGGGCGTAGGGTTGTTTTTTGAGCAGGAGGGATAAACAATGGCTGGTCATTCAAAATGGGCAAATATAAAACATAGAAAAGCACGTCAAGATGCGCAAAAAGGGAAGATTTTTACTAAAGTATCTAAAGAAATTATGGTGGCGGTGAAACAGGGTGGCCCTGATCCGGCAGGTAACTTTCGTTTGCGCCTGGCACTGCAAAAGGCACGCGCCGTCAACATGCCCAATGATAATATTCAACGTGCTATCCAAAAAGGAAGCGGTGAACTTGAAGGCGTAAATTATGAAGAAATTATCTATGAGGGATATGGGCCTGCAGGAACAGCCATTATGCTTGAGATTCTCACAGATAATCGCAACCGGACTGCGGGAGAAATTCGCCATATTTTCTCAAGACATGGCGGCAGTTTAGGGGAAAGCGGTTGTGTAGCGTGGCTTTTTAAACGTAGAGGATTTCTAGCCGTTGCTCGCGAAGATTTCGCAGAGGATGACCTGATGCTTTTGGCGTTGGATGCAGGTGCAGCTGATTTTGAAGTAGAGGAAGAGCAATATGAAATTTATACGACACCAGAAGAGTTTGAAAGCGTGAAAGAAAAACTGGAAAATGACGGTGTAAAATTTGCCGAAGCTTCCATTACCATGATTCCGGAAAACATGGTAGAAATAACCGATCTGGAACAGGCACGTAAAGCAATTACTTTAATTGAGCTCTTGGAAGATCATGATGATGTGCAAAATGTTTACACTAATATGGATATCCCGGCAGAACTGGTAAAAATGATAGAAAGCGAAAACTAATTCTGTATAAACCCCTCCTTCACGGGGAATTTATTAGTATAAGCCGTGAAAGGAGGGGATTTTGTGTTTACTAGGCAAAAATGGATTTTTCCTGCAAGTTTTCTCACCTTTGGCTTTTGCCTTGGTTTGGTAATAGGCGTGGCTGTGGCTCCAATACCTGCCGGCTCTAAACAGAAAAATACAGCTGCGGCGGAAAGCGCCGGTATCTATATGTCCGAAGCGCAACAGCTTGACGCTTCCCCGGAAACACAGCAGCAATATCAGGGATACTTGGGGGTATATAATAACCATCTGGCTGTTTATGAGGGCTTGCCGCCCACTGGTACCCTGAAATATGTCATGATGGATTATGTGGCGCGCGATGATGTCCGGGCACAGTTGGAGCAAGGAGTTCCCTTTACTGATACATATGATTTGTTGCGTATCCTAGAAAACTATACAAGTTGAATAAGTCAGTGGATTTTGGTTAAACTATACGGCATATTTGGAGGTACCATAGTGAAATTTTCCCGGGAAACAGTGGGATTACCTGTAATGCATTTTGACAGCGGTCGTGAATTGGGAAAAGTGCGCGAATGGCTTGTGGATGAATCCGGACAAGTTGTGATTGCTTTGGTGATTGAAGGGGGAGGATGGCTTCCCCAAAAACGGATTATACCTTACCGCGAGATTTTAAGCGTGGGGCCGGATGCCATTATGGTTAACGCAGTGGGTGAGTATGCCAGCGGTGATCCGCCCAGCTTGGCCGGCCAAGCGACCCGCCGCGTGCTGGGGATGCGCTTGTTAGCCGCCCATGGTGAGGAACTGGGTATAGTTGAAGATATTTTATTTGATGAAGAATCTGGCCGCATTACAGGTTGGCGCCTTTCTTCCGGTTTAATTGACGATCTTCTGCAAGGCAGGACTGTATTGCAGGAACCGCTGCAGCTGACCATGGGGGAAGATGCGCTGATTATTAATGATGTCATTTTTCAGAGAAATGAATTGCAGGAATGAGGTGAAATTATGCACTGCCCGTTATGCCATTGTAAAGATGTTGGCAGAGTAGGGACAGATCAATATTACTGCTGGAATTGTCTCGTTG
Organism: Bacillota bacterium; assembly: GCA_012521405.1. Lineage (GTDB taxonomy): Bacteria > Bacillota > Dethiobacteria > Dethiobacterales > Dethiobacteraceae > JAAYSO01. Next base: position 36,205 of record JAAYMK010000067.1, read on the forward strand.
AATTTTCGCTCAAAGGTAAAGACGGACCTACTGCTTACTATGTTGATGAAGAGGGCACATTAATTTCTTTAAGTGAAATGGTGCAGAACTCACAAATGCAGCAAGAGAGTATTCTGGGATAAAGGGTTATGGTATCCCTCTAGGCCGCATATAGATAGATACATAGACGGACGGGGGTGTGTTTGATGCTGCACCTAAAGGAATACTCTCAGACAGGTTGGCGTTATGTGATCATCGGCATTATCTGTGCCTGCTTGCTTATTGTTTTTTTTCTGCTTTATCGTTTAGGGGTTTTGCTAGTTTCCGTTATTATGCCTTTTTTAATTGCAATTATGTTGGCTTATATTTTAAATCCTTTGGTAGAATTCCTGGAAAATCGGCATATACCACGATCTCTGGGGATTCTACTTATTTATGCAGTCTTTTTTTCCGCCGCCTTTCTTTTTAGCCTCACCGTTGTACCCAAACTGATTAGTGAACTGCAAAAACTGGGGGAAATGTTACCACAGTACACGGGGCAATTTCAAAAATTTCTCTTGCATTTGCAATCAGACTACCAACGTATTGCTTTGCCGGAAAGTTTGCGCATGGCTTTAGATCAAAATATTGTTAATCTTCAGGCTGAAATACAAAATCTTTTGGAGCGGGTTACAGGCAGTGTCTTAAGCATTTTTTCCAATATGCTGGCTATTTTGGTGATCCCGTTAACTGTGTTTTATATTTTACGCGATATGGATAGTTTGAAGCGCTCTGCAATCATGTTATTTCCGAAAAAGTATCGTACTTGGATAGTGTCCATGGGTAGTGAAATGGACAGGACTTTAGGTGCTTATTTTCGTGGGATGTTAATCATCTGCTTTCTGGTAGGGGTGTTTACCTATCTAGGTCTTGTTATTATCGGTTTAGACTATGCTTTAATACTTGGTATTGTGGCGGGGATTACCAACATTATTCCATATTTTGGGCCTATTATCGGTGCCGTGCCCGCCGTTTTGCTGGCGCTTTTAAAATCACCCGGGTTGGCTTTTAAAACTGTAATTGTTTATGTGGTGGTACAGCAGTTGGAAGGGCATCTCATTGCCCCGCAAGTATGGGGGCGTACTCTAGGTTTGCATCCATTGGTGGTGATTTTAGTGCTCCTGATTGGAGGAAAATTCTTTGGTTTGGCCGGGCTAATTTTTGCCGTTCCCTTTACGGCTATGCTTCGCATTTTCCTTAAACATGCCATTGATTTAGCCGCCAATCGTTAAAGACAACATTTATTGACATGCTTCGGATTCATCTTATATAATGTTCTGTGATACGATTCAGGGGGTGTTTGGCATGTTGTCCAAAGATATCCGTTCCACTTTTCTTAAATTTTTTGAAGGAAAAGATCATTTAGTTCTACCCAGTTTTTCTTTAATCCCGCAAAATGATCCCACTTTGCTCTTAATCGGCGCCGGTATGGCGCCGTTAAAACCATATTTTACCGGAGAAAAAAAGCCGCCTCACCCGCGGATAGCAACTTGTCAAAAGTGTGTACGTACTCCGGATATTGAGCGTGTAGGTCGCACTTCCAGGCATGCAACTTTTTTTGAAATGTTGGGTAACTTTTCTTTTGGTGATTATTTCAAGGAAGAAGCAATTACTTGGGCCTGGGAACTCTTGACGACAGGTTATAAATTACCCGAGGACAAGCTTTACGTAAGTATTTACCAAGATGATGACGAAGCATTTGAAATTTGGCATAAAAAAATTGGCCTTTCTCCGGAACGTATACATCGTTTAGGAAAGGAAGATAATTTCTGGGAAATTGGACAAGGCCCCTGCGGACCGTGTTCAGAAATTTATTATGATCTAGGACCGGAGCATGGTTGCGGCCGTCCTGATTGTGCTGTGGGCTGCGACTGTGACCGGTTTTTGGAAGTTTGGAACTTGGTTTTTACCCAGTTTAACCGCACGGAAAGCGGCGAATACCTGCCACTGAAGCAGAAAAACATTGATACCGGGATGGGCTTGGAACGTCTGGCTTTAGTTATGCAGAACGTAAACAACCTTTTTGAAATAGATACTGTCCGTCCTCTTTTAGACTTTTTTTGCCAAGCAACGGAGCAGGTTTACGGTAAAGATAATACTGTAGATGTTTCCTTAAGAATCTTAACTGAACATTTGCGCGGAATTACTTTTTTAATTGGCGACGGCGTGCTGCCCGGCAACGAAGGCCGCGGCTATGTTTTACGGCGACTGTTGCGGCGGGCGGTAAGACATGGCAAACTCCTCGGTGTTAATGAGCCCTTTTTGCATCAGGCCGTTAAAATTGTCGTCAGAGAGTACGGCGAATTTTATCAAGAATTAGTTACAAATGCCGGGTATATTGAAAAAGTTGTCCGGCATGAAGAAGAACGTTTCCATGAAACTTTGGAACAAGGCATGAAAATGTTGACTGACCTGATGAATGCCGCCGGCAAAAACGGTGTTATTTCCGGGGCTGATGCTTTTAAATTATATGATACTTATGGCTTTCCCATTGATTTGACTAAGGAGATTTTAACAGAGCATAAATTGACTTTAGATGAAGCAGGTTTTCAAGCTGCTTTAGAGGAGCAAAGACGGCGTGCCCGCAGTGCCCGCAGTGAAAATATTTTCGGTACTACTGGCCAGTCGTATCAACAGCTGAAAGGTTTAACCACTGAATTTGTGGGCTACAATACCTTGGTAAAGAAGACGGAAATTCTTGCTATCCTTAAAAATGGTGAACTGGTGGATAAAGCCGCTGCAGAAGAGGAAGTTGAAATTGTTTTAAAGGCCACGCCTTTTTATGGAGAGCGCGGCGGTCAAGTGGGTGATACAGGTATTATTCAAGCTGAAAAGGCAACATTTGACGTTGCTGATACTATTGTTACGGCAGATGATGTGGTTGTGCACCGGGGAATTGTGGTCAGCGGCACATTCTCCGTGGGAGATGCGGTGCAGGCCATGGTGCATACGCCAAGACGCGGTGATATTTGCCGTAATCATACAGCTACCCATATTTTGCATAAAACGCTGCAGGAAGTGCTGGGTGAGCATGTGAAACAAGCCGGGTCTTTGGTTGCTCCTGACCGCTTACGCTTTGATTTTAACCATTTAAGTGCTTTGACAGCAGAACAGTTAAAAGAGATTGAGACGCGGGTTAACGAGATTGTCTGGGGAAATTATCCGGTTACGGTAACAGTCACCGGTTTAGAAGAGGCAAAAGAAATGGGTGCCACAGCTTTATTTGAAGAAAAATACGGTGATGCTGTACGCATTATCCGGGTAGGAGATTACAGTATGGAATTGTGCGGGGGCACCCATGTAAGCAGTACAGGAGAAATTGGCTTGTTTAAAATTGTTTCTGAAGCAAGTATTGGTGCCGGTTTACGGCGGATTGAAGCCATTACCGGGAAGGCCGCTTATAACTGGTTTACAGCCCGCAATGAGCTCTTGGAACGTGCAGCCTCGGCACTGAAAACAAAACCTGAACAACTGCTTGACAGGATCAGTGCACTGCAGGCGGAAAACAAGGAGCTTGAGCGGGAGAAGCAGCAACTGCAACTTAAATTGGCCGGAGAAAAAGTGGATGAACTTCTTCCCTTGGTTTCAGAAAAAACCGGTGTACCTGTGCTGGCGGCAGAAGTAAGCGCCGGCAACATGGAAATGTTGCGTGATTTGGCGGATCGTTTGAAAAATAAAATGTCGTCAGGTATTATAGTTTTAGGCGCTGTCTCCGAGGGGAAAGTCTTACTTGTGGCCGCCATAACCAAGGATTTGGTAGAAGCAGGCTACCATGCCGGTAAGCTCATTGGCCAAGTGGCTAAAATTGCCGGCGGTGGCGGTGGCGGACGTCCCGATATGGCGCAAGCAGGCGGAAAAGACCCCGCAAAGCTTAAAGAAGCCTTGACAAAAGTAGAAGAATTTGTACAAGCGCAACAGAAATAAAGGAAATATTTGCCCTTTCCTAGAATACTTTAGTATTGATCCTACCACGGGGGGTGAAGTTGTGGGTTCATTTGATCAAACCATGAAATATAAGCGAACAGGTGATGAAGCTTATCAAGCCAGGGATGTATTTGCTGTGGTGTATGCGGCACTGAAAGAGAAAGGATATAACCCTATTAATCAAATCGTCGGTTATCTCCTTTCCGGTGATCCGGCATACATTACGAGCCATCAAAATGCCAGGGTGCTCATACGTAAGCTGGAAAGAGATGAGCTGCTGGAGGAACTGGTAGGATCGTACTTAAGAACATTGGACTTGGATAATAAAGATAAAAAATAGGAGGAAGAGATGGAATATCGCGTTTTGGGAAAGACGGGGATCCGTGTTTCCCGTCTTTGTTTTGGCACACTAACATTAAGCCCCCTACAGGGGAATATCCCTGTGGATGTGGGGGCAGATTTATTATTATATGCGTACGAGCGGGGAGTTAATTTTTTTGATACGGCTGATCTGTATGAGACTTACCCCTATTTGCGTAAAATGTTAAAACACTGCAAAGAGCAGCCGGTATTGGCATCAAAATCTTATGATTATACACGTGAAGGCATGGAAAAAAGTTTAATGCGGGCTTTAAGGGAGATGGATATTCCCTATATTGATATTTTCCTTTTACATGAACAAGAGTCTCACTTAACTTTAGCCGGTCACCGCCCGGCTCTGGAATATTTGCTGGAAGCGAAAGAAAAGGGGCTTGTACGCGCTGTAGGTTTTTCCTGTCATACAGTGGCTGCCGTCAAGGCGGCGCTGGAAATGCCAGAAATTGACATTATTCACCCCCTGGTCAACCTGCGGGGCATTGGTATAAACGACGGTAGTGTGGAAGACATGCTTTATGCCATAAAACAAGTGCATCAAAAAGGTACCGGTATTTATGCCATGAAGCCATTGGGCGGCGGACACCTGATCAAAGAAAGCGAAGCGGCTTTACGTTTTGTTTTGGACCAGACTTGTTTAGATGCCATTGCCGTGGGAATGGCTACCAAAGAAGAGATAGAGTATAATTGTGCGCTTTTTGTCGGGGAACCTGTTTCCCCGGCAATGGGGGAAAAATTGCGGAGGCGAAAAAGAAGCCTGCAAGTACAAGCTTGGTGTGCCGGCTGCGGCAAGTGTGTGGCACACTGCCCGCAAAAGGCGTTGCAGGTTGTGGACGGAAAAGCCGTGGTGGATGCGGGAAAATGCATTCTTTGCGGTTATTGCGGTGCCTATTGCCCTGATTTTTGTTTAAAAATTTATTAAGTTGAGGAGATTTATGCGTATACTGGGACTGGATGTTGGTGAACGCACAATTGGTGTGGCCGTCAGTGACGCTTTAGGTTTGACGGCACAAGGATTGGAAGTGATAAGACGTCGTACTTGGGAAGAAGATGTAAAACGACTCCGGGAAATTAGTGAGCAATATGATGTGTCTACCATTGTTGTGGGTTTTCCCAAAAACATGAACGGCACCATTGGGCCACAGGCACAAGCGGCGGCCGCCTTTGCCGAACGACTGGCAGCAGAATTAGGGTTGCCCGTTAAATTATGGGATGAGCGTTTGACAACCATGGAGGCGGAACGTCTCCTGCTGGCAGCGGACGTAAGCCGTAGCAAGCGGCGTAAAGTCATTGATAAAATGGCTGCTGTACTTATATTGCAAAGCTATCTGCAAGCTCATCCACTATCCAGTATGGATAGAAATTGGTAAATTAGTAAAAAATAAGAGCGTTTACTCCATTTTAAAAAGAGGTGTATAATTAAATGACGGAGATGCAAAATGACCTGATTACATTGGTGGATGAAGAAGGTAATGAGCATCAGTTTATGCTGCTTGATATTATCAATGTTAATAACAGCGATTATGCCATTATGGTTTCCACCGAAGAATTGGCCGCCGATGATGATATCGATGAACAGGAAGCTGTGATTTTCCGCATCGAGGAAGACGGAGATGGGCAGCAAATGCTCATTGTGGTGGACGAGGATGAAGAATGGGAAGCTGTAGTTACGGCTTGGGAAGAACTTATAGGATTGGACGAGGAAGAGTAGGAGTAAAAACGGAGGCTTAAGCATGACAAAGGGGAAGAAGCTGCTGGTAGCTGCGGGAATAGTATTTTTCCTGTTTGCTGCCGCTGTAGGAGTTTTTGCCTTTCAAGTTCATAAGTGGCTACAACCGGTTCCTGCCATGGCTGCTGAACCTGTCTTGGTTACCATTCCGGCGGGTTCTTCCTCAACCGGGATAGCGAAAATTTTAGCCGATCACGGTTTGATTCGTAACGCCACGGTCTTCCGCCTTTATGCTAAATACCGTGGGTTAGATCAGAAATTACAGGCCGGCGACTATTTGTTTCATTTCGGCATGACCATGGATGAGATTTTAGAGCAACTCAGGAAAGGAAATGTCTACAGACCGACTGTAACCGTTACTATTCCTGAAGGTTTTAATGTGGAACAAATTGCCGAACGGCTGCAAGCGCAAGGTTTGGTTGAATATGATGTGTTTATGGGCTTGGCAAGACAGACAGTGCCGTCACTAGGGCAGGTTAGGGAAGGACAACGTTATGCGATAGAAGGCTACCTTTTTCCTGACACATATGAATTTGACGTCAATGCCACCCCAGAACAAATCTTAGACCGGATGTTAAGGCGTCTAGAAGAGATTTTTACTCCGGATATGCGTAAACGTTGCCAGGAATTGGGCTTGGAAATTCATGATGTTATGACGCTTGCCGCTTTAGTGGAAAGAGAAGCCCAAGTTGCCGCCGAGCGGGAGTTAATTGCCGGCGTCATGCACAATCGTTTACAAAAAAATATGCCATTACAAATAGATGCATCGGTAATTTACGCCCTGGGTAAGCATAAACAAGTTGTATCCCTAGAAGATTTAAAAGTGGATTCACCTTACAACACCTATAAGTATCCGGGACTGCCTCCCGGTCCTATTGCTTCACCCGGTAAAGCAGCCATTATGGCCGTACTTTATCCTGCCGAGACAGATTACTTGTATTATGTGGCCAAAGGAGACGGTTCCGGTGAACATTATTTTGGTCGGACGTTATCAGAGCATAACGCCAATATTAAAAAAGCCAATGAAAATCGCAAACGGTAGGCGTGGCTTATGAAAAAACCTGAAATTCTCGCACCTGCCGGGAACCTGGAAAAATTAAAAATGGCCGTTCTTTATGGCGCCGATGCCGTTTATCTGGCGGGAAAAAGTTTTGGTATGCGTGCCTTTGCCGGTAATTTTAATGATGCCCAGATGCAGGAAGGTATTGCCTTTGCTCATCAACACGGCGCCAAAGTCTATGTAACCGTCAATATCTTTGCCCATAATGAAGATATAGAAAAGTTGCCGGCGTATTTAAAAAAATTAGCTGCTTATGAAGTAGACGGGTTAATACTAGCCGATCCGGGCGTACTTGCTTTGGCGCAAGAAATTGTACCTCACTTGCCATGCCACTTAAGTACACAGGCTAATACCATGAACTGGCGCAGTGCACTTTTTTGGGAGAGAGCCGGCATTTCGCGAATTATTTTAGCCAGGGAGTTGAACCTGGAGCAGATTGCCGAGATTAGGCGGCACACTAGCGTTGAACTGGAAGTATTTGTTCATGGGGCAATGTGCTGGGCATATTCTGGACGCTGTTATTTAAGTCACCATTTGGAGGGTCGCAGTGCAAACCGCGGTCAGTGCGCACAAGCATGCCGCTGGAAGTACTACTTGGTAGAACAACGGCATCCGGGTGAATACATGCCCATTGAAGAAGATGAGCGGGGAATTTATATTTTAAATGCCCGCGACCTTTGTTTACTTGATTATATAGGAGACTTGGCAGCGGCCGGGGTCAATAGTTTTAAAATAGAGGGTCGCATGAAAAGTGTTTATTATGTGTCTTTAGTAACCAGAGTCTACCGCCAAGCATTGGATACCTATTGGTCAGATCCGGAAAACTTTGTGGTTGATCCGGTATGGCGGCAAGAGCTGGAAGCCGTTAGTCATCGCCCTTACTCAACCGGTTTTTTAGTAGAAAATCCCGGATTGGAAGGGCAGGTTTTTGAAAGCACAGAACAAATATCCACCCATGAATTCGTTGGGGTTGTCCAAAGTTATGATAAAAAAACAGGACAAGCGGTAGTGGAAATGCGTAACCGGTTTGCCGTGGGAGAAAAGTTGGAGGTAGTAGGTCCGAAAACAGATCCGCGGGAATTTACAGTGAAAAGCCTTATTAACAGTGCCGGACAAGCCATTGAAGAGGCAATTCTGGTGCAGGAACATGTAACCATGCCTGTACCTTTTCCGGTGGAGCCTTATGCCATCGTCAGACGAAAAAAATAGTATAAGAAAGCACCTTGGTGGACAGACTAAATATTTGGATCAAGTTCACGAGGTGCTTTTTTATGCGTAGGCAGTGGCGCCAGCAAAGAATTGTCATGATGATTTTTGTTTTTATGTTAGCCGTGGGGTTACTCCTGGGGAGAATTTTTTATTTACAATTATGGCGGGGGAAAGAATTTGCCGCCCGGGCTGTAGCACAAAGGACCGGTTCGTATGTTTATGCTTCCGGACGGGGACAAATTTTTGACCGTAACGGTATATCACTACATGCAAAACTGGAACCTATTTCTGCTCTTGCCAGGGAAGAGCTTGCTGCTTACCATCTTCCTTTAGAAGTAATGAGTAATTATACTCTGCAGGAAGAAATTCGCTATTATGCAGGATCACTGGCAACCCACGTCACAGGTTATATTAAAAAACCTCGCAATCCTTTGCAGCCGCAAAACGGGCTTAGCGGATTGGAACGCTCTTTTAATGAAGAGCTGTGGGGAACTCCTTCCGCTGTGGGAGTTACTGTTGATGCCAAAGGGAAAGCTGTACCGGGTTTGGGGATGATGGAATGGCAGTATCAGCATTTTCGCCGTCCTTATAATGTAATTACTACTATTGATGCCAAGTTGCAGGAGATAGTTGAAAGAGTAGCTGCCGGCAAAATCAAAAAAGGTGCTGTGATATTTTTGGATCCGGCAAGTGGAGATATTTTAGCCCTGGCTTCATATCCGCGTCTGCCGGTGGAGAAACTGTATCAAGGCGGCATTACGGCAGAGGAATTAAAGCAACTGGAGGTTAACAATCCCTATTTAAACAGGGCCATTATGCAATATCCTACCGGTTCAGTTTTTAAAGTGATTCTTGCCGCCGCTGCCTTGGAGCAAAATGTGCCCGAACCGGAAGGTTTATATGTTTGTAAAGGTAGGTATGAATTGGGAGATACAGTTTTTCGTTGTTACCAGGATACTGCACATGGTGTACTGGATTTGCATGCGGCGCTGGCACTGTCATGCAACGGTTATTTTATTGATTTGGCTCTACGTCTTGGAAAAGATGTAGTTTTGGAGATGGCGCGCCGCTTTAAATTGGGACAGCCTACAGGTATTCCTTTGGGACAGGAAGCCGCCGGAAATCTTCCCACTTTGTATGATTTGCGCTATGGTGGCGATGTGGCCAATATGGCTTTGGGGCAAGGAAAGGTTGCGGCTACTCCGCTGCAGCTAGCTCGCGTCATGGCCATCATTGCCAATAACGGCCGGGATGTCTATCCCCGGCTAGTGGCAAAAGTTGTGGATAAAAACGGTAATCCGGTAAAAATTTTTCCCGTACAGTATGGAGCTCGCATTATCTCACCGGAAATTTCTGCTGCGCTGCAGAAAATGCTCATGACCGTGGTCGAAGAAGGCACGGCGCAATATGCTAAAAGTCACCTCTATCAAGCTGCCGGTAAATCGGGGACGGCTGAAGTGGCCGGCACAGATTATAATCATTCTTGGTTTGCTACCATCGTAAAAACGGAAAAACGCCAAATGGTTGCCGTCGTTTTTATTGAAGAGTGGCGGCCGCTGAATGATACCGCTTCAGCTGTATTTAAAAATATTATGGAGACAGTTATCAAAGAAAACGTTTAAAAATATTGCACGAGTGTCCCTGATCTGATAAACTATGAAGCAAAACAGAATATTTCCGATATAGGTACTCGCAAGAGTTTAATAGGGAATCAGGTGCAAAGCCTGAGCGGTCCCGCCACTGTAACCGCGAGTTTCAAAGCAAGATGCCACTGGCCGTTACGGCGGGGAAGGCGCTTTGAAATTATGACCGGGAGCCAGGAGACCTGCCTGTATCATAAAGATCGTGCCCTCGGGTTAAGGGAAACGTGTATTTTTTTGCGCATTTCTCAGGCCGTCGGCCTGGTTTTTTTTGTATCCGGTCGCGGGGAGGGAAGAGAAAATGTTGATAATTATCCTTGCTTTTCTCATAGATGCACTGCTGGGTGATCCGGACTGGCTCCCGCATCCGGTAGTGCAAATGGGCCGTTTAATCATCTGGACGGAAAAACGCCTTTACGCAAAAACAAAATCTGATTGCAGGCAGATAATTGCCGGTTTTTTGCTTGTTTGCTTTGTTTTGCTGACAACTTTTGCCCTAACTTGGGGTGTACTTTTTCTTTGTCAGCGCGTCCATAAAATTTTCGGGTTTGTGGTGGCCATTATTTTACTGTCAACAACTTTTGCGGCCCGGGGTCTGCAGGAGGCTGCCGAAAGGGTACTTGTACCTTTAAAAGCGGGTAATTTGCCGGCGGCACGGCAGGCCGTGGCCATGATTGTGGGACGGGATACAGAGAACATGTCAACCGGGGAAGTAGTGCGGGCAACCATAGAAACTGTGGCGGAAAACACGATTGATGGCGTTACTGCTCCGCTTTTTTATGCCCTACTTGGTGGAGTACCGTTGGCAATGCTTTATAAAGCCATTAATACCATGGATTCAATGCTGGGTTATAAAAATGAGCGCTATCTCTATTTTGGCCGCGTGGCCGCCAAATTGGATGATCTGGCCAATTGGCTGCCAGCCCGCCTCACTGCGCCCGCCATGATTTTGGCCGCATTTTTTTTGCGCTACGATGCAAAGGCAGCTTTGCAAGCAATGCGACGTGACAGCCGCCTGCATGCCAGCCCCAATAGTGGTTTTGCAGAAGCCACAACGGCCGGCGCCCTTAATATTGTTTTAGGGGGGGCCAGCAGTTATTTTGGGCGGGTCAGCGAGCGGCCGCGGTTGTGGCCGGAGGGATGTCCACCGCAAGTTTTAGATATTGAAAAAACTATCAAACTAATGCGCGCAACTTCTGTGATTTTTTTAATCTGCGGTTTGGCTGTGCGAGCATTAATTATTTTTTGTCTGAGTCTGAACAGGTAAAACTGGAGGAGATAGTATGTCTAAAAGAGCAGATCTGCATCCCTTTGGGCACGGCGGAGATCTTATTTCTGCTGCGGAAGCTTATGGTTTGGAAGCCGGGCAAATTATAGATTTTAGTGCCAACATCAATCCTTTAGGACCGCCCCCGGGTTTAAAGGAATATTTAATGGAACATTTGACCGCTATTACAACCTACCCTGATCCAGCTTGCCGCGACCTTATTGCCGTCATCAAGGAATGTTTTCAACCTAACCATACCGTGATTGCCGGTAACGGCGCAGGAGAATTAATTTATGATCTCATGCGCAGCCTCCCGCCGGGGCCTGTTTTGCTTCCGGCACCTAGCTTTACACTTTATGCCAAGGCAGCACAAGCTGCAGGAAGGCCTGTAATCTATCATTATCTGCGGCGGGAAGATGATTTTAGACTGCAGCTAGACTGTTTTTGCCAAGAGATCCGCGAGAAGCGCCCGGCACTGGTGATGATTTGTAATCCCAATAATCCCACCGGGACAAATTTGACACGCCTTGAAATTTTAGAAATTAGCAAGGTATGTGCGCAAAGCCGGGCATATTTGATCATTGACGAAGCATTTTTAGAATTTTGTCCCGAGTGGCAGCAACGTACCATGTTAAACTCTGCTCCGGAAAACGTACTTGTGCTTTGTTCTTTAACAAAAATGTACGCCATTGCCGGCCTGCGTCTTGGTTTTTTAACTGTACCTGCGCATCTTAAAGAGAATATTTTTAACTCTAAACACCCTTGGAATGTCAATGCATTGGCTCAATTAGCCGGCCAATATGTTTTACGTCAGCGGGAATATGTCAAGCAAACCGTAGCATATGTGAGCCGGCAAGCGGCGGAACTTTACCTGGCAATAAAAAAAATACCCGGCCTTAATCCTTTTTGGCCCACGGCAAATTATCTATTTCTGGAAACGAAAAAGTTTTCTTCCCTTGAGTTGCAGGCTAAATTAATGCAAACAAAAATTTTAATCCGCGACTGTGGGAACTACCCGGGGCTGAATGAACGCTATGTGCGTGTGGCTGTACGTAATGTTGCCGACAATCAAAGATTAATTGCCGCCCTTACTGCTGTTTGCGGCGCTACCAAGTTAACTAATTCAAGCGACATTAATTTTCAGGAAAGTTAACACAATTGACACATGGCGGCATATACTGTAAAGAGGACATCTCGTGGGGGGTGCTTTTTTGCTTGGTATAGTTGCCGCCATCGCTACCGTTGTTCGTGGAATTACGCTCCTGGTTTCTTACCTGAACAATAATTCTTTTCCCCAACCGCTATCCCCTGAGGAAGAAAAAAAATACCTGGAAAGGCTGGCAGCAGGTGATCCGGAAGCCCGCAGTGTTTTAATTGAACGTAATTTGCGTCTGGTGGCCCATGTCATAAAAAAATTCGAAAACACCGGCGAGGATCAAGAAGACCTTATCTCCATCGGCACAGTCGGTCTCATTAAAGCCATTGATTCGTATAAAAGCAATAAAGGAACCAAGTTAGCCACTTATGCCGCTAAATGTATAGAAAATGAAATCCTTATGCACCTTCGCGTTGTCACAAAACGTAAAGCAGAAGTCTTACTTCAGGATCCTATCGGTACCGATAAAGAAGGTAATGAAATTACTCTTATGGATATTTTGGGTACAGATGCGGAAGAAATTTTGGACGAAGTAGATAAAAAAATACTGGAAGCTAAACTGTATAAAATTATTCGCCGTCTGAAAAAAAGAGAGCGTACAGTACTTGCGCTGCGTTTTGGTCTACCCATGGGACGGCGGCAAACACAAAAAGAAATAGCCAAACGTTTGGGTATTTCACGTTCTTATGTCTCACGTATTGAGAAAAAGGTGATCGCCAAAATTGCAGAAGAATTCCGCCAAGAAGAGGCGACCTTGTAATTATTTGCTTTATATTTAACATAGCATACCACAAGCAAGCTGCAGCTCGGCTGTGATTTTAACACATGTTTAGGTTTTTATAGAAAGTAAACAACAGAAAAACTTGAGAAAAACAAGCTAATGTTTTGCAGAAAAAACTCCGGCAGTTCAACTGCCGGAGTTTTTTTGGAATATAGTTTAAATTATGCTTCCTGGGCTTGGACGGTATCACTTCCGCCGGGAGGTCTCCAGGTTTTAGTGACGTCAACAAACTCAAAATTACCTTCGGGCCGCTCTTGTGCAACCACCAATCTCTTGTGGAATTTTTCCAGTGATGAGCGGTGGCCAATGGAGACAATGGTGGTATCTTTCATGCGCTCTAAAAGCATATTATATAGAACTTCCTCTGAATCTTCGTCCATGCTTGCCGTGGCTTCGTCAAAGAAGAGATAATCGGGTTTATAAAGCATTGCCCTGGCAATTCCGACCCTCTGCTGCTCACCGCCGGACAGAACACGGTACCAGTGAGCTTCCTCATCCAATCTATCAACAAACTGCTCAAGACCGACATCACGTAGGACTTGCTCCATTTCTTCGCGGCTGTACTTATCAGGCGGCTCGGGATAACTGATAACTTCTGCCAAGGTTCCAATGGGGAGGTAAGGTTTTTGTGGTAAAACGATAACTTTTTTGTCTTTAGGGGTGAGAACTTTTCCGTTACCAAAGGGCCAAATACCTGTTAAGACCCTGAAGAGCGTTGTTTTCCCGGCGCCTGTCTTACCTTTAATGAGAATTTTTTCGCCCCGGTTAAACTGCAAATCTCTAACGATAGCTTGTAATTCGCCTGAGGGTAGGAAGATATCCATTGTGGGGATGGAAACATTATCTTCATCGTGCTCATTGATGACAATATTGGATGCTTTTGTGATTTTTTCTGCTTCTTCGTGACTGTCAAGGAAGCCGACAAGACGGTTGATAACGGCTTTCCACACGGCCAAGTCGGCGTAAATGGTTTGGAAGAATTTAAAGGTTATCAGCACTTGTTGGAAAGCGTTTGCAATCTGCATAATGGAACCGTAACCGCCAGGAATTGCTCCCATAAAATAGGCAGGTCCCAAGAGAATGGAAATGACGACGCCGTCAGCAAAAGAGAAACCTAAAGTAATAAATTGCAGTTTCATCCGCCGCATTGCCATTCTAAAAGTATTGGCAATGACGTTGTTGAAAATCTCCATAACACGGGTATGTTCTACTTCTTCGCCGCCAAGCAGGGAGATTTGCTCACTGTTCTCTCTAATTTGCACCAGGGAAAAACGGAAGTCGGCTTCGTATCTTGTTTGGTCATAAGTGATACCAATTAAAGATTTACCAACAAAGTGTGCACCCCAGGTGCCGATGACTGCCCAAATAAAGGCAATGACAATGAAGTAACCGGGGAAGGACCAATCTCTGCCGAAAAGAATCATGGGAATTGTGGCAGACAAATTCCATAAAATAACAATAAAGGATCCTAAAGTCAAGAGGTTTTGCAACAGCTGGAAGGTGTATCTCCAGGTGAACTCAAGGAAACGGTTAATATCTTCTGCAATCCGCTGGTCAGGGTTATCGATTTTGCTGCCTGTAAACTGCATGCGATAGTGGTTGAAATCGGTCATCCAGTTGTCGATAAACCGGGAAGACATCCATCTCCGCCAGCGAATGGCGATCCATTGGTCAAGATACATTCTTAAGCCACCACTAACGGTGGCAACCGTGGCAAAGAGGGCGAACACTACAAGTTGCTGATTCCATAACGGACGGTCAACATTAACATAAGCGTTTGTCCAGTCTGAATACCATGCGTTAATACGGATTAAAGCAATCACGGAAACGACCATTAAGAGCACATCAGCAATTAAAAGTAACCAGCTACCCAGACGTTCCTCAGAATAGAGCCAATATGGAGCCGCCAATCTCCATAATTGTTTAAAGGAGCGAATAATTTTTCTCATTGTCGTCATAAACCTCCATAGATATAATTAAACTTTCGTAAACAACTTTCCCAAAAGCTAAATCTTTCTGCTCTTTTGCCAATGTATAGCTTCTTGTTTTTTACCGATGAAAACGATGGCAAAGATAATGGGGATAAAAACGGCAAGTCCGCCAAAAGTCATGATCTGTAAAAGGGTGTCTCCTTCAAAAATCGGTAAAGCTTCTTCTGGTTGTGCAACAGGTGCTGCTGCCGGATCTTCAGTACCGGAACCGGCGCTGCCGTCTACCGGAATGGCTGCAAGTCCTTCCACGGCCACGACACCGGTGGCAGGAACGGTAATATTGCCTTCTGCATCTGTTGTGCCTAAAACTTCACCTGTTTCCGGGTCAGTGACTTGGGCATTTGCCAGCGGGGTAGAACTATAGGTAAAGGTTGTGAAGTCTAAGATCCACTCAGTGGCGGTAACTGTGGCCGAATCGCCGGAAACAGAAACCTTTAAAGCTACTGCACGGGCCGGCACCATGGGGTCGCTGGAGAGGGACATGATGATGTTGTCACCGCCCTTGACTGCTGTGGTGTCGGCAGTCCCCGGGTTCTCGGGAGCGCCCAATGGTGCGCCGTTGAGAATGACAAATGGGGTTGTGTTGACGCCCCAAGCTTTGGAGATTAAAAACATATTCCACATGGGATCAATACCTGCTTCATAACCGCTTTCCCCGCCCGGGAAAAAAGCTGCGTGGGCTGCTTTCAACACGCCGTCTACTGTCATTTCCGTGGGGGAGACGGGCTGGGCAGCAATGATTAATTCCCCGTCAACACTGACGGTAATAAAAACAGTATTATCTTCTGCCGAAGCAACTGTCGTCATTGCTATCAACATTATGACAGCAATGGAAAGTATGAGTGCTTTTTTCATGTGATATCCTCCTAAAAGTAGATTTTTTTACATGCTTTTTAGAGCGTCTTCAATTTTCAGCCCATGAAAAAATACCCCTATACAAGCAAATAGCCTCACCTCACTGCAGACTTTGTTAAATTTAATTTAAGTTTTAAGTAATGCCCTTGCATTACCAAAAACTTTCGACAAGTCTGAAATTTGCGAAAACTAATGTCGCAGTGGTACTTTGACCAATATCATAATGTGGTCAAATGCGGTGAGTCTACCCTGCTAAAATAATTTGGGGTATTTTGCTGCATTCCCATTGCCAATATTGTAAAGCAAAATAAGTAAAAAGTGTGCCTAAATATGTCGATACAAATGTATTACTTGTGATATTTTTTTTCCTAGGAGTAATTTCCACAAAAAAATTTTTTTTCCTCTAGGATATAAAAAATTTATATATCTTCCCTCTATTAAAAAAGTTATGTCTATATTTTTTAATGTATGTACATTGTGGGAAAAGAAAGAGGGTGCTGCAAAGGGAAAAAGTTTGCGGCACCCTAAATTTAATTATGCTCCACTTTGGGAAACTGTTTCCTCACTGCCCGGCGGGGTCCAGTCTTTGCCCACATCCACAAACTTAAAGTTGCCGCTTGGTTGCGGTTCAGCCACCACTAATCTTTCGTGGAATTTCTCCAGTGATGAGCGGTGTCCGATAGAAATAATGGTTGTATCTTTCATCCGTTCTAACAGCATTTTATATAATACTTCTTCCGAAGGCTCGTCCATGGAAGCAGTAGCTTCGTCAAAGAAGAGATAGTCCGGTTTATAGAGCATGGCCCGGGCGATTCCTACCCTCTGTTGTTCACCACCGGACAGGACGCGGTACCAGTGGGCTTCTTCATCCAGCCTGTCCACAAATTGAGCTAGATCAACATCACGTAGTACTTGTTCCATTTCCTCCCGGCTGTATTTTTCAGGCGGTTCCGGATAACTGATAACTTCTGCCAGCGTGCCGATGGGTATGTACGGTCTTTGTGGCAGAATAATAACTTTTTTGCCTTTGGGTACAACAACTTTACCTCTACCAAAGGGCCAGATACCGGAAATAACCCTAAAGAGTGTGGTTTTACCGGCGCCTGTTTTCCCTTTAATCAGTACTTTTTCGCCTTTCTTAAAGACCATATCCTTAGCTGTTACTTGCAATTGACCGGTGGGAAGGAAGATATCCATTTGCGGAACTTGAATTTCATCTATATCGCGCTCTTCAATCTCAATTTTGGATTGACGTGTAATTTCAGCAGCTTCTTCACGGCTGTCCAAGAAACCGCAGAGACGGTTAATGACAGCTTTCCACTGGGCCAGCTGTTCATAAATTTGCTTAAAGAACTTAAAGGTGGTTAAAACGGTGGCAAAAGCTTGTGATATCTGCATAATGGCACCGTATCCACCGGGAATGGCACCCATAAAATATGAGGGGCCTAAAAGGATGGAGATAACCACGCCGTCTGCCATATCGAAACCTACGGAAACGATGGTTAATTTCATTCTCCGTAACATAATTCTAAAGTTGTTGGCAATGACGTTGTTAAAGATGGACATCAGTTGTGAGTGCTCAACTTGTTCGCCACCCAAAAGGGCAATCTGCTCACTGTTTTCACGCACGCGCACCAGGGAAAAACGGAAGTCAGCTTCAAATCTGGTCTGGTTGTAGTTTAAACCGATTAAAGATTTTCCAAAAGTATGGGAGAGGAAAGTTCCCAAAATAGCCCACACTAAAGCAATGACAATGAAATACCCGGGGAAAGATAAGTCGCGACCGAAAAGCATTAAAGGAATATCATTGGAAAGGTTCCACAAAATAACGAGGAAAGAACCTAGTGTCAATACCTGTTGCAACAAGTTGAAAGTAAACATCCAGGTGTAGTCAAGAAAAATTTTGACATCCTCGGAAATACGCTGGTCAGGGTTGTCAGTTGATTTGGTAAACTGCATTCTGTAGTAGTTAAAATCTGTCATCCAGTTGTCAATAAATTCGGAAGTCATCCATCTTCTCCACCGGATGGCAATCCATTGGTCAATATAGTTTCTGAAACCGGTACCAAAGGTCATCACAATACCGACAATGAAAAAGACCCAAAGCTGCTGGACCCATAAAGGATAGTTCATTTCCACGTATGCGTTGGTCCAGTCCAGGTACCATCTGTTCATGCGTACCGAGGCCGCCACGGTTAATATCATAATGGAGACACTGGCCAGCATGAGCAACCAACTGCCTACGCGTTCCTCAGACTTTAACCAGTAAGGAACTGCCAGTCTCCAGATCTGTTTGAACATATGAATAATTTTTCTCATTGTCTTCAACCATCCCCCAAAATAATTTTTACCACTAAAACAGCATTAGCTTACGACCAAACTGTTGTTTGAGTTGAGGTTAAGAAATTTTCTTGCTTCGTTGCTCGTAGATATGTTCCTGCTTCCTGCCGATGGTCATAATGATAAGAAAAATTGGCAACAGCAGAATGATTCCCCAGATGACGATTTGCATTAAAAGCTTGTCACTGGTCAGAGAATAATCCTCCTCCGGTGCGGTAGGTTGTGCCGGCGTTTGCGGAGCGGCAGGAGCTGCGGGCGCTGCCGGTGCGGCAGGAGCGCCAGTACTGCCAGGAACAGAAGCTGAAGATCCGTCTGCGGGGATAGCTGCCAGACCGTTGATGGCCACTACGCCGCTTTCCGGAATAGAAATGGTGAGGCTACCGTTGGCATCCGTAAAGCCTAGGGAAGTCCCAGTCTCAGGGTCAATAACTTCGGCATTGGCAAGGGGAGAGGAACTATAAGAAAAGGTGGTAAAATCAAGTACCCAGTCGGTGGCTGTAATGGTTACTTCAGCGCCCTCCACTAAAGCTGTGAGGGAAACAGCTTTTGCCGGTACCATCGGGTCACTGGACAGGGACATAATAATGTTATCCCCGTTTTTAACCGGGGTAACATCGGCTGTACCAGGATTTGCCGGAGCCCCCAGAGGCGCGTCGTTTAGGATGACAAAAGGAGTAGTGTTTATGCCCCATGCTTTGGAGATTAAAAACATGTTCCACATCGGATCAATGCCTGCTTCATAGCCGCTTTCTCCACCCGGGAAAAAAGCTGCGTGGGCTGCCCTCAAAACGCCGTCTACAGTCATTTCCGAGGGGGAGATAGGCTGAGCGGCAACTACGAGCTGTCCGTCAACACTTACAGTTACATAGACAGTTGCTTCTTCTGCCAATGCAACGGTAGTCAGCGCCAACGTCATAATCATGGCGATGACAAGTACGAATACTTTTTTCATAGTGTTTCCTCCTGACAACGTTTTTGTTTGTTTAGTAGAGCTGCAAAAGTATGGGGCGGATAACGTGCGTTATATCCGCGTTTGCTGCAAACAACCAATTTCTATCCGGTTTTTACATGACTACACGCAAAAACATCACCTCTCAGATTTTTTTAGCGGCTTGACCCCCGTTTTTCCATAACTATCGACAAAATAAGCTTGTACAACTTTGCACAAGTCCAGATGCTTTTGGGCATAAAAGAGAGAGCAGGGAGAGATGTTTAAGCACAATCATAGGGATTTTCGTAAGATGATTATATTTTCTAATTTGCGTGAATCTTTGCTTGGGATTAATCCTCGCATCCATGGGACATTGTAAAGCAAAATGCGCGCAAAGTGTGTTATATTTTGTCGAATATTAAGAATTTCATAAGCCTTTAAAATAATTTAACAATTGGCAAAACTACAGTAATATAATAAATGCAAAAAAAAACCGGGGATGCCGGTATTATTTTTAATCGGTTATACTGTGTTTAAATTCCCAAGCCCTCAGCAAATTTAAATTATCTTCCGGTTCGTGTTGATGTTCTGCTTGTAATTTGTGTAATGCTTGTAAAAGGTGAGGATTAGACTCAAAAAATGTAATTAAATTGTCAATAAGTTTCATGGTTTTGGGAGTGATATAATGCTCAATACCCTCAACTTGTTCATCAATTCCAGATTGGGCATTGAGCATGGTCAAAAATTTTTTTAAAGTGGCATCGCGCCAAACTAAAAATTTGCCATATTTATCTCCCAAGGGGGTAAGCGCAATATTCCGGTATTTTTCATATTTAATAAAGCCGGCTTCGTCAAGCTTTTGTATCATTTTCGTTACGCTAGAAGCCTGAAATTGCAGTGCCTCTGAAATATCAACGGCACGTACATACCCTTTTTCTTTAATCAAGCGATAAATCATTTCCAAATAATCTTCCATGCTTTCCGTAAGCAAAATTTTTCCTCCATTCTTCGCTTAGTGGAACCTTACAATTTTAGACTATGCTAAAAAGTTGTCACTAATGACTTCTAATCTTCGAGATTTATAAAAAACACTGCCGGTTACCGGCAGTGTTGAAAAGACTGAAACAAATAGGCGTATCCAGTCTGTGTGCATTTGCAGCCATGTTATACCAGTCCTAGGATGCGGGCCCCTTGAGCCACAAGAAAACAAATTATTATCCCGGTCACGGTAGGAATAATGAAGGAGAGTAGCGTCCATTTGAAGCTTTGCGTTTCCTTGCGTATGGTCCAAAGGGTCGTGCCGCAAGGCCAGTGGTTAAGTGTAAACAGCATCATACAAACTGCCGTTACCCACGTCCAACCGTGATCTAAAAATAATTGTTTTAATTCCAACAAACTATCCAACTCAAGCATGGAGCTTTCCGCCATATATCCCATAATTAAAATGGGGATGACAATTTCGTTGGCCGGCAGGCCTAAAATAAAAGCCATTAAAATATAACCGTCTAAACCCATAAGTTGGGCAAAGGGGTGTAAAAATTGAGCGCAATGGGCAAGCAAGCTTTGCCCCTGCACGGAAAAGTTAGCCATGACCCAAATAATTAAACCTGCAGGAGCGGCAATGGCCACGGCACGGCCGAGGACAAAAAGCGTGCGGTCAAAGATGGAGCGGATAATAATTTTGCCGATCTGTGGTTTTCTATAAGGCGGCAGTTCCAAAGTGAAGGAGGAAGGCAGGCCTTTTAAAATAGTAGAGGACAAAAGCCTGGAAGTCAGAAAAGTGAGCAGGATGCCCAGAATGATGGTAGACAAAACGGCAATTGTTGCCGCCAAAGAGCTAAAAATACCGGCGCTTCCCACCAGGAAAATGCCGGCCAGGGCTATTAAAGTAGGGAAACGTCCGTTGCAGGGAACAAAATTGTTGGTAAGAATGGCAAGCAAACGCTCCCGGGGAGAATCAATAATCCTGCAGGCAATTACACCGGCAGCATTGCACCCAAATCCCATGCACATTGTCAGAGCTTGCTTGCCGTGTGCACAGGCTTTTTTAAAATAGTGATCTAAATTAAATGCCACCCGCGGCAAATACCCCAGATCTTCCAGGAGGGTAAAGAGGGGGAAAAAGATAGCCATCGGCGGCAACATGACGGAAACAACCCAAGCTAAAGTGCGATAAACACCATGAATGAGAATCTCGTGTACTAAAGCGGGTGCGCCCAGCC
Organism: Bacillota bacterium; assembly: GCA_012521405.1. Lineage (GTDB taxonomy): Bacteria > Bacillota > Dethiobacteria > Dethiobacterales > Dethiobacteraceae > JAAYSO01. The sequence continues at coordinate 57,703 of JAAYMK010000067.1, forward strand.
AATGTAAAAAAAAGGTTAAATATCTTTCCACGTGAAAGAAAATAGTGGCCAGGAGAGCAGAAGGGTAGTTTGCCCCTTTGATTGTTAGCCAAAAAACAACACCCAAAAGGGCAATCATAATGGGGATACCGAAAAAACGGGAAGTTAAAATTCCGTCTAGGGTACGGTCGAAGTAGTTATAATTTTTGTTTTCCACGATAACAACTTGCTTACTAATTTTTTCCGCTGTTTTAATGAGAGAAGCAACTATACGGTCGCGCAATTCATTAAGATCTATGTGGTTCTTTTTTAAAAACAGCTGTGCTTTCGCTAAATTTTCCGCCAAGGCTTCATCTGCGGATAAAACAAAATTGAAAAAATGATCCATTACTTCAAAGAGAGCTTGATCCGAGTCTAAAAGGCGTAATGCCACCCAACGGCTATTAATTTTATCTCCTAATAATGCATGCACACGGGGTTCAATTTGCTCAACTGCTTCTTGTAATAAGCGGTCGTATTCGATGTGCCTTGGTCTTGTCTGAATCTGCCCTTTGGCAACAGATTTTATTGTTTCCTTTAACTCCAATAAGCCTTCACCCGTTCTGGCGGCGGTGCCGACAACAGGAATTCCCAGCAAAGTAGACAGCTTATTTAAATTAACGTGAATACCTTTTTTTCTGGCTTCATCCATTAAATTTACACACAGGATTACTTTATCGGTTATCTCCATAATCTGTAAAACCAAATTTAAATTTCTTTCCAAGCAGGTGGCATCCGCCACCACCACGGTAACATGGGGTTGCCCAAAGCAAATAAAATCCCTGGCAATCTGCTCTTCCACCGAATTTGCCAGTAAGGAATATGTCCCGGGCAAATCAATAAGGATATATTTATCTCCGTCATAAGTATATTTGCCCTGGGCATTAGTGACAGTTTTGCCCGGCCAGTTTCCCGTATGCTGTTTAAGGCCGGTGAGGCTGTTAAAAACGGTGCTTTTGCCTGTATTGGGATTACCCGCCAAGGCCACAATCAAATCGGCCTGTGAGTCTGTTTGCACAGCAAACATTTCTTTTAAGATGCTTGCGCCCGTAGATTGGAGTGTTAAGCCCATGGAGCGGAACTTTCCTTTCTTTATAAATTGTTTTTTATTTTAATCATGTATGATTTCCACAAAAAGTTTTGCTGCTTCTTCTGCCCGCAATGCTATGACGGCACCTCTAATTTGATATGCTGTGGGATCTCCTGCCGGACTTTTTCTTAAAACTTCGACCACAGTGTCGTTAATTAAGCCTAAATCAAGCAATCTGCGACGTGCCTGACCTTCGGCAATTAGTTTTTTTACTTTACCGTAAAAGCCTGTCGGTACCTGATTTAGGGGAATTAATTTTCTGTTCATAAAAATCCTCCCGTCGGTCATAAATCTACTCTGAGGCAACATCTTTCGCCAAAGCTAATTCACAATATGCCATTAGGAAAATACATGTTACAGTTTTTGCATGACCGGCAGAAATAAAATAAGTTTCTACCCCTTAACACTGGGGAAATTAGTAAGAGCATGAGGAGCAGATAAAATGACGCTAACATGAAAAAACTTCTTAATATGGTGTTAAAACAGATTGACACTATTGGTTGTTTATGGTATAAAAAAATTAAAGCAATAAATTATTTTTATACCACATCACAAGTGAAATTTTTAGCAATCCTGCGCCAAAATAGTTTACTCACCAAAAAAAGAAGTTGAAAACAAGCAGTGGACGCTTACCTTTTGCCTTTGTGCAGGGTAAGCGTTTTTGCAAAAATTACCAAAAAAGCAGGCTAGTTTTTATACATCTTCTTGGATATACAAGTATAGTGAATTGATGCCCGATAAAGCAAAGGGTGATTTATATGAAACAAAATATACAGAAAGTTATTGATAAAGCGGTAAGAAAACATGAATTAACGAGAGAAGAAATTATTGTTCTGCTTTCATGTGAATTTTTCCACAAAAACAGTCTCTTTGTAGCCGCAAATCGTGTCCGTGAAAAGTATCTGGGGGATGCAGTTCACCTGCGGGGGCTGATTGAATTTTCCAATTACTGCCGGCGCAACTGCAGCTACTGCGGTTTGCAGTGTGCAAATAAAAAACTAAAACGTTATCGTATGTCAATGAAGGAAATTTATCAAGCTGCTTTAGGTGCCTATGCTTTAGGCTACCGCACAATAGTGTTGCAGTCAGGTGAAGATTTTTACTACGATGCAGATAAAATTGCCGATTTGGTGCGTCGCATAAAAAAACTTGGCCTTGCTGTGACATTAAGCTGCGGGGTAAGGAGCTTCGAAGAATACCGCCTCTGGCGTGAAGCCGGGGCAGATAGATATCTTCTCAAACATGAAACTGCCGATCCGGCTTTATATCAAACATTGCATCCTGATTCCAGCTTTTCTGAACGACTGGAGGCTCTCATACATTTGCGCAGGTTAGGGTATCAAGTAGGTTCCGGTTGTATTGTGGGACTACCGGGACAGACCCTGGAATCATTGGCAGATGATCTGCTTTTCTTAAAAGCATTGGATGTGGAAATGGCCGGAATCGGTCCCTTTATTCCCCATCCTGATACACCCCTGATGTCCTTTCCTCAAGGTTCGGCGGAAATGGTATTAAAAATGGTGGCTGTTTTGCGACTGCTTTTGCCCCTTGCTCATCTTCCCGCAACCACTGCTTTAGCCACCGTGGGAAATGATTTTAGAGCGCAAGCGCTGCGCTGCGGTGCCAATGTGATAATGCCCAATGTAACGCCCCGTAAGTACAGGCAACTTTATGCCATTTATCCCCATAAAGCCGGTGTTAAGGATACACCTGTAAAGAGCCGGCAGCAAATTGTGGAAATGATTACGGCTTTGGGCAGAAAAATTGCTACGGATCAGGGACATAGCCCCAAAGAAAAATTCTGCCAGGCTGTAAGTTAAGTGTAGGAAGGAGTGCCTTTTTTGCAGACAACACCCAGAGGAAACCGCCTGCACATTGCTTTGTTCGGTCGTCGCAATGTAGGTAAATCCAGTATAATTAATGCCATCACCAGCCAGGAAATCGCTTTAGTGTCACCTATCCCCGGTACAACTACTGATCCTGTTTTTAAAGCCATGGAAATTCCCCCCCTTGGACCTGTTGTCTTAATTGATACGGCAGGTTTAGATGATGAGGGCAGCTTGGGAGAATTGCGGGTTAAGCGTTCTCGCCAAATTTTACAACAGGCAGAGATGGTGCTTGTAGTGTTGGAAGCCGGCTGTCCGCTGACTGTCCAAGAGCGGGAATTTCTTTTGCTTTGTAAAGAAAAGAAACTGCCTGTAGTGGCTGCAGTGAATAAAATTGATCAACAAGAATTTGTTGCAGATTTAGCAAAGCAACTAAAAGAATTGGCAATACCCGCCGTTCCTGTCAGTGCTTTAACCGGAGAGGGCATTACCGCATTAAAAATTGCTTTAATCCAAGCGGCTCCTGCTGACTGGGATGAGCGGCCTTTGGTGGGAGATTTACTGGAGCCCGGTGAGGTGGCTGTTTTGGTTGTGCCCATTGACAAGGCGGCACCAAAAGGAAGGCTGATTTTGCCGCAGGTGCAAACTTTGCGGGATCTTTTAGACAATAATGCCCTTGCTGTTGTATGTAAAGAAGATAAATTACAAAGCGCCCTTCAGGGGAGGAAAGTGAGAATTGTCATTACCGATTCGCAAGTCTTTGCCAAGGTGGAAGCGCAAACACCGCCGGATGTGCTTTTAACTTCCTTTTCCATTCTTTTTGCGCGACAAAAGGGGGATTTATTAACTTTGGCCGCCGGTGCAAAGGCAATTGAGCAATTACGTCCGGGCGACAAAGTTTTAGTGTCGGAAGCTTGCACACACCACCGCATTGAAGATGATATTGGGCGGGTTAAACTGCCACGTTTATTAGAGCGGAAGGTGGGTGGCAAGTTACAATTTGCTTTTTCTAGCGGGGGCTCTTTTCCCGAAGAGCTGCCTGCATATAAACTGATTTTGCACTGTGGCGGTTGTATGATTAACAGGCGGGCCATGCTATCTCGCATTGCCCAAGCAAGAGAAGCCGGTGTTCCCATCGTCAATTATGGAGTAGCCATTGCCCATCTCTTGGGAATTCTGCCGCGTGCTCTGTCTCCTTTTCCCGAGATTGGCCGGCAGTTATTCCCGCAAATATATAAAGAAAGGTAGATGCAGAAATGGGAAAAAATACTCAAAGAGCAAAGGAGTGGGAGGCAGCCGCATTTATTCGGGAAGAAGAAATAGAAAAATTATTGACAGCTGCCCAAAATGCTTCCAAAGAAGAAATAATGGCCATTATTGAGAAAGCAAGACAAGCGCAAGGTTTAACACTGCCGGAAGTGGCGGTGTTGCTGCAGATTACCGATGGGGAATTGCTAGATGAAGTTTTTGCTGCAGCCAAAGAAGTTAAACAGCGTATTTATGGTCAGCGCGTCGTAATTTTTGCTCCCCTTTATGTCAGTGATTTTTGTGTTAATAGTTGCCGCTACTGCGGTTACCAAAGAAACAATAAATTTAAGCGACGGAAACTTACCCGTGAAGAATTAATTCAGGAAGTAAAACTGCTGGAGAGTATGGGGCATAAACGTTTGGCTTTGGAAACGGGAGAACATCCAACGGAATGTCCACTGGAATATGTCTTGGACTGTATTGAAACCATCTACGGTATCAAATTTGAGAATGGCAGTATTCGGCGCATTAATGTCAATATTGCCGCCACCACCATCGACGAGTACCGGCGCCTTAAAGCTGCAGGAATTGGCACATATATTCTTTTCCAAGAAACATACCACCGGGATACTTATGCCAAAATGCATCCTGCAGGCCCAAAGGCCGATTATGACTGGCATACCACGTCTCATGACCGGGCCATGCTAGGTGGCATTGATGATGTCGGTTTGGGAGTTCTTTTTGGCCTCTATGATTACAAATTTGAAGTGTTGGCTTTACTGCAGCATGCACAACATTTAGAAGCACGTTTTGGTGTGGGACCGCACACCATTTCCGTACCCCGTTTACGCCCGGCCCATGGGGTTGATTTGACTACTTTTCCCTATTTAGTCGGTGATGAAGATTTCGCCAAAATAGTTGCCATCCTGCGCTTGGCCGTACCTTATACAGGATTAATTCTTTCTACCCGCGAGACGCCGGAGTTTCGTGATCGGCTTTTAAATTACGGTATCTCGCAAGTTTCTGCCGCCAGTTCCACCGGTGTGGGAGGTTATATGGAAAAGCAAAAAAGGATCGGCAGCGATGAAGAGGCAGAGGAAGGATCACCACAGTTTGTCGTGGAAGATACGCGCAGTATGGATGAAGTGCTAACCAGTATTTGTGCTTCAGGTTACCTGCCCAGTTTTTGTACTGCATGTTATCGTCAAGGGCGGACGGGAGATCGTTTTATGGCACTGGCGAAAACAGGGCAAATTCAAAATGTTTGCCAACCAAATGCCATTTTAACCTTTAAAGAATATTTACTGGATTATGCCTCACCTGAAATGCGTCAATTGGGGGAAAAAGTAATTAACCGCCATTTGCTGCAGATAGAAGATGAAACGATCCGGGCCCTGACAAAAGAGCGATTACAGCAGCTTGAACAGGGAAAACGTGACTTATACTTTTAATTTACAGTTTTTCTTTTTTATTGACAGAGATAGAAAGAAAGTTTATCATAAAAATAATGGTAATGTTAGCTTTTTTAACCGTTTTAGTTAAATTTTTCACGATATTTTAAGTATTGTTGGTTTTAAGGGGCAAAAGGAGCTGTATAGATGAAAATTAGAGAAATTGCGCAAGTATTGGAAGCTAAAATTGAAGTAGAAGGTGATAGTTTAGATCTGGAAATAGAAGCAGCTTGTGGGGCTGATCTCATGAGTGATGTTATGGCTTATGCCAAAGATAATGTGCTCTTGCTAACCGGCCTTGTCAGTCCACAAGTTATTCGCACTGCAGAAATGTTGGATATTAAGGCAGTAGTGTTGGTGAGGGGGAAAAAACCGGATGCAACCATGCTCAAGATGGCTGCGGAAAAAGGTATTACCCTTCTTACCACAAAAGAATCCATGTTTACTTCCTGCGGTAAGCTGTATAATCTGGGGCTAACTAAAAGGGGTATTCGGGATTGAGTAAATCCATCCAACTTCATTTTGAACTGCCGGGCAATGACCTTGCCCTGGCGGGAGAAGCTTCCAGCAAGGTGAAAAAAACACTAAACCAGCTGGGCCTTAAACCGGCAGTGGTAAAAAAGACTGCGGTTGCCATGTACGAAGCAGAAATTAATGCTATTATCCATGCCGGTGGGGGTACGCTAGCGGCTACTATTGATCAAGAAAAAGTCGTGGTTGTTGTGCGTGACCAGGGACCGGGGATAGCCGATTTGGAATTGGCGATGCAGGAAGGTTACTCAACGGCGCCGGAAAAAATCAGAGAAATGGGCTTTGGTGCCGGGATGGGATTGCCCAATATGAAAAGGCATGCGGATCTTTTAGAAATAGAGTCGGCGGTAGGGCAGGGTACAGTGGTAACCATTATTGTTTATTTGTAACACATTGTACCTTGAGAAGGGATAATGTAAGAAAAGGGTGCTGGAAGTGAAAAAATATTTTCATTCCGTGACGCTGGACGAAGAAAAATGTCGTGGTTGCACAAATTGTATTAAAAAATGCCCCACAGAGGCAATCCGCGTCCGGAAAAGTAAAGCGCGTATTATTGAAGAACGCTGCATTGATTGTGGGGAATGTTTACGCGTCTGTCCTTACCATGCCAAAAAAGCCATTACCGATGATTTTGCCAAATTAAATGCGTATAAATATAAAATAGCTTTGCCTGCACCGTCTTTTTACGGCCAATTTAAAACAGACTATTCCCGCAGCGATATTTTGGCAGCGCTTTTGCAAATCGGCTTTGATGAAGTATATGAAGTGGCTCGAGGAGCGGAAATTGTCACAGAGGCAACGAAAAAGCTTTTTCAGCGGGAAAAATTAAAAAAACCTGTAATTTCCTCAGCTTGTCCGGCTGTAGTGCGCCTAATTCAGGTCCGTTTTCCTAGCTTAATCGATAATTTGTTAAAATTGGAGTCTCCCATGGAAGTGGCGGCTGCCATTTCCCGAAAAAAGGCAGCAGAAACACAAAACCTTGCAGACAGTGATATAGGCGTATTTTTTATTTCTCCCTGTGCAGCTAAAGTAACCAGTGTCAAAGCCCCTTATGGAAAAGTAAAATCACATGTGGACGGTGTATTGTCCATGCAGGATGTGTACCTGAAAGTGGTGGCAGTCTTGGAGAAAGGTATGGGGGCAGAAACACTGGAACAGGCAGGTTATGCAGGCATCCGTTGGGCCAGTTCCGGCGGTGAAGGCCTGGCTTTGGGTACGGAACAGTTTTTAGCTGTGGATGGGATCCAAAATGTTTTAACCATTTTGGAAGAGATTGAAAACGGCCAGCTTGAAGATGTGGAGTTTGTAGAAGCCTTGGCTTGCTACGGCGGCTGTTTGGGCGGACCGTTGACGGTGCAAAATGCCTTTGTAGCTAAAACAAGACTGAAAAAACATATAGATAAGGCCAAAAATAAAGATATTGCCATTACTATACCCAGACATGATGAGTTGATGTGGACCTTGGATATAGAGCATCGACCGGTAATGAAACTGGACGATGATTTGGATAAAGCCATGAAAAAACTAGAAGCATTGGAGGAAATTTATGAAAAGCTGCCGGGACTGGACTGTGGTTCCTGCGGTGCTCCCAGCTGTAGAGCCTTGGCAGAGGATATTGTCCGGGAAATTGCCAATGAAACAGATTGTATTTTCCTTTTGCGTGAAAAGGTGCGCGCTTTAGCTATGGAAATGATGGAACTGGAAGCAAAAATGCCACCGGTTCTGGATAAAGGGCAAACTAACGGCAAGGGGGAGAATAGGGCAAGGAGGGAAGGAAATGACGGTGGCTGAACTGGCGACAAAGCTAAATTTGCGCCTTTTAACAAAAACTGAAGCCACAAAAAAAGTAACGGGCGTGTACACCGGGGATTTGTTAAGCTGGGTCATGTCCCATGCCAAAAAAAATGACGCCTGGGTCACCGTACATACTCATGTCAATATTGTGGCAGTGGCAGTATTGGCGGAGCTTGCCTGTATCATTATCCCGGAGGGTATTGCAGTAGAAGCCGCAACACTGGCCAAAGCGGAAGCAGAAGGCGTGATCCTGCTTGGGTCTGATTTAACTGCGGCTGAACTTTGCTGGAGAATTTATGAAGTATTACATTGATTTGCACATTCATTCCGCTTTGTCGCCGTGTGCCGAGGAGGAAATGACACCAAATAATATTGTCAATATGGCAGCCGTGCATGGACTGGATATTATTGCTATTACCGATCATCATACCGCCGGTAATTGCGAGGCTGTCATGCACTGCGGCATGTTAAGGGATATACTTGTAGTTCCCGGTATGGAAATAGAAACGGCGGAAGAAGTCCATCTGGTTTGCCTGCTGCCGGATTTAAAGCAGGCGCGGCTTTTGCAGACATATGTGTATGCTGCTCTGCCGCAGCGAAAAAACCGGGAAGATATCCTTGGCAAACAGCTTTTATTCAATGCAGCTGATGAAATCATCGGTGCTGAATCACGTTTGCTGCTTACTGCCGTGCAATTCAGTTTAGAGGAAACGGTGCGGTTGGTGCGGACTTTAGGTGGTGCCGCCATCCCTGCCCATATTGACAGGCGGGCAAACAGCTTGCTGTCCAATTTAGGTTTTATCCCGCCGGATTTAGATTTTCATTATCTGGAACTATCTGCAGCTTGCCGTGTTAAAGAATTTTTAGTACTGCATCCGCACTTGCAAGCTTATCGATTTATTCAATCGTCGGATGCTCACCGGCTGGAGGAGATGGTGAAATGCACCGGTTCCATCGAGCTAGAAGAAAAAAGCATCCCCTGCTTACTAAACAAGCTTAACGGTGGTTAACTATGTTAAAAAATTCTACATAATTTTTTGTAGGATTTTTTGACAGTTTATTATGTGAAAAAGTTAACATATATGTTTAGGAGGGATTCTAGTGAGTGCAACCTGCAGCTGCAGCAAAGAGTATGTGGATGAAAGGGAAGAAAGACTAACAGAGGTTATCAAAAAGTATCGCGGAGTAAAAGGAGCACTGATTCCGGTACTGCATGAAGCCCAGGAGATCTATGGTTATCTGCCGTTTCATGTGCAGAAAAGAATTTCCCAAGAACTGCAGATCCCTATGAGCGAAATTTACGGAGTGATTACTTTTTACACGCAATTTTCCCTGGAGCCAAAAGGACAGTATCAGATTCAGGTCTGCCTGGGGACGGCTTGCTATGTGAAAGGAGCCAATCTTATCCTGGAAAAATTTAAGGAAAAACTCGGCATTGATGTTGGCGGCTGTACAGAAGACGGCAAGTTTTCCTTGCAAGCCTGTCGTTGTGTCGGTGCTTGCGGCCTGGCCCCGGTGGTTATGATCAATGATGATGTTTACGGCGGTCTGAAACCAAGTGAAGTAGAAAAGATCTTGAAAAAATACCAATAAGATAAATTTTTTGCGTGGTGTGGGCTTGATGCGGGATATTTCTTTGCATCTACTGGACATTCTACAAAATTCACTAACTGCTAAAGCTACAAAAATTTCTATACACGTTGGTGCACTACCGTCTCAAGATTTGCTCTACTTAACTGTGACAGATAATGGGAGCGGTATGGAGGCAGAACTGCTCCGGCGCGTTTTTGATCCTTTTGTCACCACCAGAAAAACGCGTCCTGTCGGCTTGGGGCTGCCATTACTAAAAGAGGCGGCCAAACGCTCCGGCGGTGATTTAATTATAGAGTCAGTTAAAGGACGCGGCACAAAACTTAAAGCTACTTTTGGTCTTTCCCATATTGATCGTCCGCCGCTGGGCGATATTGCCGACACCGTTGTGATGGTGGTAACGGCTCATCCAGACCTGGACCTGGCAGTCTGTTTTTCTAATCAAACTGCTTCTCGAGAATTGCAATTGGCAGAGATTCGCAAGCACCTGGGAGATATTCCGCTAAATCACGCAGAAGTCTTAAATTGGATAAAAGACTATCTCACAGATAGTCTCAAAGCAATTTTTGGAGGTGTATTGGATGAAGTCAATTGCTGAGTTGGAGGAAATTAGAAAGAAAACTTTGGAAGAGATTGGTTTGCGCAAAAATAAAGACGGTTACAGAATTGTAGTAGGCATGGCGACTTGTGGCATTGCTGCCGGGGCCAGGCCGGTGATGCAAGCCTTTGTGGAAGAATTGAAAAAACGCAATCTTCATGACGTGCAGGTGACCATGACAGGCTGCATCGGTGTCTGTCGCCTTGAGCCCATCGTGGAAGTAATCAGCCCGGATGGCAGTAAAGTAACGTATGTGGAAATGACTCCGGAAAAAGCAGTACGCGTAGTTGCGGAACATATTGTTAACGGCAGAGTTTGCCGTGATTTAACCATCGGTGAAGCAGAAGGGGTAAAATAATTTGAGTTTTCTCATTAGACAAATTAATTAAAACCGGGAGGTTTTATTAATGCAAATATATAGAGCACATGTATTGGTGTGCTGCGGTACAGGGTGTTCTAGCAATAAATCCGAAGAAGTATTGCGCGAGTTGGAAAAACAACTGCAGGAAAACCAGCTGCAGCATGAAGTTAAAGTGGTTAGAACAGGCTGTTTAGGTTTGTGTCAAAACGGCCCTAACATTGTTGTTTATCCTGAAGGTACTATGTACAGCATGGTGAAAGTGGAAGATGTGGAGGAAATTGTTTCGGAGCATCTATTGAAAGGTAGAATCGTCAAGAGACTTTTATACGGCGAACCGGAAGCAGAGGGTATTAGATCTGTAGATGAAGTGGATTTCTTTAAACGGCAAAAACGTATTGCTTTACGCAATTGCGGCATTATTAATCCGGAAAATATTGATGAATATATCGCCTTTGACGGTTATAAAGCTTTGGTTAAAGTACTGACGGAAATGAAACCTGCCGATGTTATTGACCTTTTGAAAAAATCTCAACTGCGCGGCCGCGGCGGTGCAGGTTTCCCCACCGGTCTGAAATGGGAATTTGCCGCTAAAGCGGAATCAGAGCAGAAGTATGTTTGCTGTAACGCCGATGAAGGAGACCCGGGCGCTTTTATGGACAGAAGTATTCTTGAGGGGGATCCGCATTCAATAGTAGAAGCCATGGCCATTGCCGGCTATGCCATTGGCGCAGACAAAGGTTTTATTTATATCAGGGCTGAATATCCCATTGCAGTAAAAAGGCTACGGCTTGCTATTGAACAGGCCAAAGAGTATGGACTTTTGGGGGAAAATATTTTAAATACAGGTTTTAACTTTGATCTAGAAATTAGATTGGGTGCCGGTGCCTTTGTTTGTGGTGAAGAAACGGCGCTTTTGACATCCATTGAAGGTAAACGGGGAGAGCCTAGACCCAGGCCGCCTTTCCCTGCCGTTAAAGGTCTTTGGGGCCAGCCTACACTTTTGAATAATGTGGAGACTTATGCCAATGTGCCCCCCATTATCCTTAACGGTCCCGAGTGGTTTACGCAAATCGGCACGGAAAAAAGCAAAGGAACCAAAGTTTTCGCCGTGGGCGGTAAGATCAATAACACCGGCCTGGTGGAAATTCCCATGGGTACAACTTTACGTGAAGTTATCTATGACATTGGCGGCGGAATTCCCAATGGGAAAAAATTTAAAGCGGCGCAAACAGGCGGTCCTTCCGGCGGCTGTATTCCTGCCAGCCATATAGACACACCAATCGATTACGATACATTGGTTGAGCTGGGATCCATGATGGGTTCGGGCGGTATGATCATCATGGACGAAGATACATGTATGGTAGACATTGCTCGCTTCTTCTTGGAGTTTACCGTAGATGAGTCATGTGGTAAGTGTCCGCCCTGCCGCATCGGTACAAAACGGATGTTGGAGATTTTAAATAAAATTACAGCAGGTAAAGGCGAAGAGGGCGATATTGAAAAACTGGAATCCCTGGCAAAAAATATTAAAGCAGCCGCGCTCTGCGGTCTCGGGCAAACAGCACCAAACCCGGTTTTAAGTACATTAAGATATTTTAGAGATGAATACGAAGCACATGTCAGGGAGAAAAAATGCCCGGCCGGTTCTTGCAAAGCTCTTTTGGATTATGTGATTGATGCAGAAATTTGTCGAAGCTGTGGCCTTTGTGCCAAAGAATGTCCTGTGGGAGCAATTGAAGGTGAGAGGAAGAAAGGTCCCTTTGTGATTATTCAGGAAAAATGTATTAAGTGCGGAACTTGTATAGAAAAATGTCCCTTTGAAGCCATCAGCAAAAAATAAGGAAAGGAGCGAGCAAAATATGGAAATGGTTACAGTAACCATTGATAATAAAAAAGTGCGGGTGCCAAAGGATTACACAGTATTGCAAGCGGCACGGGAAGCAAATATAGAAATTCCCACCTTATGTTTTCTCAAGGATATTAATGAAATTGGTGCTTGCCGTATGTGTTTAGTGGAAATTAAAGGCGGCAAAAAATTGGAAGCAGCTTGTGTCTATCCTGTTTCCGACGGTATGGAAGTATATACACAAACACCGCAGGTCCGGGAAGCCAGAAAAACAACGCTGGAGTTAATTCTTTCAAATCATGATCGTAACTGTCTGACCTGTGTGCGCAGCGGAAATTGTGAGCTGCAAAAGCTGGCAGAAAAACTGCAAATTGAAGAGTTGCCCTATGAAGGTGAGACATATAAACGTCCTTTAGACAATTTTTCACCTGCCATTGTGCGTGATCCCAACAAATGTATTTTGTGCCGCCGTTGTGTGAGCATGTGTAAAAATGTGCAAACAGTTGCTGTTATTGATGTGGTAGAACGTGGTTTTGACACAATTGTTTCACCCATTTATGAAAAATCATTAAATGAAGTGCCATGTGTTAATTGCGGCCAATGCATTACAATTTGTCCCGTAGGGGCCTTGCGGGAAAAGAATGATACGGAAAAAGCCTGGACTGCTTTGGCCGATAAAGATTTGCATGTAATTGCCATTACGGCGCCGGCCATCCGGGCGGCTTTAGGAGAAGAATTTGGTTTCCCCATGGGTACGCCTGTTACCAGCAATATGATTACGGCGCTGCATAATCTGGGCTTTGACAAAGTCTTTGACGTTGATACCGCCGCGGACCTGACCATTATGGAAGAAGGGACGGAGCTTTTGCACAGGCTGAAAAACGGTGGCAAACTTCCGCTCATTACTTCCTGCAGTCCCGGCTGGATTAAATTCTGTGAACATAATTTCCCGGAATTTTTAGATAACCTTTCCACCTGTAAATCACCGCAGCAAATGTTTGGGGCGGTGCTGAAAACTGTCTATGCGGAAAGAATGGGTATTGACCCGGCGAAAATTTTTGTGGTCTCCATCATGCCTTGTACGGCAAAGAAATTTGAAATCACGCGGCCGGAAATGACTTCCAGTGGCTACCCCGATATTGACGTAGTTTTGACCACCAGGGAGCTTGCACGTATGATTAAAGAAGCAGGTCTTGATTTTACTGAAACCACCTGGGAGCATTTTGATGACCCCATGGGTGATGCTTCCGGCGCAGGCGTCATCTTCGGTGCCACAGGCGGCGTGATGGAAGCCGCTTTACGTACAGTGGTGGAAATACTGACCGGCAAACCTTTGGAAACACTTGATTTTGCAGCAGTACGGGGAGTGGAAGGCATTAAAGAAGCAACTGTGGATGTGGGCGAGATGAAAATTAAAGCGGCTGTTGCCCATGGCCTTGGTAATGCTAGGGAATTGTTGGAGCGGGTCAAGGCTGGAGAAGCCGAGTATCATTTCATTGAAATTATGGCTTGTCCCGGTGGGTGCGTAGCAGGGGGAGGACAGCCCATTCAGCCCTCGCAAGTGCGTAGCTGGGTTGACATCAGAAGCGAGCGGGCAAAAGCCCTCTATGAAGAGGATAAAAATTTACCCATACGCAAATCCCATGAAAACCCAACTGTAAAAAGACTATATGAAATATATTTCGGCAGTCCGGGCAGTGACAAAGCGCACAAACTCTTGCATACTCATTATACACCTCGGGAAAATTATCCGGAAGAATAAGAAGCATAATATAAAGGCTTGTGTGCCTCAAGGCAAACACAAGCCTTTTTTTACGTGTGCCCGGCATGGGCGATAGCTTGGCGGTGAAAGTCCGCTGCCCGAACTCCATACAGTAAATGCGGCGGTATTTTTTGTTTTTTGGCCAAACATTTAATCCTTTCCAAAGCAAGAGTATTGATTTCTTTATATATATGCTGTAATACTTTTTACAGTTGCTTTTTAGAGCTAAGAAAGAGAGGGGCTTCAGACCGTTTTTAGATTTTAAGCTCAGAGCGAAAAATTTCTGTGTTGAATTCACCCTTAGCCCAAATTTTGGCATGATAAAAGATAGAGATGAGGTAAAATGCTTGTTTTTTACGATATAAAACACTATAATGAGGAAATAGGTGGTAAAGCATGAAAATTGGGAAAATCGGCGAGCGAGCCTTAATAAATGAAATTGCAGCGCTGGTGGCAAAAACGGCGGATAAGCAGGTGATCGGTATTGGGGATGATGCTGCATTGACGCCGGTAAGTGCAGACTGCTGGTTGGCTACCAGCAAAGATATGCTCATTGAGGGAATCCACTTTTTACTGCCTGAAATTACGGCAAAAGATTTGGGCTATAAATCCTTGGCCGTTAATTTAAGTGACCTTGCCGCCATGGGGGCCAAGCCGCGACATGCTTATGTGGCTTTGGCACTGCCGCCGGAAACGGAGCATGAGTTTGTTTTAGCATTTTACCAAGGCATGCTGGAACTGGCAGAACGTTTTAACGTTACCATTTGCGGCGGTGATCTTGTGGCTTCACCGGGGCCAATGGTGATCAGTGTGACCGTACAAGGGGAAGTCCCTAAAACCTGTGCGCTTTTGCGCCGTGGTGCTTCTGCCGGAGACATTGTTTGCACAACCGGTCCTTTAGGCGCCTCAGCGGCAGGTTTGCTCTTACTTACCCACAAAATCCAGTGTTCACAGGCTGTACGGACGGCTGCCCTGCAGGCGCATTACCGTCCTTGGCCGCGGGTGGAAGAAGCCATGTGGTTGGCACAAACAGGTATGGTTACTTCAGCCATTGATCTTTCCGACGGTTTACTTAAAGATATCTTGGAAGTTTTGGAGCAAAACAAATGTGGTGTCTTGCTTGAAGCAGAAAAAATTCCCATTCACCCGGCGGCGGTAAAAGTTGCCGCCTCTTTGGCTAAACCTGCTTGGGAATTGGCTTTAAATGGCGGTGAAGATTATGAATTGTTATGTACGGTAAAAGCGGCGCATTTTGCAGAACTGACTAGAGCTTATGAGGCCCGTTTTGCACAACCGCTTTATGCCTTGGGCAGGTTAACTGCAGAGAGAGAAATAAGGATGATTACAAAGGAAGGCAAGTGGGAAAAAATAGAGTTTACAGGGTTTAAGCATTTTTAAAGGTGAAAAGTCATGGAAAAGATAATTACTACATACAGCGAGGCAGAAACTGAGGCGTTGGGCAAGGCTTTGGGAGAACTGCTTTTCCCCGGTGCTGTTATTTTAGTTAACGGCGACCTGGGTGCTGGCAAAACAGCCTTTGCCCGTGGTGTAGCCCGAGGTTTAAAGATTTCTGCTCCCATCACCAGTCCCACCTTTACGCTTTTACATGTCTATCAAGGCAAAATTCCTTTTTACCATTTTGACTTGTACCGGCTTGATGATGTGGAAGAGCTTTATGAAATAGGTATGGAAGAGTACTTGCTGGGAGAGGGTGTCAGTCTTTTTGAATGGGCGGAAAAATTTTGCGAAATTTTTCCGCTGGAGAAGTTGGTAGTTACCATTGTAGCTACCGGTCCCACAACACGTCTTTTTACTTTTTCCGCCCAGAGTGATAGTTATATAAAGATTATCGGGGCCTTAGGGAGATGAAAAATTTGTATGTTTTAGGCATAGATACAGCTACACTGGTTTGTAGTGTGGCGTTAGTGACGGAAGATAAATTATTAGCTGAATATACTTTACAGGTCAAAAAAACGCATTCGGAAAGGCTCCTGCCGCTCATTGCCGCAGTGTTGGAGGATGCAGGTGTCAAGCCTAAAGAGCTGGACGGAATTGCCGTTGCCGCCGGTCCCGGGTCCTTTACCGGGTTACGGATTGGGGTGGTAACTGCTAAAGCACTGGGGCAAGCTTTAGAGCTACCGCTTTGCGGTATTTCCACCCTGGAAGCTTTGGCTGCCCAGCATCCATTGTTTAACGGATTGGTCTGCCCCGTGCTTGATGCCAGAAGAGGACAGGTTTACAATGCAGTTTTTCTTGCCGGCAGGGAAGTGCTGAGAGAAACTGATGATCGTGCCATTACGCTGTCTGATTTATTGGCAGAGCTTTCCGGGCGCAAAGAGCATGTATTGTTTGTGGGCGATGCCGTTAAAATACACCGGCAAATGCTTATTGAGGCTTTAGGTGAAAGGGCCTGCTTTGTTCCGGAAGAGTCAACCATTTGCCGTGCCGCTACCGTAGCACGTTTAGGTTTATTGAAACTGAAAGCGGCAAAAGGTCAAAGCTGGCAAGATTTAGTTCCCCACTATATCCGTCGTGCCGGTGCGGAAAGCAAATTTCAAGCTGTAAAGGACCTGGGGAGGAACGAGTAATGTCTCTATCCATAGAGCCCATGAAATTTTGTCATGTGGATGCAGTCAGTGAGATAGAAAAAAAAGTTTATCCGACGCCCTGGACAAAATTTGCTTTTATTAACGAAATTATTGATAACGGTTTTGCTTCCTACTACGTTGCTCTCTACAACAAAGAAGTAGTCGGTTATGCCGGTATCTGGGTCGTTTTGGAGGAGGCGCATATAACTACTTTAGCCGTCAGTCCAAAATGGCAGGGAAAAGGAATCGGCAAAGCTTTGCTGCAACATTTAATTAACGAAGCAGACAGCAAAGGTGCCGTGCGTATGACATTAGAAGTACGTGTCAGTAATCTTAAAGCCCAAGAACTTTACAAAAAGTTTGGTTTTGTGGTCTGCGGCAGGCGCCCCAAGTATTATCGTGATGAAGATGCTTTAATTATGTGGCTGGAAAAACTGCCGGTAAGAAAATTGGCGTTAGAACACATTAATTAAAATGTATATACTGAGACAGGAGAAATAAAAATGACAGATTTAATTTTAGGTGTGGAAACATCTTGCGATGAAACGGCTGCCGCGGTAGTGGCGGGAGGAAAGAAAATTTATAGCAATATTATTGCTTCACAAATGGATGTGCATGAAAAATTTGGCGGTGTTGTGCCGGAAATTGCCAGCCGTAAACATTTGGAAGCCGTCAATTTTGTCATTGCCCAGGCACTGGCGGAAGCAGGCTGCACTTTTTCGGATTTGGCTGCCATAGCCGTAACCCATGGACCCGGTCTGGTGGGTGCCTTGCTGGTGGGGGTGAATACGGCAAAAACCCTGGCGTATGCTTTAGAAAAACCACTAGTAGCAGTAAATCATGTCCTTGCCCATGTGGCTGCCAATTATCTGGTGCACGACATTGCTTTTCCGGCAGTGTGCCTTGTGGTTTCCGGCGGGCACACCAGCTTGCTTTATCTTAAAGCACGGGGAGAGGCGGAACTTATAGGGGCGACCCGGGATGATGCCGCCGGTGAAGCCTTTGATAAAATTGCACGGGTATTGCAATTAGGTTACCCTGGGGGGCCTGCCATAGATAAAGTCGCCCAAGCAGGAAACCCGGAAGCTTTTACATTTCCCAGGGCCTTTAGCGGCCAGGACGAGATTTTCGAATTTTCTTTTTCCGGCCTTAAATCTGCCGTCATTAATACAATTCATCAAATGCGGCAAAAGGGAGATACTGTGCCGGTAGCCGATGTGGCCGCCAGCTTTCAAGCGGCGGTGGTGGATGTGTTGGTGGAAAAGACATGTTTGGCAGCCAAGATTAAAGGAACAAAAACTGTCCTGCTTGCCGGAGGTGTCGCCGCCAACAGCAGACTGCGTTTCTGTTTGGAGGAGGCTTTAGCAAAAGACGGCCGTAAACTTTTCTTGCCTCCACCGGCCCTTTGTACAGATAATGCGGCCATGGTGGCAGCTGCCGGCTGGGATCTTTATCAAAGACAGGAATTTGCAGGACTCGACTTAAATGCCGTTCCCGTTTTAGACATAGGTTGTCAAAAATAACGTTTTTTTTATTTTTCACCTAGGCAATTTATTATGGTAACAACCTGTGGATAATGTGGATACTTTCCGTTAGCCCGCCTATTTAGCGGTTATTTCTGTGGATAAGCTTGTGGATAATGTGGATTACTTTGTGGATAACATGTTAGTAGAAGACACAAAAGGCTGTGAAAATGGCGCCTCTGGCAAAAGAGGCTGCTTAACATAATAATGTTGCATAAAATCCAGCGTCTATTTTCGACAATTGAAAAAGCATAAGTTTGTCATAAGCAGTCACATAAATTTGTCGATTGCCAAGTTCAAAATCTTGATTTTTGTCATAGAATAGAAGCGAAGCAGAAGGAAAAGAGGGGTTATTTTGCTTACCGGTGTTAAACATGTGCATTTTGTCGGTATTGGCGGCTACGGCATGAGTGCTCTGGCCCTTGCCCTTTTAGCGCTGGGATATCAGGTGAGCGGTTCGGATAAAAAAGAAAGCGCCATCACAAAAAAACTACAGCGCCGTGGGGCTGTGGTTTATCTCGATCATCATGCTGGTAATCTTGGCAGTGCAGATCTGGTTGTCTATTCAACGGCAATCCCGGCCGATAATGTAGAATTAACGGCGGCTAAAGCCAGAGGAATCCCGCTTTGGCACCGTTCAGAATTGCTGGCCCGTTTCATTAATAGTCGTTTTGGGATTGCCATTGCCGGTGCTCACGGGAAAACAACTACTACTTCTATGGTGGCGTCTGTATTAACACAGGGAGGTTTAGATCCTACAGCTTTTATTGGCGGTATTTTAGCTGAATTTGACGGTAATGCTCGGATCGGCAAATCTGACATCGTCATAGCCGAAGCCGATGAGAGCGATCATACTTTTTTGCGCTACCGGCCGCAGATGGCTGTGGTTACTAATATTGAGGCCGATCATCTGGAGCATTATCAGGGAGATTTTAAGCTCTTACTTCAGGCTTACCGGACTTTTTTGGCCAATATTGACCCCGGAGGTACGGCAATTTTATTTGCTGAAGATCCGCATTTAAAGACAATGCAACCCAAACATCTGAAAAAAATTGTGACTTTTGGTTTGCAGGCAGGACATTGGCGCGCCGTGGAGATAAAAACAAAAGGTTGGGGAAGTAGTTTCCGGGTGCTTGGCCCGCAGAATCAGCAAGCATTAATCACACTGAAAGTCCCCGGCATACATAATGTTTTAAATGCACTGGCGGCCGTGGCAGTGGCGCGGGAGCTGGACGTTGATTTTACCTCTATCCAAACAGGTCTGCAACAATTTGGCGGGGCCGAACGCCGTTTTCAGTTTCTTTACGATAACGGTGATTTTATCGTGGTGGATGATTATGCACACCACCCCACGGAGATTAAAGCCACTTTACAGGCAGCGCGGGCCGGAACCGATAAACGTATTCTCGTTGTCTTCCAGCCTCACCGTTATAGCCGTACTAAATGGTTTTTTGATGAGTTTGCTACTGCTTTTACCCAAGCCGACCAGGTCATCCTCCAACAAATTTATGCAGCCAGTGAGGCACCTTTAGCCGGTGTAGATGTCGACAGCCTGGCGGAAAAAATACGGCAAAACGGTGTGAATGTGAAGCAGATAAACGAGGCGGAAGAGATTGTCGCTTACATTCTGAAAAACTTACAGCCAGGAGACCTTGTCATCACCATGGGAGCGGGGGATGTGACGGAAATTGGACATGAATTGGCACGAAAATTGCAGCAAAAGTATGGTAACTGATTATTACCCTTATCTTTTGGCAGCCTGTCAGGAAAATGTTTTACCGCTCACATCACACTGTAACCTTGGCTGCGTTTTTTGCAGCAATCAACAAAATCCTGAAAATGTTTATACATATAGGCTGCCTGCAATACCGCTGGCAACCATCCGTCAACTGATTTCTTTATTAAACCCAAAGGAAAAAGTTGTGATTGGTGAGTCGGCCACAAGATTGGATGAAGGTGAACCTTTTACGCATCCGGAAATTTTGGCGATATTAAAGCTGCTGCGTGCAGCGCTGCCGCAAACTTTACTTGCCATTACCACAAACGGAACTTTACTGTCTGAAGAGATCATAAAAGAGCTGGCGGCATTAACGCCTTTGGAAATAACAGTTTCCTTAAACAGTGCAACTACTCAAGGACGACGCTTATTAATGCATGACAAAACACCCTGCCGGGCGTTGCAGGCTGTTGCCGGCATTTCTCGGCATGATTTGCCTTTTCACGGTAGCTTGGTGGCCATGCCGCATCTTGTGGGGCTAGATGACATTAAAGAAACAGTCTTTTTCTTGGCACGGCATGGGGCCCGTACCATACGAATTTTTCTGCCGGGCTACACTAAATTTGCCCCGGAAAAACTTAAATTTCCCTTGCAGCTTTGGGAACAGATTGTTTTTTTAGCGCAAGAGTGGAGCGCCCTTTTAGATTTGCCGGTAATACCCGAACCTGTGGTGCCGGAGAGTTTGGAACCGCGAGTTTGGGGCGTTATGGCACATTCACCTGCCAAGGCGGCAGGCCTGCAGGCAGATGATTTGATTTTAGCCGTTGACGGCAAGCCTGTGCGCACACGGGTGGAAGCTTTTTTAGCCACCAAAAATGCAGCTAATCCAAAATTAACAATTAAAAGAAAGGCGGCTGAATTTTCGCTGCAGTTAAAAAAAGAGCGCGGGCAAGCACCGGGATTTGTTATGCTGTATGATTTTGCCCCACGGCGTGCTGTGCAGATTCAAGACCAAATTAGACGTCATCAAGCGGTTAAACCTTTACTTTTGACTTCTGAATTTGGTACAGAGATTGTACAGCAGGCCCTTAAACTTTTTGCCGTTATAGCTGAAGTTAAAATGGTGCCAAATCAACTATTTGGCGGTTCCATTCGCGCGGCCGGATTGCTTTCCGTCCATGATTTTTACAAGGCAGCCAAAGCAGCGCTATCCCAAAAAAACTATGACCTTCTGTTTGTGCCCCGGGAAGCATTTGACCACAGGGGGCTGGATTTAACCGGGCAAAGTGTTGACAGTTTGGCGGAAGCACTTAAAGTTCCGGTGGTAATGATTTGACATTATCAGATTTTTATATACAATTATTTATTTGTGAAATTTTGTCATGAAAGATAAAGCATAGTGAAAATCTTCATTATTATTTTAAAAGGATTTAGCAAAAGATGGACGAATATACGTGGTCTATAAGACGAAATTAGGGGTGAAAAGAAGGAAATGAAGCAGTCACAATGGTTTGGTTTAATTAGCGCTTTACTGATTTTAATCATAATGAATTTTATTCCTGAATCGGACCTTTTGACGCGCAGCGGCATTAATACTATCGGGATTTTGCTGAGCACGATTATTCTCTTCATCACGGAACCAATTCCCCTTGGGGTAACTTGCTTAACCAGTGCCGCTTTGTTGGTGATCTTTAAGGCGGCGCCAAATGTGTCCTCGGCTTTACGCGGGTACACAAATCCTATTCTTTTTTTTGTTTTAGCTTCCTTCGGGGTTTCCGTGGCCATCACCAAAGTGCCCCTTTCCAACAGGCTTTTGCGTATGCTCATTGTTTTCTTTGGGAAAAATGTGAAACTCATCTTGTTTGCTTTTATGGCAGCTTCTGCCTTGTTGTCTTCGGTGATTTCCAATGTAGCCACAACGGCGGTTTTTATCGGGCTTGTTTTAACTTTTCTTAATATTTACAAAAATGAAGCTGATCGCAAACAAACAGGTAGAGCTTTTATGATTGGACTGCCTGTGGCCAGTATGATTGGCGGCATGCTGACGCCGGCAGGTTCATCTTTAAACCTCATGACTTTAAGTTTTCTGGAGGATCTTACCGGGATTTCCGTTAGTTTTGTGCAATGGATGATTGTTGGCGTGCCCATAGTGCTTGTAATTTTGCCTCTAGCCTGGCTTGTGATTATAAAAGTTTATGGGATTGTTGAATTGCCGGAGGAGGAAATCAAGCAGTTTGTGGCCAGTTTGAAAGTACCTTCCAAAATGAACTTCCAGGAAAAATATGTACTCATCCTAGTGCTTTTAATGCTCTTTTTCTGGATTTTAAGCTCCTGGTATGCTGTTTTCGATATTACCTTGGTCATTTTAGTAGGGTTTGCTTTCTTGTTTATTCCTAAATATGCCGTTTTGACTTGGGATGAATTTGTGGAAAGTGTCAGTTGGCCGGCGTTTTTCCTTCTTGGCAGCATTATTACCATAGGCAATGCTCTCATTACCAATGGGGTGAGCGATTGGCTGATAAACACATATTTCCCCAGCACCTTAAATTTTCCGCTTATAGGGATAGCTTTTATCGCCGCCATTATTGTCTTTTTAATGCTAATTGTTGTTCCTGTAGCACCTGCACTGATTCCCTTACTGTCGGCACCCTTGGTGGGATTGGCACAAAATATGGGCATTACACCGGTTTTACCGATGATGGTATTGGGTATGACAGTGGCAAATTGCTACTTTTTGCCTCTTGATACAGTGCCTTTAATTACATATATGACCGGCTACTATAAAATGCTTGATATGCCAAAATCCACTGCTATTATACAAATTATGCTGGCGGCCGTGACGGCAATTTGGGTGCCTATTTCCCTAAAACTGCTTGGCTTTATGTAAGAGATACTGTCCCGGATTTTATTACCTTTATTTGCTTTACGGCAAGTAAAGGTTTTTTTGTGACAGGGGCCAAGAAAAAGCTTAACTTGATCTTGATTGCCTATCGAGACAAAAGGTAAAATTTATTATGTAGCTTTTAAGGAAGGGAAGACTTGTCATGAATATTGTCATCCTTGAGCAAATTGTTTTTGATACTCCACTGGAAATGTTCACAGAAAGATTACGTATACAAAATAAGCCTGCCTTAATTGAAGAGTTTGCAGAATTGTTGGCGGAGGCCAAGGCTATTGCGCGCCCCAAGGTAATGTTTCAAGTTGCAGATATTATTGAAAGCGGTGAAGATTATGTGGTCATAGCAGGACAAACTTTTTACAGCCGTAAATTAACGGAGACGCTGGCAAAACTTAAGCGCGTATTTCCGGCCATTGCCACTTGCGGGAGAGAATTGGCGGAGTGGGCCAATGGCAAAGACGGTGTGCTTGCCAGTTTTTATGCGCAAGTGCTTTGTGAAGCGGCCATGGGATGTGCGCAGGATTACTTTGCTCGCTATGTTGCTCAACATTACCAAGCCAAGGAAATAACTTATTTTCTGCCGGGAACCTACGACTGGCCCTTGGACGAGCAGGCTAAACTATTTGCACTGTTGAAAGATGCGTCGGTTATTGGTGTTGAGCTGACGCCTTCAGGGACAATGCGTCCCATGAAAACTGTTTCTGCCATTTACTATGAAAAGTAAAGAAAAGAAATAAACATCCCTATGGTAGGCTATCTGTGCGCCTTGGTGGCAGCAAGTCTTGACGACTGCTAACAAGATGTATATAATGATATATAAGGAAGCATATACCTGCTGTATAGCTGGTAAGCTATAACTCAATAGAGGCAAAGTACAACAGACAGGATGGAAGCGAAGCATGCTGCATGCTTTGGAAGTGCGCCATTCTTGTGGGGCCAAATTCGTGTCTGTGTTGTGTTTTGCAGTTAAAAAAACACTTCCGTTACATGCAGAAGTGTTTTTTCTTGCCATAAATTTATACAAATTATGCTAGAAAAGTACTAACATGTAAAGGAGGTGAACTGTTTTACAGGAGACTCAAGACTAAAATTTTTCATCAGCATGAAAAGGAGGTCTCAAGATGAGTAAAAAAATTAATATTGCCATTTTGGGAGTCGGTAACTGTGCCAGTTCTTTATTACAGGGGATTGAAAAATATAAAAAAGAACCGGAAAACCAAATCGGTTTAATGCACCCTGATTTGGGTGGTTACAAAGTTGAGGATATCAATGTGGTAGCTGCTTTTGACATAGATGCGAGGAAAGTGGGTAAACCGCTAAAAGAGGCGGTCTTTGCCAAACCAAACTGTGCTAGAGTATTTTATCCTGATTTGCCGGATTATCCTGTTACCGTCCAAATGGGGCATGTGTTGGACGGAGTTTCTGAACATATGGTTGATTATGATGAGGATAAAAGGTTTGTCATTGCTGACGAAAAACCTTGTGATGTGGTAAAAGTTTTACGCGAAAGCGGTGCCCATGTTTTAATTAACTACTTGCCTGTAGGTTCTGAAAGGGCTGCCAGATTTTACGCGGAAGCATGTCTGGAAGCAAATGTGGGCTTTATTAATGCTATGCCTGTTTTTATTGCCTCTGACAAGGAATGGGCAGACAGATTTAAGGAAAAAAATATTCCCATAATTGGTGACGATGTAAAAAGCCAAGTAGGTGCTACCATTGTGCACCGTACCTTAACTAAACTGTTTGAAAATCGTGGTGTGATTCTTGACCGCACATATCAGCTGAATTTTGGCGGCAATACAGACTTTTTAAACATGTTAAATAGTGCGCGCTTAAAATCAAAGAAAATTTCTAAAACCCAATCTGTCCAATCTGAATTGAGCAAACCCCTGGCAGCTAATGATATCCACATTGGCCCCAGTGATTATATACCTTTCTTAAACGACAACAAAATCTGTTACATCCGCATGGAAGGTAGAGGTTTTGGCGATCTGCCTATTAATTTGGAGTTAAAACTGTCCGTTGAAGATGCACCTAACAGCGGCGGTGTCATGATTGATGCCATCAGATGCATGAAACTTGCTTTAGACCGGAAAATCGGCGGAGTATTGACATCTATTTCCGCTTATACGATGAAATCGCCTCCGGAGCAATATACAGATACGGAAGCAAAGGAAATGGTTGAAGACTTTATCGCCGGCAGGAGGGAGCGTTAATGCGCGCAGTAATTCTTGCTGCCGGCGCCGGGACAAGAATGCGTCAGGATCTAGAAACACCGAAGCCCCTCATTAATTTATTGGGGCTTCCTTTAATTACAAGAAATATTCTATCTTTGCGGGCATGCGGCATTGATGAGTTTGTCATTATCACCGGCCGTTACCGGCAGGAGCTGGAAAATTATTTAGGTGACGGAAAAAAGCACCAAGTAAAAATAACTTATCTCCACAACCCGGATTGGCAGTTGGGTAATGGGGTTTCTGCCTACACATTTAGAAAAATTTTCCAGCCACAAGAAAGGTTTATTCTAATGATGGCAGACCATATGTTTAATTTAAAAGATTTACAAGCATTTGTGGCCGCGGCCAAAGCTAATGATGCAGAGAAAATATTATTGGCGGCGGACCGGCGGCTGGAAAGAGTCTGGGACTTGCCGGAAGCTACAAAAATTATTGCTGAAAACGGTTTAGCTTTAAAGTTAGGTAAAGACCTGCAGCATTTTAATGCTGTTGATGGCGGGCTTTTTGCCGGAAATGAACTTTTGCTGGCTGCTTTGGAAAAAGCAATTTCCCAAGAAAATTACAGCTTAACTGCAGCCATAAATTTTTTGGCCGCAGACGGTAAAGTGAAACTTCATTTTTTGCAGGAAGACTGGGTGGATGTAGATGATTTAGCAAGTTTCAAGCAGGCGGAAAAAATTTTGCTTAAATCTCTTTTGCCGCCTAAGGACGGATTTATTTCCCGTACCATTAACCGCAAATTTTCTTTACCGCTGACAAAAGTTTTAAGCAAAACCGTTCTGACTCCCAACCAAATTACTTTTATCTCTTTTTTAGTGGCTTTGGCTGCAGCCGTTGCTTTTGCTTTGCGCCGGCCGTTTTGGGGGGGAATCTTAACCCAATTAACTTCGATTTTGGACGGGGTGGACGGAGAAATTGCCCGCCTGAAGTTTTTGCAGAGCGATTACGGCGGACTTTTTGACGCCATTTTAGACCGGTATGCCGATTTTTTCATTGTTTTGGGTATGGCTTGTGGTTGGTATTTGGAAACAGAAAGCCTGGTGGTGTTTTTAATCGGCGCCATTGCTTTAAGCGGTTTGCCCAAGTCTATGTTAATTAAGGAAAAGTTTCAAGCCCTTACAGGGAAAACTTTTGTCCCCTGGCTTTATGACGGTGTGTTCAGGTATTTGCCGGCCAATCGGGACGGTCGCCTTTTTCTGATCATGTTGGGAGGTATTTTCAATTTAGTGCCGGCCACTTTGGTGGTGCTTGCCGTAATTTGCCATGTGCAAGCTGTGGCCAGGCTGCTTATGTTGCGTAAATTGATTTAGGTTTGAAGTGGAAAGGGGGATGGCCCTGCGCCGGGTATATACACAGTTAGTGAGCTTAAATTCACGGAGCAGGCTTAAAGCTTCATGCAGGTGTCGGCCCAGTTCCTCCAATCTATGTGCATCTGAACCCACAGTAAAATATTTTAAGCCGGCTTTTGCAGCCAGTGCCACAATTTCCTTGGCTGGATGGAATTCTTTTAACAACCTGCTTCTACTTGATGTATTGATTTCCAGCGCCATCTTTCGTTTGGCCATTTCGGCAAAAATTGGTTCGATGACGCCGCGATGAATGGTAGTAATTTGTTCGCCGTAATGTCTCATGCCATAGCGGCAATAAATATCCAGATGTGCGATGGCATCAAATAAGCCGGTTTTAACGGCTTCTGCCAGCAGGGAAAAATAATCATGCTGCACCGTAGCTAAATCACGGGCGGCAAAATAAGAAGCACTTTCCACTTTTGAGGCAATGGAGTAGCCTGCCAGATTATGAATGGCGCCTAAAACATAGTCAAAGGGATATTGGCTGACAACTTTTTCAATTTCCTTTGCATATTTTCGATGATAACCTATTTCCACGCCTGCCTTTACCTGTAGCCCGTCTTTTTTAAATTCCTGCTGGGCCTGCTGGATTTCTTTAAAATAAGCGTCAAGCCAATTGTAATTAAGTAAACTGTAAGGTTTGCCTTGATAATAAACAAGCTTGTCATTGCCTTGTTCCAGTTTGGCAAATTCCATATGGGTGGTAAAGCAAATTTCTTTTAAGCCCAATTCCAGTGCGCGCCGGCAATAAGTTTTTATTTTAACCTGTTCAGCATCTAGAGAATAATCAGGATGTACATGGTAATCTGTTTTCTTTGGCATCTTGCGCACCTTCCTTGCCACAGGTGTTTAAACCGGATGTACGTAGTAAATTTTATCACTAATTCCTTACTCTGGCCAGGTGTCCCATTTACGTGTAAAGCGGCTGCAGGTTCAAACCGGCAGCCGCAATTTTATAGGTAAAAAGGATAAATTACGAAAGGTAAATAATTTCAGCAGTAATTTTTTGGTCTAAAAGAAGCAAACCGCAACTATGGCGTGGCTGGCGCCGGCGGTCTGTAGGTGAGCCGGGGTTAAAAAGTAAAATTCCTTTTTCTTTTTTTAAGTATGGTTGGTGGCTATGGCCAAAAATGACAACGTCTACAGCATCTTGGGCAAAAATTGATAGCGCTCTTTGTGGTGTATGATGCCGGTATGAACCAAGATGGCCATGGGTAAGACCAATGCGAAAACCTGCCAATTCTAAAATTTTTTTGCTACCTAACTTGTTTTGAAGTTCTGGGCTGTCCATATTACCCGCTACTGCTTCTACCGGTGCAATGGCAGCTAAATCTACCAATACTTGTGGGTCTACCAAGTCACCGGCATGCAAAATTAGGTCTACATCTGCAAAATGCTCAAACAAAACAGCAGGCAAGTGCCTGGCTCTAGTGGGAATATGCGTGTCGCTAATTACACCGATGCGCATTTTTCCTTCTCCTTATCTTTTTAGCATGATTGGGGAAGCTACCTTATTATAACGCAGTCTTCACAACTTTCAAAGGTGCAGTGGATTCTTAATAATTTCTTACAGTATTACGCGGGGTAAAGCTTTAAGCAGGATTCTTTCCAGGGGACGCGAATAAATTTAGAGATTGTGTATTTTTGAACTTACGGGGAGGTTCCCATGGCAAGTAAAAGCAAGCTGGCACAGTATTTTCACTTTTTTACCCAGGCAAAGGAAGAATCCCTACAAGTCCAGGGGCCGGAAAACATGTTGGATTTGGTAGAAAAAATAGAAGCTTTAATTCTCATCCTTGATGAACGGGGCCGGATTATCGAGTTTAATTCAGCTTGTGAGCGCTTGTCGGGTTACACTCGCAAAGAAGTTTTGGGCCGGGAACCTGATTTTTTAGTGCCGCCGGCGGAAAAAGAGCGACTAAGAAAAATACTGCAGCAGCTTTTAACGACTGAGATGCGTGCTAGCTATGTAAGCCATTGGTTAACAAAATCCGGGCAAAAGCGCTCACTGGTTTGGTCTAGCAGCAAGATTGAGGAGCAAACTACAGGAAAAATCAAAAATATTATCTGTTTTGGGCTTGATATTACGGAAATAAAAGCAGAAGAAGACCGGCGCCTGGTAATTTTGCATCTGCTTGAGGTGCTTGCCAGTCCCGGCGATTTGAATAATATCTTAGAGCGCATTCTAGAAATAGTCCGTGATTATTTAGGTTGTGCCGCGGCCGGGATTCGCCTGCGTAAAGGTGAAGATTATCCCTATATCAAAACATTAGGTTTTACTGAAGATTTTATTAAAAATGAATCTTATTTAACCTGTCTTGAAGCCGGTACCATAAAGCGGGATGAGAAGGGTGCAGTGCAGCTGGACTGCATCTGTGGTCGTGTCATCAGAGGGGAATGGGCAGAAAAGCATCAGCCTTTTGCTGTCGACGGTGCTTTTTATACCGGTAATATAAATGACCTGGCAGCCAAGTTTTCGGCGCAAAAACTTCCCTTTAAAATACGTAATCATTGTGGGAAAATGGGGTATAAATCTATTGCCCTCATTCCGTTGCGTTTTCACGATGAGATTGTGGGGCTTTTACAATTAAACGATTATGAGCAGGACAAGTTTTCCGATGACGAAATTAATTTTTTGACCGTGGCAGGTCAAAGTATTGGTGCCGCTTTAGTTCGTTTTCAAGCTGAACAAGAAAGGCAGAGAGTGCAGCTAATTCTAGATACAGTGATCCGCAAAGCGCGGGAAGGTT
Source organism: Bacillota bacterium (assembly GCA_012521405.1). GTDB lineage: Bacteria > Bacillota > Dethiobacteria > Dethiobacterales > Dethiobacteraceae > JAAYSO01. The sequence goes on from JAAYMK010000067.1 coordinate 86,881, forward strand.
TTTCTTTAAGCACACAACAAGGAAAGTTTTTAATTTATAACGAAGCCATGGAGCGTATTACCGGCTACAGCCTTGAAGAAGTAAATCGTCATGGTTGGTTCTACTTGGTTTTTCCCAATGAAGATGAACGCCGCCAGGCAGTTTTTAAAGCGCGGCAGGCTATGGCAGGTAAAATTGACTATATGGAATTGGTGATCACACACAAAAACGGCACACGAAAACCTATCGCCCTAACTTTGACGCCTTTGGAAATTGACGGCATCACATATAATTTTAGTACTGTCATTGATCTTTCCACAAAATATGAGGATGAGACTTTGTTTTAAATCTACAAAGCATGTGATTGTTATGCAGTAAAATTGCCAGAGATAAAAATGGCTGTTGCAAACGATTAAGCGTCGTATGCAACAGCCTTTTTTCTACATAAATATTAAACATTGAGGCTGAATTTATCAAGCTTTAAACTATTATTTATTTTTAGTTTCTTTTTGCTCGCTACGTAATTTTAACTCTTGAATACCCTTGACAAACTATTTTTCCGCGGTAATCAATAACATTTTCGGCGTTTTGGCAAAAAATGCAAGCCGGTTCATATTTTCTCAGGATTATTTTTTCGTCATCGACAAAAATTTCCAGGCCGTCTTTTATTTTAATGCCAAGTGTGCGGCGCAACTCAATGGGGATTACCACCCGTCCCAATTCATCTACTTTACGTACAATACCGGTAGCTTTCATAGCTTCACCCCCTACTACTGCAAAGATAACACAAATTATGGTAAAATACAAGCACAAATTGGGTATAATGTTAATTAATTCAATTTGTGTTAAGATTTTGTGCAACTTCCTTTTGCAGAAATATTTTCTTTTTTAGCAGGTTTGTTTAAAAAGTATGCGAATATAAAGTACAAAAGTTTCCTTTTGGCAGTTTTACCGGAGTGACAAAGCTTAATTTTGCAGGAGGTAAAAATGATAGATTATATCGTCAGGGCAATGGCAGCAGATAATCAGATCAGGGCCTTTGCAGCAACTACGAAAAATTTGGTAGAACGCGCACGGCAAATTCATCACACTACTCCCGTTGCCACTGCCGCATTGGGCAGGCTACTGACTGTAGGAAGCATGATGGGAGTGATGATGAAAAATCCTCATGATGTTTTAACTTTGCAAATTAAGTGTAGCGGTCCTTTGCAGGGGCTTTTGGTTACAGCCGATGCGCATGCCAACGTCAAAGGTTATGTGCAGCAGCCTCACGTGGAGCTTCCGCTCAAAGCAAACGGTAAATTGGATGTGGGAAAAGCTGTAGGTAAAGGAGTTTTAAGCGTCATTAAAGATTTAGGTTTGAAGGAACCTTATATTGGACGTACAGAACTGGTTTCCGGTGAGATCGCAGAAGATTTTACGTATTATTTCACCCATTCGGAGCAAATGCCGTCGGCAGTAGCGCTAGGCGTTTTAATTGATACCGACTATACTGTCAAGCAGGCCGGAGGCTTTATTATTCAGGTTCTTCCGGGGTGCGCTGAAAGCGTCATTCGCCTGGTTGAAGATAAAATCAGTAAGATGGCCGCCGTAACAAGCTTATTGGAGCGAAAATTGTCGCCGGAGGCTATTTTGGAGCACGTGCTAGGTGAGGTGGGAGTGAAATTTCAAGGGCAAATACCGACACAATATGCATGTAACTGTACGAAAGAACGTGTGGAAAAAGCTATTATTAGTATTGGCAAAAAAGAAATAGAAAACATGATCGCCGACAAGGAACCCATAGAAATAAACTGCCACTTTTGCAATACAAACTATATCTTGACCCCAAAGGAATTGGAAAAACTACTGGAAACGGCCACCAACGCATAACGCAAAATTGCCATAATGAAGGAGGCGAGAATAAAATGAGTATTAAAGTGTTAACCGATAGTGCCGCAGATTTACCACCCTCATTAATGCAGGAATATGGTATTGAGATGATTCCTCTATATGTGTTTGAGGGTGATAAAGAATATTTGGACGGCATCACTTTACAGTCAGATGTAATGTTTGAGGCCATGCGCCGGGGACAAGTTTTTAAAACGGCTCAAGCTGAACCTGCAGCTTTTAAAGAGCGCTTTCTCGAATATGTTAAAAACGGTCAAAGCTGTATCTATGTGGGCTTTAGTTCTGAGCTGTCTGCCACATTTCAGTCAGCCGTAATAGCCAGAGAAGAAGTGCGTGAACTTTACCCTGATTGTCAAATTGAACTGGTAGATACAAAATGTGCTTCTATGGGACAGGGACTGGTAGTATATCATACAGCCAAGTGGGTTAAAGAAGGTCTTCCCCTGGCGGAAGTGGTAGAGAAAACTATGCATTGCGCCCGGCATATGGAGCATATATTTACTGTTGACGACTTGGAATATCTCTACCGGGGCGGACGGGTCAGCCGGACCACGGCCATGATTGGCGGGATTTTAAATATTAAGCCGATTTTACATGTGGAAAAGGGGAGACTGGTACCACTGGAAAGGGTGCGGGGAAAAAATAAAGTTATCCGCCGCATGTTGGAAATTATGCGCGAACGGGGGCGTAACTTAAAAGAGCAAACAATCGGCATTAGCCATGGAGATGATTTGGAAAGCGCCAATAAACTGATGGAAGCCATCCGTAAAGAGTTTGGCTGTCACGATTTTATTATGAACCCCATAGGCTGTGCCGTCGGTGCACATGCCGGCCCCGGCACGCTTGCACTTTTTTTCCAAAATGCTTAACCTGCCGGCATGGACTGCCGTCATAAATTGTGTAGCTTCAATTTGGTAATTGCTTCACATTAGAGAGCAGATTTTTCAGATTGGTCAGGAGAAATTCTCCTGGCTTTTTTTTGCTTTTTTATAGCCGTATAACCAGATATATAAGTATTAGTAAGCTGCTATAGCTTTTGCTGTCAACAATTTGTCACTATCTAGAAATGGACAATTGGCGCCGAAATAATGATTTGCAGCTTATTTCTGTTAGAATAAACGTAGCAGCTTTCCCGTTGGTACAAGGAGAAAAACTGAACGGGCTGGAGGAAAATATGGAAAACTTTACTGAACACAATAGTATTCCGGTATGGGGCGAATATGATGTTATTGTTGTCGGTGGAGGTGTTGCCGGGGTTAGTGCTGCTTTAGCGGCAAAAAGAAATGGTTGTAAAACGCTGTTAGTGGAAAAAAGTGTGATGCTGGGAGGACTGGCCACCCTAGGACTAATAGCTATTTATTTACCGCTTTGTGACGGTAAGGGCAGAAAAGTGATTGGTGGCATAGCTGAGGAACTATTACATCTAGCAATAAAATATGGCTATGATAATTTGCCGCCTGAGTGGAAAAAGGGATGCACAAAAGCACAGACGAAACGCCGTTATATGACAATTTTTTCGCCGGCTGAATTTGTCATTGCCCTTGATGAAGTGATGCAGCAAGAGGGTGTGGACCTTTTATTTGATACAGTTTTTAGCCGGCCTGTAATGGATAACGGCACCTGTCTAGGGATAATTTTAGAAAATAAATCAGGACGGATTGCTTACCGGGGGAAAATGATCGTAGACACTACAGGAGATGCTGACATTATGTATAGAGCTGGAGCAGACTGCACAGAAAGTCTGAACTGGCTGTCGTACTGGGCGTATACCACAAGTCTGGCGCAGATGCAAAAGGCTGTAGAAACGGCAAATATTACTGCCGGTATCCATTTGCAATGGTTTGGCGGCGAGGCAGATGGAAAACACGCCATTCAAGGAGCAAGAAAATATTATGGCACAAATGCCCATGAAGTGACTGAATTTATTCTCAAGGGAAGAGAACTATTAAAAAGTAATTTGGATAAAGCTAAAGCGAAACAAAGGGCTTACATTACACTGCCAGGGATGCCCCAGTTCCGGACGACACGCAGGATTAATGGGTTTTATGTATTGCAGGAAACCGATATTAATACTCATTTTGAAGATTCTATTGGTACTACGGGCGACTGGCGCAAAGCGGGCCCGGTTATGGAAATTCCCTATCGCAGTTTGATTGCGCCCGGCATAGCCAATATCATTACCGCTGGGCGAACAATTGCTGCAGCCGGTGACGCTTGGGAAATAACGCGGGTCATCCCCCCTGCTGCTATGACCGGAGAAGCCGCCGGAACGGCTGCTGCCTTGGCTGTGCAAAAAAATTGTAGTTTAGAAGATCTGCCGGTAACCGATCTACAGCATGCTTTAGAGCAGGCGGGTGTACTGATTCATTTCTGATTTTCCGGCAAACAGCTATGAGCGGGAAAAAGTGCGTGCGTAGATGTAAGGCATTTTCAAAGTTACGGCAAATAGATTGATAAGTCAAAATACTATTAATTTGCTATTTCTTGAAAGGAGTCAGATAGTTGTGAATAGTCTGCACCCAATTATAGATCCCCGCGGCTATCAGGAAAGACCATTACTTAAATTGGCACCCAGAGTCAGTCTGCAGGAATTGCAGGCAGGGAAAATTCTTTTTTACAACAACACAAAATTAGGTTTTTGTAATTATGGGGAAGTTTTTGTCCGGATAAAAGAGCGTTTCCAGGAAATGGGGATCACAAATTTCGTAGATTATTGCGAGACGGTTCGGGGCAAAGATACCCAGCAACTTGAGGAATATGCGGCAATGTTGGCTAAAGAGAAGCCTACAGCAGCCATTGTGGCTTTAGGTGATATGGGAACATCACCGGCTACTTGCATTGTCACCATTGCCCTTGAAAAATTAGGCATTCCCAGTGTTTATATAACAGCACCTCCTGGCGGCGAATTGGTTGAAGGGGTTGCTTTTTACCGGGCAGGCCGGCTTTGCTTGTGTAAAATTGATATTTACCAGGCAAGCACAAAAGAGGAAGTGCGGGAGCAGATAGATCTTAAATGGGATTACATTATTGATTCGTTGACGGCAACAGGGGAAAAACTTGCAGAGCTGGCACGTATTGATTTTCAGCTTGATGCGGTACCTCCTGCAGAAAACGGCTTTCTGGACATCACAAATAAAATCCAAATTTCTGAAGACAAACTTTATGAGCCGGGTTGTTATCTGGAAGAAATCAATGATTATTTTCATGAATTGCATATTAGTGACGGGTTGCCCATCATTCCGCCGACACAAGTCCGCTATGAAAAGATGTTAGAGTATTGTCCCTTTGCTCCGGACATGATTTTATGGCGGGAAATTGGTCCTACCGGTAAAAATGTCACCGTTAAAGATGTGGCCATTGCTGCTGTAATGGCGGGATGCAAACCGCAAGTTATGCCCGTCTTAATTGCTGCTTTTAAAGCTATGGCCAATGAGAAGTATAATTTACTGCAGTCTGTAACGACTTCTCATCCCGGCGGTAATTTGATTTTGGTCAGCGGGCCTATAGCACAGGAAATCGGCCTTTCAGGCAAAGCGGGCTGCATGGGGCCGGGCTACCCGGTAAATGCCACCCTTGGACGTGCCGTCAATCTGGTAATTATGAATGTTTGTCGTTCTGTGCCCGGCATCTGTGATCTTGATTGCCTGGCTTCACAAGCAGAATTTACATATTGTTTTGCTGAAGAACCCAGTTTAGCACAGTGGGAAATGATCAATGAAGAACGCTTTGATGCAGAGACAACTACTGTTTATGTCTTAAAAGCAGAACCTCAACATGATATTATCGACTTCTTAAGTTTAAACGGCCATGACTTATTAGATACAATTACAGCTTGTTGCACCACTTTAGGTTCAAATAACGCTTATATTCCAGGGCCGCTTGTGCTGGCTCTTACACCTGACCATGGGATGATGCTGAAAAAAGCCGGCTACACCAAAGATACGATACGCGAACATATTCACTTGCGCGCCGTGCATGACGTACCCATGGTGAGAAACAGGGGGTTAGTGCCTGTCAGACCGCCTGAGTTTGAAAATAAGCATCCCATGCCTGTAACCCGCACACCTAAGGATATTGAAATTGTTGTTGTTGGTGGCCGGGGTGGCCATTCCGGAGTAATTTTGCCCTGGGCGTTGCACAGCGAAGGTATTGTCGAGCCGGTAACACTGCCGAACGGCAAGCCGGCACGTTCCATAGAAGAATTTAGAAGAAAATAGCGGAGAGTAAAAAAAGGAGGAAGTTTAAGTTTAATGGAAAAGTACGGTGATTTTGATGTAGTTGTCGTCGGCGGTGGTACTTCCGGGGTTGCGGCAGCCATTGCTTCTGCCCGGGCGGGAGCGAAAACTATTTTAATTGAGCGCCTTGGTACATTAGGTGGGCAAATGAATGTTTCCGGGCCTCCAGGATTTGCTTACGCTTACATGTTTAATGCACGCAAGGAGCAAATTGTGGGCGGAATTATGGAAGAAACACATAATAGATTGTTAAAAGAGGGACATGCACTTCCTCATACTACTCCTGACTTTAGAATAGGCTATTCCTTTTCCCTTGTTGATCCAGATTACTGGGGCTTGTTAATTTTTGAAATGATGACGGAAAATAATGTGGAATTACTACTGTATTCAGTTGCTGTCGATGTTGTCAAAGAGGGCAACAAAGTGACCGGTGTGATTGTCGAAAACCCGTCAGGTCGCCAAGTTGTCTTTGGTAAAGTTATTATTGACTGTACCGGGGAAGGACATATTGCAGCCAGGGCGGGAGCGCCTTATGAGCAAGTGCCGAAAGAAGAACTTGAGCCGCATACGGTTTCTTTTACCATGGACGGTGTAGATTGGGACGAAGTCTTGAAATACATCCGCGAAAATGTTTATGATTTTAACCCCATGGTTACTCCGTATCTTGATTGGACGGACGAGCAAGTAAGAGAGCGGATCAAACAAGTGACAGACGTGAGGGAAATTAGTAATTTTATGGGCTTTTATTCACTGCGTGATAAAGCATTGGCTGCAGGAGAATGGCATCCCTATAGCGGGGTAGGTTTCTTTATTATGCCGCGTGAAAATGGGGTCATTCAGGCTCATTTCCAACATTCTTCCCAGGTTGACAATTGCGATCCTACCGATGTTAGAGATTTAACCAGAGTAGAAATTGAGTGCCGCAAGCAGATACAAATTGCTCTGAAATTTATTAAAAAATATCTGCCTGGATTTAAAAATGCTTACCTGACCCGAATGTGCACTGAAGCGCGCATCCGGGAGAGCCGAAGGATAATGGGTGATTATGTCTTAACCAAAGAGGATGTAAGAGAGGCAAGGAAGTTCCCCGATGTTATTGGTAAAAGCTGCTTCTCTTCCGGGGCAAAACATGTGGCCACGACAGAAACAATTACCGGGACAGATGTTGCTTTTCCTAAAGATGGCGGTTCATACGATATTCCCTACCGGAAGGAATGAATTAAACTGATAGAATTACCTCTGTGCAGTATTTCCAAATAATTGTTTTTCCAGGTAGCGCTAAACTTTTTGTCTTCTGAATACCAGTTTTCCTGGGAGCTTTGCGAATAGAGCAAAA